>JBGTMF010000621.1:0-4954 GCA_041743795.1 Thermodesulfobacteriota bacterium | reverse complement strand
CCGCCGTCCTCGAGACGCGGCATTGCGGTCGGCGTCGGCGTCGCGGTGGGAAGCGCCGTCACGCTGGGCGTCGGCGTCGCGCCAGCGACCGCCGAGGTAGCCGCCGCGGCAAAAAGAAGTGTCAGAATTGCACGGCCCAATCGGTTGATGCCGGTGTGCAGGTTGTCGTTCATCCTCGGAACCTCCACTGAACGTTAGCCCCAGGATGCCGCAAACTGACAATTGCACGCAGCCGACGGCGTACCCCGCAACGAACCGCCAGCATGAACTCATGATGCCGGAACTCGCCGAGATGCGACAGCGTCTGGCCGCAAATTCCACTTCGCAGCCAAAGTCTCCCAAATCCCCTCGCCCGGCATAACCTCGACGCGAGGGGGAATCGGGCAGTCGCCTACCCGCCGGGCCGGCCGAACTGCCTCAGTGCGACGTCCCGCGATCCGGCAGGGTGAATGCGCTGTGCGACGGCGCCGTGGCTTCGCTCCTGACGCCAATGGCGATCAGCGCCATGCCGAACGGCGGCGAGAACTTCTGCTCCAGCTTGAGCAGCGGAACCAGCAGGTTGACCAAACGCGCCTGCACTCCAGGCACCGCCTTGCGGCCGAGCAGTTTCGCGTTGATGTACCAGCCGAGAACGCCAGGCAGGTTGAAGTAGCGCGTCTCGGCGACATCGAACCCGCTCTGCGAGAGAAGCCGCCGCAGCGAATCCACCTCGTAGCGGCGGTAGTGGCCGATGGCGCGGTCGATCTCGCCGTAGAGGCCGCTCATGGCGGGAACTTGCAACACCAAGCGTCCGCCGGGACGCAGGATTGCCGCGAACGTCTCCAGCGCGCCGCGGTCGTTCTCGATGTGTTCGAGCACGTTGAGGCAGATGATGGTGTCGAACTCGTGGGCGCGCAGTGCGGCGAAATCGGCGTGCTCCCAGTCGATGCCCTGCACGTCGACGTTGTCGAGGTGTTCGGTCGAGGTGCGCAGTACGGTCAGGTACTCGTCGTTGTTGTCGGTGGCGAGGACGTACTCGCGCTGGCGCAGGTAGTGGGTGAAATTGCCGACACCACAGCCTACCTCGAGGACGCGATTTCCGACGTGCGGTTCGAGCATCGACCACACCCAATCGTTGTAGCGCCGCGCGTTGCGCAGTCGGCGCAAGGTCACGTAGCCGGGATCGGCGTCGCCGTCGTCGTCGCTCAGCGAATACTTCAGGATCGTCCAGATCGCCGAGAATCCGTCTTTCCAGCCGATCTTCTTGCCTTCCCAGTACTCGCGGCCGTGGTAGCTGATGGGAATCTCGTAGATCCGGCACCCCATCTTGGCGAGTTTGGCGGTGATCTCGGGCTCCATGCCGAAGCGGTCCGACTTCAGGTTGAGCCGCTTGACGATGTCCGTCCGGAAGACCTTGTAGCAGGTCTCCATGTCGGTGAGGTTGAGGTCGGTGCACAGGTTGGAGAGAAACGTCAGCAACCGGTTGCCCATCGTGTGACGGAAGAACAACACCCGGCGCGGGCCGCCGAGGAAGCGGGAGCCGTAGACGACGTCGGCGTCGCCATTGAGGATGGGAGCGATCAGCTGCGGGTATTCGTCGGGATTGTACTCGAGATCGGCGTCCTGAATGAGCGTGATGTCGCCGCGCACCTCTCCGATGGCGCGCCGCACGGCGGCGCCCTTGCCCTGGTTGTGCTCCTGCAGAAAGACGCGCAGCAGGTTGTCGTCGTCGTCCGGCCAGGTGGCGACGATGCGCGCGATCTGCTCGCGCGTGCCGTCGGTCGAAGCGTCGTCGACGATGACGATCTCCTTGCGAATCGGCACGGCGCGCACGCGCTCGAGGATCTTCGCCAGCGTGTGCCGTTCGTTGTAGACCGGCATGATGACGGAAAGTCGGAATTCCCTACCCATGCTGACGGTCTGTATGTTCTGAACCGAGCGCGAAGGCAACCGCCGGCGATGCGGCGCAGCGCTCACAGCGGACGGGCAAAGTAGGTTTCGACGCCGACCATGCCGGTCCACAAGATGCGGTCCTCGAGCGACAGCTTGCGGGCTACACTGCTGGCCAGCCGCTCGGGCGTCGCGCCGAAGCGCCGCAGTCGGGTCAACAGATAGCCCAGCCGCACGGCCCGTCGTTGGGTGTGTTTGCGTTCCAGCCGGTAGCCGGCTTTCTCGAGCAGCAGTTGCAAGGTGCGGTTGTTGAAATGGACCGTGTGCATCTCCATGAAGAGCGGAAAGTGCCGCCCCAACGCGCGCGCCACCGCGGTGTCGAGGTTGTGCGTCGCGAAGACGAGTAGTCCGTCGTCGCGGACGTGCCGTCGCAAGATGGTGAGGACCTCGACCGGGTTGGGCACGTGCTCGAGAACGTCCCACATGGTGACGACGTCGAAGCTCTGCTGGCTGGCGAAGCGCTCGACCGGACCGTTGAAGACGTCGAGTCGGAGTTCCTCGGTGGCATAACGGGCCGCCCAGCGACTCGGTTCGACGCCGCGGACGCGCCAGCCGCGATCGCGAGCACACTCGAGAAAGAAGCCGGTGTAGCAGCCGACGTCGAGGAGATCGCCCTTCGCGTGGATCGCCTCGATGGCGTCCAACTCGCGGTGAAACGTCAACCTGCGCGACTCGCGTTGCGCCAGGTACTCGGGATCCTCGACCTGCTCGTACTCGCCGGCGACGTCGCTCGATTCGGGGGCCGCTTCGTTGAACACCATCGAGCAGGCGCGGCAGCGAAAGATGTCGGGGTGGATGCCGAGCCCGTGGCTGGTGCAGTTGTATTGCGAACTGGCCTCGCGCTTCTTTCCCAGCGTGCTCGGGTAGAGAAGGCCAAACTCAGCGCCGCCGCAAAGCGGGCAGCTGTCCACCGACACTTCGTGTGCTCCGTTACGAGCCGTCGGGCTCCGCGTCACAGCGCGGGCGCGACGGCCGCATTCAAGCCGCCAGGCGGCCGGGACTTTCGTCCGTCGCCGGATCCAACGGCGCCGACTTCCGCCACAGAGCCTTCCAAGCCATCTTCAGGGTCACCTTGATGCCCTCGAGCCCGAGGTACGGGAAGGTGATCGGAATCAGCGCGACGTAGAGCAACAGCGCCAGACGCTTGTAGTGGTTGTTGATCATCCAGCGCAGGACCGGCTTGACGGCGTCGGGGGCGCGGACGTAGATCGGCGTGGTCTTGGCGAGGGTCTCCGCCAGTTCCTTGTGCGGGTGCTTGAGAATCGACTCGTGGTGGTAGCCGGAGATGCCCTGGCGGACCAACTCCTCGCCTTCTTCGTCGAGGTATCCCATCTGCACCGACTTCTCGTACAGCTTGGTCTTCGGGAACGGGTAGAAGACGTACGCCGACGATTGTGTCGGCTCGATCTTCTCGACCATTTCCAGCGTCTCCCACATCTGCTCGGGCGTTTCGCCGGGGATGCCGTAGATGCACGACACCTGCAGGCCGATACCGGCCTCCTTGATCGTCTTGGCGGCCCCGTAGATGAGCTCGTCCGACATCGGCCGCTCCATCAGGTCGCGGCGGATCTCCTGCGATCCCGAATCGACGCCCATGAAGATGGTCATGCAGTTGGCCGACTTCATCGCATTGACGAGGCGCGGTTTGATCGTCGTCGGATAGCCGAAGCAGTACCACGGGAGATTGATCTCCTTGCGGTAGGCCTCGCAGAACTCCTCCACCCACTTGGCGTTGGTGGTGAAGTTGTCGTCGTGCACCGACACCGTCTTGGCGTCGTACTTGGTGAGGTTGACCTTGAGCTCCTCGATCACGTTGGCGATCGAACGCTTGCGGAGAAAGTTGCCGGTGCCTTTGAAGATCTCACGCTGGTAGTGAATGTTGCAGAAGGTGCACTTGAACGGACAGCCGCGCCCGGTGAAGACTTCGAGATTGTCGTGGAAGCAGCCGTACTCGTGCCACAGTTCCTTCTCCGGGAACGGAAACTTGTCGAGGTCGTTTTCCAGCTCGCCCATCGGGTTGCGGATGATCAAGCCGTTCTGCTTGGCCCAGGTGCCGGGAACCGACGTCGTGTCCTCGCCTGCCTGCATGCGATTGACTAGATCGAGTAGCGACAGTTCGCCTTCGCCGAGGCACACGTAGTCGACCGCCGGATGGTTCAACACGTATTCCGGCAGCGCCTGCGCGTGGTGTCCACCGACGATGATCGGCACACCGAGCGATTCCTTGAGCTTGGTCGCCATCTGCTGGGCAAACGGCCAGAGGTTGGTCAGTGCGCCGATGGCGACCAGATCCGGCTTGAACGCCTTGGCGCGCTCGAGCAGGGTCTGATGACGGTTGAGCCACTGCAGCTTCGGCGCTTTCAAGAAGAGATTGTCGTCGAAACCAGGGTCGAATATCAGATCGATCTGGTGGCCGTTGGCCTTGAGCATCGACATGAGGTAGCCAACGCCCAGATTCTCAATTCCACGGTAATAGAATAATACTCGCATCGTCTGAGCACGCTTGCACAGGCTTTCCGGCAGTGTCAAGCTGCCTTTTCCCATTGAGCAGTGTTCGCCCACCGATGCGGCACCACGAATTCCCGGCGCTTGCCGCGTCATCCATTCTTTTTGTGGCAAGCTGCCTGTTTCAACTGGTGTTTCTCGAGCGCGGCGTGTCTTTGCATGACGAGGGCTCGATCCTTGCTATCGGCGAGGGACTCTCGCACGGCGAGATCCTCTACTGCGATCGGCCGACGTTCGGCGCACCGCTGACGTACGAAGCCCTCGGCCTCATCTTCCGCATCTTCGAACCGCACGTCCTGGTCGGCCGCATCGCGACGATGCTGGTGTTCTCGACGATGGTCGTCCTCGTCCACCGCCTCTTGCTGCCGTGGATGCCGCCGGCGGCGGCGCTGGCCGGCGCCATTGCTCTGTGGCCGATCAAGTCGCTCGGCTTTCCGCTGTGGAACGCCCTCAGCGATTCGCATGTGGCGATGCTGTTGGCGGTGGCGACGCTGGCGGCGGCGCTGGCGTGGTTGCGCGG
>JBGTMF010000620.1:0-2174 GCA_041743795.1 Thermodesulfobacteriota bacterium | reverse complement strand
GCGGCGACGGCCAGGTCGTCTTCTACGGCGGCGCCAACGACGACTTTCTTTGGGGCGTGGTGACGCTGGCGCGCTTGTTCATCGTCGGTGAGCAGGGCAGCGAGCCGTGGCGCCGCAGTCAAGCGCCGGCGGCGGCGGCTTCCATGGCGCGCATCGACGATCAGGTGGAAGCGCTCGACGGGCTCCTCGAGTGCAGCCGGGCGCGCGGCGCCAAATTTCTTTTCTTGCATGACTTTCTCGTCACCGACATGATTGCCGGCCGCGAAGCGGATCGCGCCGCGATGCTGGCGCGTCGCCGCGCCGTCGTCGAAGCTGCGGGCGGGACGTTCGTCGACCTCGCCGAGACCTTTGCCGCCGAGGCGGGGATCGCCTGGTTCAACGATTACGTGCACCCGTCGCTGGTGGCGCACGAACGCGTCGCCGCGCTCGCCTGTGGTCTGCTCCGGTGAGCTGGTGGGCACTGTGCTCTGGCATATCTGGTAGGCGCTGTGCGACTATGCCGGCGGCCGACGATGCTGCCGGACAGCGGAACGAACGTGGCCATGCGAGCGAAAGAGATGATGCCGTTCGACACAGTCACCGCGGCGGCCGACGAAGCGAAATCGCCCCTCGAGGTGAGCATCGTGCTGCCGTGCCTGGACGAGGCGGCAACAGTGGGTACCTGCGTCGCCAAGGCTCGCCAGACCTTGGAGCGCATGGGCGTAAGCGGCGAGGTCGTGGTTGTCGATAACGGTTCGACGGATGATTCGGCGGCCATCGCCACGGCCGCCGGAGCCCGCGTCGTCAGCGAACCGCGTGCCGGCTACGGCAGCGCCCTGATGGCCGGAATCAAAGCCGCCCGGGCGCCGCTCGTCATCATGGCCGACGCCGACGACTCCTATGATCTGACGGATCTGGACGGCTTTGTCGGCGCCTTGCGCGACGGCGCCGACCTGGTGATGGGCACGCGGCTGCGCGGTCGCATCGAAAAGGGTGCCATGCCGGTGCTCAACCGGCTCGGCAATCCACTGCTTTCCGGTCTTCTCAATCTGCTGTTTCGCGCCGGTGTGTCGGACGCCCACTGTGGCATGCGCGGCTTCACCGCGGAGGCCTACCGCCGCATGCAGTTGCAGACCACGGGCATGGACTTCGCCTCGGAGATGGTGATCAAGGCGGCGCTGTCCGGTATGCACATTCGCGAGATCCCGATCACCCTGCACCGCGATGGCCGCAACCGGCCGCCGCACTTGCGGGTGTTTCGCGACGGCTGGCGGCACCTGCGTTTCATGCTGCTATTCTCGCCGTTCTACCTCTTCCTGTTGCCGGGAATGCTGCTCATGGTGCTCGGCGCGCTGCCGCTGCTTCTACTCGGCTCCGGGCCACGCGCCATCGCCGGTATCCAGTTCGATGTCCACTACATGGCGCTCGGCAGTCTTCTCACCATTCTCGGCTACCAGATCGTCAGCACCGGGTTCTTCGCCAAGGTGTACTCGCACGCGGCGCGGCTCTACACCCAGGATCGCACCATCGATTTGCTGCTGCGCTGGTTTACGCTCGAGAGGGGCCTGGTCGCCGGCGGCATCCTCTTCGCGTGGGGGTTCGTCATCGATGCCGTCATCCTCGTCCACTGGCTGCAGACGGGTCGCGGCGCGCTCGATGCCTTGCGCCCGGCGATCCAGGCTTCGACGCTGATGATCCTCGGCACACAGACCATCTTCTCGTCGTTCTTCCTGAGTATGCTGTTGGTTCCCCGCCGCGCCGAGCCATGAACCGCAGGGTTGCGCGAGCGCCAGCGGAACTGCGGGCGACATGGTCTCGCCTACCGCACCGCTCGAGCGCAGGACGGGCTACCCGGACACGCAACCGGGCGCTGGCCGTCGCCTTCATCGCCTTGTCTGTCTGGTCGCCGCCGGCGGCGCCGGGTCAGGACTCGGGGCCGTCGAATGCTGTCGTTCCTCCCGGGCAGGAAGAGCTGCTGGCCGGGATTCTCGGACGCGGCGAAACGTTCCCAGGGCCGTGCACGTTCACCGGCGGAAGCATCGACCCGACCGCGATCCGCGGCGTTTACCAGTGCCCGGGTGGCGAAGTCTCACTCGAGTTGCGCCACCCGAGCCAGGTGGCGAACGCCGTAGCGCGGACGGAGCGATTCGCCGTCGTGGTGTCGCGCGGCACGCCGCCGGCCGGGCTGCTCGCCG
>JBGTMF010000619.1:0-2085 GCA_041743795.1 Thermodesulfobacteriota bacterium | reverse complement strand
AGCATCAGGCCGCGCTCGAAACCGGCGGTCGCCATCGCCACCGCCCAACCGCCGCCCTCGTCGCCGAGTTGGTTCTCTACGTGCACGCGCGCGTCGTCGAAGAACACTTCCGCGAAGCCGGTCTCGCCGTCGAGCTGCGCGATCGGCCGCACCTTGACGCCGGGCGCGTCGAGCGGGACGAGGATGAACGTCAGTCCGTGGTGTCTCTTCGAGTTCGGGTCGGTACGGAAGATTCCGAACAACCAGTCGGCGAAGGCGCCGCGCGACGCCCATGTCTTCTGGCCGTTGAGGACGAAGTGATCGCCGTCGCGCCGCGCGGTCGAGCGGATCGCCGCCATGTCACTGCCGGCGTTCGGCTCCGACCAACCCTGCGCCCAGATCTCCTCGCCCGACGCCATCTTCGGCAGGAAGCGCGCCTTCTGCTCCGGCGTACCGTATTCCATCAACGTCGGGCCGAGCAGGAAGATGCCGTTCTGGTTGACCCGCCCCGGCGCCCCGGCGCGGTAGTACTCCTCCTCGAACACCAGCCACTCGATCAGATTGGCGCCGCGGCCGCCGTACTCGACCGGCCACGGAACCATCGCCCAGCGCCCCTCATTGAGCTTGCGCTCCCAGGCGCGATGCAGCGCAAACCCCTCGCGCGTATCGAGCGAAGGCAACGGCGGCGAAGGCACATTCGCCGCGAGCCACGCCCGCGCCTCGGAGCGAAACGCCTGCAACTCAGGAGTGAAGTCGAGATTCATTACAGAAACGCTCCCGTGCGCGCTTCGCGCTCCGATGAGCTCGCGAGACGAGCAGAGCCCGCCTCGCTCCATTCATTGCTTTTCAAACTTGGCATCTCGTTTTTCGACGAAGGCTTTGCGCGCTTCCTGCGAGTCGGGCGACGTGTACAGCTCCAGCGTGAAGCCCTGTTCGTAGCGGTAGCTGCGCTTGATATCGAGTAGTTCGATGCCGTTGAGGGACTCCTTGGCTAGGCGCAGGGCCTTCGGGCTTTTGGCGGCGATCTTCGCGGCCAGGTCGCGCGCGGCGGGCAACAGTTGTGGCGCGGGGAGGACCGACTCGACGGCGCCGAGGCGGTAGGCCTCCTGGGCGGAGATCGGCTCGCCGGTGTAGAGCATTTTGCGCACCTTCTGGATCGGGAACATGCGCAGCAGGTGGGTCGCAGCGCCGAGCGCGCCGCGGTCGATTTCGGGCAGGCCGAATGTGGCGTCCTCCGACGCCAGGATGACGTCGCAGGCGCCGACGATACCGATGCCGCCGCCGAGGACAAAACCGTGTGCGGCGGCGATTACCGGCACTGGGCAATCGTGGATGGCGGCGAACGTCTCGTAGCAGCCGTGGTTCACCGCGGTGATGAGGCTGCTGTCGCGGGCCAGTTCCTTGATGTCGACGCCGGCGCAGAAGCCGCGGCCTTTGGCGTGGATCAGCACGACGTTGGCGTCGCCCGATTTGCCGACGCGTTCGATCTCACGCGCCAACTTCAGCCATCCGACGCTGTCGAAGGCATTCACCGGCGGGTGATCCAGCAGGATCTCGGCGGCTCCCTTTTCGATGGTGGTATGGAACGACACAGGCGATCTCCTCGTTCGGATCAGTTGCGCAGGCGCGCGAGCGCCTGCTCCGCTTCATCCATGATGCGCGCGATCAAGTTGGCGCAGCTCGGCCGATCGGCGATGACGCCGGTGACCTGGCCGCTCGGCAGCACGCCTTCGGACGGAACGCCGTCGACCATGGCGCGCTTGATGAGGATCGGCGCGTTGGCTGCCATCAGCACCTGCGACCGCGTCAGCTTGTCGCTCTTCTGCAGCGCGAGTGCCGACGACAGCAATTGGTTGAGCGAGGCGCCGGAGAGCTTGCGGTACTCCCACGCGCTGCGCAGCGCTCGCAGGAGGAGGGCGGGTGAGCTGCTCGACTCGAGTTCGCGTACGAGCTCGTTGCGGACGACGCGCTGCGGCAGCCCGTCGACCTGCGTCGTCACCGGCACATCCATCACCGACGCGGAGAAGTAGCGCTGCGCCGTCGCCTCCGGCACCGGGCTCTCCGCTGTCAGCAGAAAGCGCGTGCCCATCGCGATGCCGGCGGCGC
>JBGTMF010000618.1:0-2186 GCA_041743795.1 Thermodesulfobacteriota bacterium | reverse complement strand
GCAGCTCGCGGTCGTCGAGGCGCACCAGCACCGCGCCGGCGTCGACCTGGTCCCCGGCCGCAACAGTGATCTCCTCGATCGTCGCCAAGACCCGTGCCGATACGAGGGTGCGACTGGAAGCCTTGAGCGTCCCCACCGCCTCTTCGATCGACTGCTTTTCGACCGACTCGACGACCGCGGTCGGAAGCCCGTCGAGACGGCGGACCGCGGCGGCGTGTCGCCCGGGTTCGATCTTCTCGTCGAAGGCGCCGGCCAACCAGGCGATGACTGCGATCAACGCCGTCAGCCCGCCGAGCAGTGGCAGCACCCGGCGCAGCCGACCCGATCGATGCGACGGAACCGACTTCGCCATCCGTTTATCGTCTCCAGCCACGCAGCGCTGATCTGGCAAGCGACGTGCCGGGCAGTCCGAACACCCACGCACCAGCACTACCCGCGCGAAACGTCTCAATCCTGCGAATCGCCTGCCCGAATAGCAGACGAGAGCTGATCGGGCGAATCAAACCGCTCAGCCCCGCCTATCGGGCTGCTACAGTACCTTGCGGCGAAACTCGCGCACGACGGGCAAGCGCTCGAGCCACGCCGAGGTGTCGCAGCGGCCCGGTTCCACCTCGCTCATCGCGCCGGCAAAACCCGGCGGGATCTGGCTGATCAGCTCCGGCGGATCTACGCTCTCGTCGACGAAGTGGTACTCGTAACCGGGTACGCACAGCGCCTCCTCGACCTCGACATCGACGGTACGCACGCCGTAGGTCATCAGTTCGGTGGTCAGCGCCTGCGGCGGGATGATCCACACGTGACGCGGCGCCGCCATGAAGAGGTATTGGATGCGCCGATTGCACGAGAGGATGCGAAAGCGGCGCACGCGACCGCCGTAGAGCCGGCTCTTCGTCGCCGTCACCTCGAGTACGCCGCGCGAAGTGAAGTCGGGCTCGTAGCCGGCGGCAAAGCGCAGCGACTCCGGCACGTTGCGCCGTGCGAACCAGGCGACGGGCTTGCCGCGATGAATCAAGTTGCGCGGGTTCTCTCGCGCGCGCCGCCGCGGCTCGGTGAAATCGCGGTAGGCAGGCACACGACCGACGGGGGCGTTGCGCAAGACCAGCCGCAAGGCCTTCTCGTCGTGCGGTATGTCGGCGGCGCTGCGGGAAACCGTTTCGACGGCGTGCTGCAACTCGAACGGCAGATCCGTCGTCTCTTCGGCGGAGTACATCACCTCATAGCCGTCTTCCTCCACCGGCTTGACGTCACCTTTGCCGATCCACTCACCGGTGAAATGCGAGGCGGCGCGCCACACCAGCGAAACGTCCTTGTAGAAGAGCCGCGGAAAGGCAGCACGCGTGCCGCCCGGCACGGACTGCACGACGTAGGTGACGGAGAAGCGCACGTCGACGTTCTGCCGCACGGCGCAAAAGTAGAATGTCGAGTCGAACAGCGCCGCCTTGAATTGCGGCACATAGCCGAGCGAGAGCAACCGGCGCGGCGTCCGCTTCACCGAACCAGCCGGTCGAATCGGCAGCCCCGCATCGACCAAGCTGCGGAACTCCCTCTCGACCGCGAGGGGCGACATCGATGCCAGGCGCGCGCTCGGCGCGATCTTCGTCGGGATAGGCGGCTTCAATCGGCACCTCCGTCGCTATTGCACGCCACCTTGTAGCGCCCCAGCGCGCCACGAGCCAGCAATGAGTCCGTCGCCCGTCGTCTCCAACCAACCCGACAGGCGACGACGCCTTTGCCGCGTCAGCGCCACGGCAAGTCGGAGCGTTTACTCCAGTAAATTTGCGATGCCTCCGCAAAGGCAGCCAGGTCGTGCCGAAGATCCATACCGGACGCACGGACCGCGGCGTGTGAACGCAATTGCTCGACCGTCGCGGCACCGGAGATGACGACGTCGACGAACGGCATCTCGAGGACGAACAACAGCGCCAGTTGATCGACGGTGATGCCGCGCCCAGACGCCAAGGCCGACAGCGACTCGATCAACGCCTGGTCCTCGGGCCGGCGATTGGCCGGCGTCAGACGGCCATTGGCGTGCACTTCCTTGACGATAACGCCCACTCCCGCAGCGGCGGCCTCGGCCAGCAGCGGCGCCAACGACGGTTCGAGGATGTTGCACGTGGCCTGCACGGCGTCGAAGACGCGCACCCCGTCGACCCGCAGCTCCATGGCTCGCGCCAGCGTCGCCGCCG
>JBGTMF010000617.1:0-8217 GCA_041743795.1 Thermodesulfobacteriota bacterium | reverse complement strand
GGCACGCAGCTCCGCGGCGTCCAGCACACCGCTGGCGAGCGCCGCCTCGACGCGTTCGACGGCGAGCTGGGTGTTGTCGAAATCGTTGCAGATGAGGAGCCAGTCGCAGCCGGCGGCGAGCGCGGCGACGGCGGCCTCGGCGACGGTGAAGTCGTTGCCGAGAGCGCGCATCTCCAGATCGTCGCTGACGATGACGCCCGGGAAGGCGAGGTCGCGCCGCAGCATGCCTCGCAGAATCGCCGGCGACAGAGTCGCCGGTCGCTCGGCGTCGAGAGCCGGGTAGAGCACGTGCGCTGTCATCAATAGTGGGATCCGCGCCGCGATCGCCGCCCGGAACGGGAGCAACTCGACCGCTTCCAGCTCGCCGCGCGTCTTGGCGACGACGGGAAGCTCGAGGTGGGAGTCGCGGTCGGTGTCGCCATGCCCGGGAAAATGCTTGCCGCAGGGGATGGTCCCCGTCGCCCGCATTCCCTCGAGGAAGGCGATAGCCAGCCGCGCCACCAACTCGGGCGATGCGGCGAAGGCGCGCTCGCCGATGACTGGATTGGCGGGATTCGAGTCGACATCGAGGACCGGCGCGAAGTCGATGTCGATTCCCGCCGCCGCCAATTCGCGTCCCATGGCGCGGCCCAGCGCACGCGCGGTATCGGCGTCGGCGGCCGTGCGGGCAGCGGGGAAGTCGGTGAATGGCGGCCCGACGCGCACTATCTTGCCGCCCTCGTGGTCGATCGAAACAAGGGGGCGGGAGGGCAGCGCGTGCAGTTCGTCGGTCAGTGCGCGCAGCTGCGCGAGAGACTCCACATTGCGGCGAAACAAAATGACACCGGACGGGCGAATCCATTCGAGGGCGCGTCGAGTATCCGGGTCCAGCGTGGTGCCGGGGATTCCCGTCGTGATGACGGAACCCGCGAGTCCGTCGAACTGTATTGCCATGTGGCGCTTATAGCCGATCTCATGTGAAGGGCGAATGTCGGCGCAGCCGTGGTGGACAGGTCTGCAGCCTGCATGGTAGCAGTGCGCGCGAATCGAGTGAGCCACACCTCCCGGAGCGGAGTTCGAATGCGCCGGGCCGTGCGGTGCAGAGACAGAGTCCCCATTGCGCGACAAACCGTACATCGTGGTCGAGGGCCCGATTGGCGCCGGCAAGACCACACTCGCCCGGCTGCTCGCCGACGAGCGAGAAGCTCGGTTGGTGTTGGAGAAAGTCGAGGAGAATCCGTTTCTCGGCCGGTTCTACGAAGACCCCCAGCAGTACCGGTTCCAGGCACAACTCTACTTTCTGCTGACCCGCTACCGGCAGCAACAAGAGCTTGCCCAGGCCGACCTGTTTCGCCAGAATCTGGTATCCGATTACCTTTTTGCCAAGGATCACCTGTTCGCCCAGATCAACCTCGATGCCGATGAATTCGCCCTCTACCGGCAGCTTTTCGCCCTCCTCGACGCGCGGCTGCCGAAGCCGGACCTGGTGGTCTACCTGCAGGCCCGGCTTGACGTGCTCATGGCGCGTGTGCGAAAGCGAAAAAAGGAGTATGAACGAAGCATCACCCCGGAGTACGTACGCAGGATAGCGGAGGCCTATCGAGAGTTCTTTTTTCATTACGACGACACGCCCCTTCTGGTCGTCAACTGCTCGGAGATCGATTTCGTCGAGCACGCTGAAGACACGGCGGATTTGATCCGCGAGATCGAACAGATGGGGCAGGGCGTTCAGCACTACATACCGCTTGGATCCAGGTGAGGCCGGTCTCACAACCGGCAGCAAACGGACCGAGACGGAAGGCATAGCCGAAAGCAACGGCGGGAGCCTGTAGGTCAGTTTGAGCGGCAACATCGAGCCGACTCGGCGAAACTGAACAAAGGGCGTTCCACCCACCCTGTTTCGTTCGAGCCTTCCCAATCGGAGGAAGGCGACTCGAATGGAACAGAAGAAAGTCACGGTACCCGGCATCGTCCGCGCCAAGGCGGCGGCGAGACCGATCGTCGCGGTGACGGCGTACGACTACCCGTTCGCGCGGATTGCCGACCAGGCCGGCGTCGACCTCATCCTCGTCGGCGACTCCCTCGGCATGGTCGTGCAGGGCAACGAAACGACGCTGCCGGTAACCATGGACGAAGTGATCTATCACTGTCGCATGGTGGCGCGGGCGCGCCGCCGGGCCCTGCTGGTGGCCGACATGCCGTTCGGCTCGTACCAGATCGATTCGCGCGACGCCGTCGCCAATGCCAGCCGGTTGATCAAGGACGGAGCCGCTGAGGCAGTCAAGCTCGAGGGCGGTCGTGCGGTCGGCGAAGCGATTCGGCGCATTGCCGATGCCGACATTCCGGTGATGGGGCACATCGGCCTGACGCCGCAATCGGTGCATCGCATGGGCGGCCACAAAGTGCAGGGTCGTCGCCGCGGCAGCGCTCCGGGGCAACGCGAGCGGGTCATGGAGGATGCGCTGGCGGTCGCCGAAGCCGGTGCCTTTGCCGTCGTCCTCGAGGGCATTCCGCTCGATCTCGCCGGCGAAATCACGTCCGAGCTGGCGATCCCGACGATTGGCATCGGCGCCGGCCCACACTGCGACGGCCAGATTCTCGTTCTGCACGACATACTCGGCCTGTGCGAGGCGGTTTCGCCGAAGTTCGCCAAGCAATACGCCAATCTCTGGCAGGAAGCGCGCGGCGCGATCGAAGCCTACGCCACGGACGTTCGCGGCCATCGCTTTCCGACCGCCGAGCACAGCTTCGCGTCGTTGGTTCCGGTGAGTGTCGACGACCCGGTCGCTGCCAAGGCCTGAGGCATTCGTGATCACCATCGAGACAGCCGCCGCCATGCGATCGTGGGCGGCCGGCGCGCGGCGCGACGGGCGGCGCATTGGCTTGGTCCCCACCATGGGATTTCTCCACGAGGGGCACAT
This sequence comes from Thermodesulfobacteriota bacterium, assembly GCA_041743795.1. GTDB lineage: Bacteria > Desulfobacterota > Binatia > HRBIN30 > CADEER01 > CADEER01. The sequence goes on along the minus strand of JBGTMF010000617.1, from coordinate 5,317 downwards.
GAGCCTGGTGCGAATCGCCAGGCGGCGGGCTGACGCCTGCGTCGTGTCGATCTTCGTCAATCCGCTGCAGTTCGGCCCGGCGGAGGATCTCGAGCGGTACCCGCGCGACGAAGAAGGCGACCGGGCGAAGTTGCAGCGCGAAGGGGTCGACGTCCTCTACATGCCGTCGGTCGATTCCATGTACGGCGTCGGCTTTCAGACCTCGGTGAACGTCTCCGAAGTTACGCAGGGGCTTTGTGGTGAAGGGCGGCCCGGACATTTCCGGGGGGTGACGACAGTCGTCGCCAAGTTGCTCAACGCGGTAGATCCGGACGTCGCTGTATTCGGCGAGAAGGACTTCCAGCAACTGGCAAGCGTGCGGCGCATGGTGCGCGACCTCGACTGGGGAACCGAGATCGTCGGTGGTCCGATCGTTCGCGAGGCCGACGGCCTGGCGATGAGTTCGCGCAACGTCTACCTCGCCGCGGACGAGCGCGCGGCGGCGTTGGCGCTGTCGCGTTCGATTGACGCGGCGAGGCGTGCCTATCGCACCGGTGAGGTCGACGCGGCGGCGGTTCTCGATCGGGTGCACGCAGTGTTGGCGGCCGAACCGATGGTGCGGTTGGAGTACGCCGCGATCGTCGATGGCGAGACGGTTCGCCCTGTCGATCGCATCACCGAGAGTACCGTGCTGGCGCTGGCGGCACGGGTAGGCAAGACCAGATTGATCGACAATACCCTTCTCGCCGCGGCGTGAGGGCTGTCCCGAAAGGAGCACAACGATGGCGACACGCAAGATGCTGCGAGGCAAGATCCACCGCGCCACCGTCACCGGCGCCGACCTCCACTATGAGGGAAGCGTGACGATCGACTCCGATCTGATGGCAAGGGGTGACATCCTGGCCCACCAGGAAGTCGAGATATGGAACGTCACCAACGGCGAGCGCTTCCGAACCTATGCCTTGGAGGGACGTCCGGGCTCGGGAGTGGTCTGCATCAACGGCGCGGCCGCGCACAAGGTCAGCCGCGGCGATTTGGTAATCATCGCCACCTTTGGCTGGATGAGCGAGGAGGAGGCGCGAGCCTACGAGCCGAAGTTGGTATTCGTCGACGAAGCTAACCGCCCGAAGGAGTCGCGCGCGGAGATCGCCGGTCAGGCGGATCTCGAAGAAGTCACCTGGCAATAGGAAAGTCGGTGTCGAGACCCGGTGTCGGCGGCGGCGCGCCGATACCGGCGATGGTCACGAGCGCCGGCCGGCCTTGTGGGGCGGCGACTTGGTCTGGCCCGCGTCGGCTTTCAGCAGCCGCGCAAGCGATCGACCGTACGGGCGCCGAGCGACACCGCGATCGGTGATGATGGCGGTGATCAGGTCGTTTGGAGTGACGTCGAAGGCTGGATTGGCGACCTTGACGCCGCGCGGCGTGACCTGTTCACCCAGCATGTGCGTGACCTCGCGGGACGGCCGCTCTTCGATGGGTATGTCGTCGCCGGTGCCACAGTTGGCATCGACCGTCGATACGGGCGCGGCGACATAGAAAGGCACGCGGTGGCGAGCGGCGAGAACCGCGACCATGTAGGTTCCGATCTTGTTGGCGGCGTCGCCGTTGGCAGCGATGCGGTCCGCACCGACGACGACGGCTTGGATGCTGCCTTTCTGGAACAGGTGCCCGGCCATGCCGTCGGTGATCACCGTGACGGGAATTTTGTCTCGTTGCAGCTCCCATGCGGTCAGTCGGGCGCCTTGTAGAAACGGGCGGGTCTCGTCGGCCAACACGTGCAGCGCCTTGCCGGAGGCGCGCGCTGCGCGGATCACACCGAGCGCGGTGCCGTAGCCGGCGGTAGCCAGCGCGCCCGCGTTGCAATGCGTCAACACGTTGCCTCGCGATGGCATCAGCGGCGCGCCGAAGCTGCCGAGCGCGCGGTTGTTGGCGATGTCCTCATGGTGAATGGCAAGGGCCTCCTGGCGGAGAAGCTCGCGCACCACTTCGGGACTGCGGCCTCGCGCCGCGTCGAATGTGCGCCGCATGCGCTCGATGGCCCAGAATAGGTTGATGGCCGTCGGTCTTGTGGCCGCAAATCGCTTGCAGATTCTATCGAAACTGCGGGCCAGGTCGCGCGGCTGTGCGGTGCGCATGCCGAGGGCGATGCCCATGGCGGCGGTGACGCCGATGGCCGGTGCACCGCGTACGACCATGTCTTTGATCGCCCGGGCAACCTCGCGGTGATCGCGATAGACGCGGTACACCTCTTGGCCGGGCAACAAGCGCTGATCGAGAAGCACGACGGCGCCGCTGCGCCATTCCACCGGACGAATCATGAACGGCGACGATACGGCTCGCACCGCAAGCGGTCAACACGCCGAAGCACGCGAGCGACACTCAGGCGATGCGTGCAGAAGCGTTGCGCTCCGCACTGTCGGCAGGCCTCGGGGGAATGAATGACGTCAATCGTATCGCCGCGCGGTCGCCAGATCGTCGGATCCGAGTCGCCGAACAGCGCGATGCCGCGACAGCCGACAGCGCCAGCCAGATGCGAGATGCCGGAGTCGTTGCCGACGAAGACGGGGCAAAGCTCGAGAAACGCCGCGACCCGATCCAGCGGCTCGTCGCGAATGACGACGCCGCCGTCCGCGATCTCGCTGTCGGCGGGGCCGAGGATGCTGACCACCTTGCCGCCCCGCCGATGCCAAAGACCGGCCAATTCAGACATTCCCTGCCAGTTCTTGCGCTGGCTACCGCTGCCGGGGTGCACGACGAGAGTCTCGCCGTCGAGGCGCAGGGCGTTGGCGCGAGCGCGCGCCCAGCGCCGCGCGTCGTCGTCGATGGAGAGGCTCGTCGCAGCTGGGGTGACGCCGGCACAGCGGGCGAACTGTTCGGCGGCGTGCAGCCCGACGCAAAAGTCGTCGAAGCGGAAGATATCGACCGGGCCTTCCGTGATGGCCCTCAGGTTCCTGCCAAAGTTGGCATCACGGCTGCCGCTCCACGATAGGGAGCGGCTGAAAGGGCCGAACGTCGCAGCGACGGGGCGATGGCTATCGTCTGCGAACAGCGCACTGATCTCGCGGCGATGGATGTCGAAACATCTGAATCGACCATCGGCGAGAAGTGGTCGATAGGCTGCATGGGTAACCAGCGTCACCATCGCGTCGGTCGCGCGGCGCAAAGCATCGGCGGTCGGCAGGAAACAGAGAAAGTCGCCGAGCGCGCCCGGGAAGACGATCAGCCAGGCGGAGCGCGAGGATGCGTCGCCGCGATTGGGTCGGACGCTCTGGCCGGGGGCATTCAATTGACTCTCCGCGAGGTCGCCGATAATAAAAACAGGGTGTCCGCAAAGCGTTCGATCGTCGCACGAACACCCCTCGACTTGATCGGCGGCACTGCGGTCGTCCGCTTGAATCGCTTACCGCCTGCGGGAAGCGCTGAGATCTGGGGCAAGATGGAGTGCAACAACCCGGGCGGCAGCGTCAAGGATCGCATCTGCCTGGGGATGATCGACGCCGCCGAAGCACGCGGTGAGATTCGTCCGGGGGATACGATCATCGAGTCGACCAGTGGCAACACGGGCATTGGTTTGGCGTTGGTCGCGGCGGTCAAAGGGTATCGCTTGATTCTGACGATGCCGGACACGATGAGCGTCGAGCGACGCAGCCTCTTGATGGCATATGGTGCCGAATTGTTGCTTACCCCGGATACCAAGGGAATGCATGCGGCGTTGGACAAGGCCGAGGAGTTGCTCGCGCAGAACCCGCAGTACTTCATGCCGCAGCAGTTCAGCAACCCGGACAATCCGAAGTCGCACCGCGAGTCGACCGCGCTGGAGTTGATTTCCCAGTTCGACCGTATCGACGCTTTCGTCGCCGGCGTAGGGACGGGCGGTACGATCACCGGTGTGTCGGAGGTGTTGCGAGAGAAGATGCCTGGCATCGAGATCTACGCTGTCGAACCTCGCTCCTCGGCGGTTCTCTCGGGCGATGAGCCCGGCTTTCATCAAATCCAGGGGATTGGCGCGGGATTCATTCCCGACGTTCTCGACACCGAGGCGTACGACGAGATCATCGCCATCGACGACGAGGAGGCGGCTCGGGTGACGCGGAGCCTGGCGCGCGAAGAGGGACTACTGCTGGGGATCTCGTCGGGTGCGAACTGTTGTGCGGCACTGCGCGTCGGCGAACGCCTCGGGCCGGGCAAGGTGGTGGTGACCATCTTCTGTGATACCGGCGAGCGCTACTTGACCACCAATCTATTCGAAGGCGATGGAAGCTGAAGACACGGCGGGCCGCAAAGAAGCCCGGCTGCGCGCGGGGCTGCGGGAGATGGGCGGCGCGCTTCTCGCATTTTCCGGCGGCGTCGACTCGACCTATCTGTTGCGGGTCGCGCGCGACGAACTCGGCGATCGCGTCATCGCCCTGACGACTTCGTCGCCGACCGCGCCACAGGACGACGAGAAGCTGGCGCGTCGGCTGGCCGGCGACTGGGGGGTGACCCACCTCGTCGTCGACGCCAACGAATTGGAGATTCCCGGCTACGCGGCGAACCCGACCAACCGCTGCTATTTCTGCAAGACCAGCCTGTATGCGATCTGCCGCGCGGAAGCCGAACGACGGCGGATTCGCTGGGTCGTCGACGGAGTCAACTGTGACGATCTCGGAGACTACCGGCCGGGACTGCAGGCGGCGGAGGAAAAGTTGGTGAGGCATCCCCTCGTCGAAGCGGGGCTCGCCAAGGCGGAGATTCGCGAACTCAGCCGGCGGCTGGGGCTGGTGACGGCGGAGAAGCCGTCGAGTCCGTGCCTGTCGTCGCGATTCCCCTACGGTACCGAGATCACCGCCGAGCGGCTGGCGAAAGTTGCTGCGGCCGAATCAGTATTGCGCGAGTGCGGTTTCGCCGAATGCCGGGTTCGCTACCACGACAGCATCGCCCGCATCGAGGTGCCTGCCGAGCAGATCGGCCGCTTGGTGTCAGACGAGGTCCGCAGCCATGTCTGGCAGCGGCTGCGCGACGCCGGCTTCCTTTACGTAACGGTCGACTTGAGTGGTTTCCGCTCGGGAAGCCTCAACGAGGCCATTGGCCGGACTGCAGCATCCACTCAGCCCAGCGGAGATCGTCGATCGTCGTGATCTTGCGCGTCGCGGCATCGCCGCCGACGATCTTCACCGGATAGCCGTTCGCCTCGACCAGGGCGGCATCGTCGGTCGACGTGTTGCCTGCCGCCGCGTCGTGCGCCGCCAGCAGGACGTCGCGGCGAAAGGCTTGCGGCGTTTGCGCCAACCACGTGCGATCGCGCGGCGGTGTCGAGCAGATGAGTGCGTCGTCGCCGGCGATCTTGACGGTGTCGACG
>JBGTMF010000616.1:0-18035 GCA_041743795.1 Thermodesulfobacteriota bacterium | reverse complement strand
GCCCGCGGCCTCGCCGGGCCGGCGCCGATCACGCCGAACGCAGCCGGGCAGGACCCGCATCTGGCCGGTGTTGAGGGCGATCCGACCAAGTGCGAGTACTGGCGCCACTGCTCGATCGACGGATTCCTCTGCTCCTGCTGTGGCGGCAGCCAGACGGCGTGCCCGCCCGGCACCGAGATGGCGCCGGTTTCGTGGATCGGCACTTGTCGCAATCCGAGCGACGGTCGCGACTACGCGATCTGGTACAACGACTGCTGCGGCCGCGGCATGTGCGGTCGCTGTTTCTGTAACCGCAACGAAGGCGATCGTCCCATCTACCACCCCTATCGCAGCAACGACATCAATTGGTGCTCGGGCGCCGCGAGTCAGATCTATCACTGCTCGACGGCGCTCATCATCGGACTCGCCGACGAAGCACAGCCGGAGAAATGAAAGGGCTACGACGCACGGTGCTGACCGCCGCCGTCACCGTGGCAACGGCCACACCTGCCGCCGAACGCGACGACTTCATCCTGCACTGCGCCGGCTGCCACAGGTTTGACGGTAGCGGGTCGGAGGCCGTTCCGGCGCTCGACGACATCGGCGCGATGTTTGCGCTGGACGGCGGACGCCAGTACTTGGTGCGCGTGCCCGGCGTCGCCCAGGCGCCGGTAAGCGACCACCGCCTGGCGGTGCTGCTCAACTGGCTGCTCGCGGAGTTTGCCGAGATCTCGCCACAGCCGCCTTATGAAGCCGAAGAAGTGGGTGCGCTGCGCGCACGGCCGTTGCGCGACCCGGTGGCGGCGCGGAATGCGTTGTCGGGAGATTGACGGAGCATCGCAAACAGCGCGCTGCGCTGCGAAGGGAGTATGATGATGGCGAAGACAGTCAAGCCGATTGCCGATTTGAGCGGTAAGGTCGTGCTCCTCACCGGAGCGACGAGCGGGATCGGGAGAGCGGCGGCAGTTGCGCTGGCGGCCTGTGATGCAACGCTGTATCTCGTCGCCCGCGACCCGCAGCGAGCTGCCCAGACGGCCGAGGAGATTGCCGCCGCGACCGGCAACGACAAACTCGAGATCATTCTAGGCGACCTCGCCGTACAGCACGATGTCCACCACGTCGCCGGGGAGTTCCTGGCGACTCGGCGGCCGCTGCACATCCTCTTCAACAACGCCGGTGTCGTCATGCTGAAGCGCGAAGAGACCGTCGACGGCTTCGAGACTACCTTTGCCGTCAATCACCTCGCCTACTTCCTGCTGACCAACCTGCTGCTCGACCGCCTGCGCGAGAGTGCGCCGGCACGCATCGTCAACACCGCCTCCGGCGCCCACGCCTATTCCGGCGGTCGGCTCGATTTCGACGACCTGCAGAGTGTCAAGCGCTACGCGTCGATGAAGGTCTACGCCAAGTCCAAACTGGCCAACATTCTATTCACCCGCGAGTTGGCGCGCCGCCTCGAAGGCAGCGGCGTTACTGTCAACTGCTTCCACCCCGGCTTCGTCGGCTCCAACCTGGCCGTCAACAATGGCACACCCGCGCGAATCATGATGCGGGCCCTGCGCCCCTTTGCCCGCTCCAACGATAAAGGGGCCGAAACAGGAGTCCACCTTTGCACCTCGCCGGAGGTAGCCGACAGCAGCGGCCTTTACTTCTACAACAAAAAGCCGGCGTGGCCGAAAAGCTACGCGCAGAACGACGAGGACGCGGCCAGGTTGTGGCTGGAGAGTGCCGCGATGACGGGGCTGCGAGACTGAGATTCGCGGAAGGACTCACAGCCCTTTGATAAACTCGTCTCCTCGTCACCCCGGCGAAAGCCGGGGTCCATACGACGTTGAACTCTTAGGATTCCGGCTTTCGCCGAAATGACGAATTTGGGGCATCCGCGAATTTTTGACGGGCTGCCTAGAAAGACCCTTCTATGGAGCCCGCTTTCGTTTGCTGGTAGGGCTATCGCCATGTCGCAGTTCGCTTCTTGGCTGTTTCTCGCTGCCAGCCTGTGGGGGGCCTGGTTTACGTTCAACGTGTATCGACCGATCGTCGGCTACGAACGCCTCTCTGTTTTCAGCTTCATCGCCGGTTGGTTGACCAGTGAGCTGGCGCTGCACCACATCATCATCCAGGCGATCTTCACGGCCGGCTTCGTCTGGGTCGGCGCTCTGCAACATCCTCCGGGTGTTGCCGGCATGGCCATCACATTGGTGTCGTGGTTCGCTTTGGCCTACTGCTTTGGCAACGCCCGCACCACCGGCGCGACGATGGAGGCGGCCCTCGCCGATGGATTACCCGATTACGAGCGCGCGGACTTCGAAGACGAGCCAATCGGCGAGGTCGAGTGGAAGGAAGTCCTGTTGCCGCTGCCGTTGCACCGCGCCAGCATCGAGCGCGTCACCAATATCACATACGCTCGCGTGCGCGGTCTCAACCTCAAGCTCGATGTCTACCGCGGTTGGGACAAGCCCGACGGATGTCCGGTTCTCCTGCAAATTCACGGCGGCGCCTGGGTGCTCGGCACCAAGAACGAACAGGGCATACCGCTGATGCGGCGCATGGCGCAGCGCGGTTGGGTCTGCGTCTCGGTCGACTATCGATTGAGCCCGCACGCGACCTTCCCCGATCACCTCATCGACTTGAAGCGCGCCATCGCTTGGGTCCGCGAACACATCCAGGAGTACGGCGGCGACCCCAACCGTATCGTCGCCACCGGCGGGTCGGCCGGTGGCCACCTTTGCGCCCTGGTCGGCCTGACGGCCAATGATCCGCGCTATCAGCCGGGCTTCGAGGAAGTCGATACGTCGACGATCGCCTGTGTCCCCTTCTACGGTGTCTACGACTTCACCAATCGCTATCGACATTGGCCACATGCCGGACTGGCTCGTATTCTCGAGCGGCAGGTCATGAAGTGCTCTCTCGACGAGTCGCGAGAAGAGTATGAAGCCGCGTCGCCGATGAGCTGCATTCACGATGGCGCGCCGCCGTTCCTGATCATCCACGGAACGCACGACACGTTGGTTCCGGTAGAGGAGGCGCGCCAGTTCGCCAAGATGCTGCGCGCCGTCTCGCTCCAACCGGTGGTCTACGCCGAGATCGCCGGCGCGCAGCACGCGTTCGAAATTTTCCCGTCGCTGCGCGCCGACATAGCCCTCAAAGGAGTGGCGCGCTTTCTCGATTGGACAATCGCGCACCACGCGCAGCGGTCAACCGGCGCCGCCGTGCAGGAGCGCGCGGTCGGGGCGGCGAGCTGAAGCGCCAAGGTCACCTCGCGTGCCCACGCGCAATCGCCTTTGACGCGGTTGCCGCAGTTCGTGCCTGCGCCAGTGGCGCGCGAGGGCGACATCTGCCCGGACTCGTTCGGCGTCAGGCTGGACAGATCGTGTTCGGTCCGCTCGCCGTCTACATCGCGCTCGGTAGCATGTACCCGACGTCGCAATCGCTACCGTGAAGCCGACGACGACGCACCCGAGGGCAGCACGGCGTTGGCTGACTCGCATCGTCGGACCTCTCGTACTCGGCATCATCCTGTGGCGACTCGACGTCGGGACCATCGGGGCGGCGCTCGGACGAGTCTCGCTTGCGGCAATGGCGGCTTCCTGCCTCGTTCTCCTGCCATCCTTCCCGTTGCGCGCCTGGCGGTGGAGAATTCTCGTCGAAACGCAAGGTACGGCGCTCGGCCCCGCCGAAGCGCTCAACTCATACGCGTACGCAATCGTCATCGGCGCCGCGACACCGGGCCGACTCGGAGAGCTGGTCAAGATCGGCTTCCTCCGGCGCAAGGGCGCGTCGACATCCGCCGCGTTGCTCAGCGTCGGCATGGACCGCATGCTCGACGTATTGTTCCTGGTCATCGTTGCCACCGGCGCCCTTGCGGCTCTGTTTGTCGGACGTTCTCCGTCGGTGGTCCTACCGGTACTTCTCGGCACGGCGATCTCATGCGCCGCTGCCCTTCGCTACGCGGTGAGCGCGCACGGCGAGCGAACCGCGGCCCGTCTGTGCAGGCGCTTGCTTCCGGCAACAATGTCCGGACGACTCCTCTCCGCCCTCGCATCGATGACGACGCGGGCCAACGCGCTTTCGCCTGCAACGTTCGCTGCCACCGCTCTGCTGACGTGTCTCGCCTGGCTCGTCACCTATCTATCCCTCTACCTCTGCGTCGTAGCGCTCGGCCTCGATGTTCCCTTCCTCGACATCTGCGGCATCACGGCGGTTGCGTCTCTCGTCACCTTTCTGCCGATTTCGATCCTCGGCTTGGGGACCCGCGAGGCGTCTCTCATCGCGATGCTCTCCCCCTACGGAGTTCCCGCGGCGGATGCGGTCGCCCTTTCTGCGCTCTACCTCGCTGTCACCTTGTGGGGCGTTCTCGCCTGCGCTTACTCTCTGCTGACTCCGGCGCCCGGCGCGACGCATCAACGTCTCTGAGACGGCCGTTCTCCTGGCGACATCAAGGGTTGCTCTCGACGACGACGGTCTCCCTACCGAGGATCAGCTCCGGTTCGTCCACCAAGGCAAGGGTTACGTCGTAGATACCAGGGTCCTCAGGCGCGGCCGGAGCGACCTCCAGGGCGAACTCGCGACCGGCGGCCAGCGCCAGAGGGAGGAGCCCGCGCTGCACCCCCGATGCAACGACCCTCTCGCCCTGTTTCCACTGGACGACGAACATCGACCACCTGATTGGATCGGGATGGCGAAACGTCGCGCCGACGCTGTGCATCGCAAACTGAACCTTGCCGCCGGAAAACGATTGCGGCGAACGCGCGCCGGCAACCGGCTTCAGTGCCGTGACATCGGTCGTGACGCGGTCATCCGACAACAGGCGAAACACCCGTAAGTGCTCGCCCTCGCGAATCGGTACCAGGTGCGCTCCTGCCGCCGGATCCGCGAGAGCCGCGACGATCCCGTCGGCACGGGCGCGATACTTCTCGTCGTTTTGCAGGTGGAAGAGGATGCTCTGGAAGCCGAGCGCCCGCAGTTCGCGAACGGCGTCGACACTCGGCAAGCGGGTGCTGATCGCCTCGACCTTGTCCTGAACCGGCGTCGTGAACGAAGCCTTGCAGGTAGAGATCTGGCGCCCGTGGTAGGCAGCGAGCATGACAGAGTGGCCCATCTCTCCCAGCCAGAACACGTGGTAACTGTTCGGGTAGTCCAATATCGGCCCGGGCGGCAGGTCGCGAACCGTCTCCAGCTTCTCTTGCGCCGGTCGGAGGCGGTAGGCCGACGACGGTGGCGCACCCCCGAAACTCCATTGCGCCGCCGTCGGAACGAACACCTCTGCGAAGCACGCGGTCGCAAGCAGACTGACGAGAATCGCGCGAGTCGCCGGAGCGAATTTCTCCACCAATGCACGCACTCCATAGGCGGCGAGCAGGGCAAGCGGGATGGCCGTGGCAAAGAAGACGTTGTCCGGTGCCCGCACGGCACTCATCCCGGGAATGCGCGGGTGCATCATCGCGCGAAGCGACGGTATACCGAAATCGAACCAAGGCAGCCGAAGTGGAAAGATGAACCAGACCGCGACCAACCCGGCGAGCGCAAGTGGCAAGCGCACATCGTATTCGTTTGTCCTCCGCGCACCGCGCAATCGGTCCAACAGGCCCAACGCGGCGAGCAGGATCAGGCAGCAACCTGGAAAGTACCGGCCGCCGATCCAGAAGAACTCCGGAACGCCGGTGATTCCTCCCCGGCCCTGCAGAATGCCCCACGAGGCGCGGGTCATCAGATACGGGGCAAAGACGCAAACTGTCACCAATCCAACCGATCCTCCCACCAACGCCAGCTTCGGCAAGAGAGTCGGGACCTTTCCGCGGAAACGCCACAGCAAATAGATTCCGTATACGCCGGCAACGATCGCCAGCTCGAGGAACACGTACAAGCTTTCGACGACCTCGAGGCTGATGAGCACGGCCAGCAGGAACGCGTCGCGCCAGCGGCGCCGCGTGAACAACAAGTGCAGCGATAGCGCGATCGCCGGGATCAACTCGTTTGCAACCACCGTCGGGTGGATGAGGTCGGCGAGGCGGGTCGGATGAAACCCGAAGAGGAATCCTGCGACGATGGACGCCGCAACGCTTCCCGTCCAATAGTGCGCCAGCGCGTACATGCTGATCGCGCCGATCAAGGGTCTCAGAGCGACGACGAAATTGTAGGTCACTACGGGATCATTCCAAACGAGATGTGCCGGCAGGCCGAGTATTCCCTCGCCGAGCATGTGTTCGCCGAAGGTCACGCTGGCCGGACTCGGAAAGCACATCCAACCGTCGAAAAAGCGCAAAGGATTGGTCGACAGGGCCTTCGATGCGTAGGTCAGTTGCGCCACGCCGCGCCGCAGGTCACTTCCCGCCAGGTCTCCCCACGGCTGTGCGTCCGCGTCGTAGTTCACCACCGCCGCGGGATTCTCCAGCACGGCGCGCGCCGTCCACAGCGCGGCGAGCGAGTACGCACATACGGCCAACGCATGCCCACGCCAGGACCGTAGTTTGTGCAGAACCCTCATTTGCTCGCTTTCTTCAGGCCGACGGCGGTGCAACGCAGCGAAACAAGCACCCGGCAGTGGTGCAAACCAGCCCGCGGACTTCGCAGGAACACCGCGTGGCCGGACGACCGATTGCAGGCATCGACGGGTTTTTCAACAAACGATGGGCCGGTCCTGACGGGGCGGGACATCGGCCACGCGCCCGGGTGCTCTGGCATTTCGTCAGCGGCTCCTGCTAGTTTTCCCCGCAACGTGAAACACAGATCAACGAATCGGCCATGCGCGCCTGCCGCATTAGCCCTCTGCCCGGAGCTGAACTTGTAATGAAGCCTACCGATTGCCCCACCGAGCGAAGGACACCCTTCCGCCCCGCCAACGCGGGCGCCTGGAGACCGCGGTGAGAGTTCTCATTACCGGCGTCGACGGCTACCTCGGCTGGGCGTTGTCGCTTCACCTGGCCAGCCGCGGGCACCAGGTGGCCGGTATCGACAACTATTCCCGGCGCGATTGGGTGCAGGAAATGCTCTCGCAATCGGCAACGCCGATCGCACGTATGTCGGACCGATTGCTTGCGTACCACAAGCACTTTGGACGCAACCTGATCTTCTACAAGGGGGATCTGACCGACTACAATTTTGTTCTCAATGCCTACAAGAGCTTTCGCCCCGAGGCGGTGGTCTATCTCGGCGAGATGCCTTCGGCGCCCTACAGCATGCTGGACGTGCACCACGCGGTCTACACCCAGACGAACAACGTCGTCGGCACGCTGGTGACCCTCTACGCAATGGCCGATGCGGTTCCGGAATGCCACCTGGTCAAGCTCGGCACCATGGGCGAATACGGTACGCCCAACCTCGACATTCCCGAAGGGTTTTTCGAAATCGAGTACCGCGGGCGCAAAGACCGCATGATGTTCCCTCGCAAAGCGGGCAGCTGGTATCACCAATCGAAGGTGCACGACTCCAACAACGTCGAGATGGCCTGCCGACTGTGGGGTCTGCGTTCGACGGACATCATGCAGGGCGTCGTCTACGGAACCCAGATCGACGAAATGCGCGGTGACGAGGCGCTGCTGACGCGGTTCGATTTCGATCAGAGTTTCGGCACCGCGATCAACCGCTTCTGTGCCCAGGCGGTCATCGGTCTGCCGTTGACGCTCTTCGGCAAGGGGACGCAGACGAGGGGCTTCTTGCCGCTGCGCGATTCCGTACAGTGCTTGACCCTGGCCACCGAAAATCCGGCTGGCGCGGGGGAATACCGCGTCTTCAACCAATTCGAGAGCGTCTACTCGATCCAACAGTTGGCGGAGAAGGTGCAGAAAGTCGCCGCCGAACTCGGGATGAACGTCGAGATCCAGTCGCTCGAGAACCCGCGGATCGAAGCCGAGGAACACTATTACAACCCTGACCACCAACATCTCCTCGACCTCGGCTACAAGCCGACGCAAGACATGGAGAGCGAGTTGCGGCTGGTGCTCAACGACCTGAACAAATATCGAGATCGGATCGAAGCTCGCCAGGAAGCGCAGTTCCCCGACATCCGTTGGGACGGGGAGCGGCGCAAGTCGCGGACCCTGACTCGAGTCGCTACCAAGGCGACAGGCTGACACGCGGCCAGGCCATCGGCCTGACTTCCGGTCGAATGCAGCCGTCAGAGGCATACGACGCAGTGATCGTCGGAACCGGGCCGGCGTCTTCGTTCTTCCTGCACCGCTTCCTCGGCCTTTGCGGACCGCGGGTGCGGATCCTCGTGGTCGAACGCGGAAGGCATGTCGCACACGCCTCGCAGTTGCAACAGCGGGGCATGCTCTGGCTCGCTTCCCGCGCGGCCATCGCCAACCAGTCTCCCGAAAAACCCTGGGTCTTTGCCACCGCGCTCGGTGGCAGCACGAACCTCTGGTGGGGCTCGACGCCCCGCTTCCTCGCCGAGGACTTCGAGATGCGCTCTCGCTACGGCGTCGGCGCGGACTGGCCCCTCGGCTATGCGGATCTCGAGCCGTACTACCTCGAGGCTGAACGATTGATGGCGATCGCCGGACCTAGCGAGGATTCACCGTTCGAACGCAGCGGCCCCTACCCCCAGCCAGCGCACCGGATGAGCCTTCCGGAAAGGCGCTTGAAGGAACTCTACCCGGACGAATTCTTCCCTTCCCCGTGCGCGCGCCCGACGCTTCCCATCCCGGGCCGGCGCGCCGCCTGTTGTGGGAACGGAGTCTGCGGGCTTTGTCCGATCGACAGCAAGTTCACCGTGCTCAACGGCCTCGCGCAAGTGTTTCAGGACCCGCGCGTGGAACTCCGCCTCGAATCCACCCTCGACTCGGTCGAAACACGAGGGGCGGCGGTAACGTCGGTAACAGTGCGACACCACGGTGTCCGATCCAAGATCGGCGTGGACCTCGTCGCGCTCGGTGGGAATGCGATCTTCAACCCCCACATCCTGCTGCGCAGCGGGCTGACACATCCGCGGCTAGGGCGTGGTCTCCACGAGCAAGTCGCCGTCTCTGCGGAGGTGATGCTGGACGGCCTCACCGCGATGCAGGGGGGTACGGCCATCACCGGCCACGGATACATGTTGTATCGCGGCGAACGCCGCCGCGAACGCGCAGCCGTATTGTTGGAAACGCACAGCCGACCGGTACTCCGCGACGTCCGCGGCAAATGGCAGATGTACCAGCGCATCATCTGTATCGGCGAAGACCTGCCGCAGACCGACAACTGCGTCACCTTCGATCCCGAACAGCCGGACAAGCCATCCGTCCACTACGTCTCGCACTCCGACTACGCGGAGCGGGCGTTGAACACGATCGAGTCCGACCTCCAGAGAGTGCTTTCCAGCCTTCCTGTGGAAGCCATCCGCATTTCGAAGCGCCGCACCGAGGGACACATCCTCGGAACCACGGCGATGGGATCCGATCCGCGCAGTAGCGTCATCGACCGAGACATGCGTCACCACGCCGTCCGGAATCTGATCCTGCTTGGCGGCGGCGCCTTCCCGACGTCGTCGCCGTCCAACCCAACGCTCACCATCGCCGCACTCTCCCTCCGCGCCGCGGATCGCATCGGGGGGATTGCATGAGTTTGTCGCAGGCTTCAACGCAGCTGCCGCTGCGGCGGCGCGCCGTTCTCCTCGCAGCCGCGGTTGCGAGCGGCCTCGGAATCGCAGGCGTGGCGGGTTGGCTGATTGGCGAAACCGATACACCAGTCCCCGCGGATCCACTCGCCGAATTGTCGGACGTCGAGACGAGCCTGGCAAATCAAATTCGCGCGAATTTCTCCTATCTGGACATCGAAGCGGACGCCCTGGCGCGTTTCGCGCAGGCATTCGCAAAATATGGCCTGGGGCGCCGAGAGCCGGTTCTCAGAGCTGCCGATTTTCACCGCTTTCTGCTTTCCACCGATTTTTTCCAGAACGGCGCCAACGAATCGCGACGACTGCGCTACGCGCGCTACTACGACCCCTACGTCTCGCCTTGCTACAATCCGCTGCGCGAACCGCACACACCCGCCGCAGAGGTGGATGGGGTTTCGGGAACACGCGTGCGGTCGAAGGCATGACTGCGTCGCCCGCGACACCGCCGCGGCGAATTCAGGAGTGGGCTGTCCTGGTCATTCTGTCGACAGCCCTCGTCGTCCTGTTCGCGACCAACGTCGCGAAGAAGTCGTTTCTGGTCGATGATGCCTACATCAGCTTTCGCTACGCGCGGCACTTGGCGGAAGGGAGTGGACTGGTCTGGAATCCGGGTGAGCGCGTCGAGGGATACAGCAACTTCCTCTGGGTCGTCGCGATGGCCGGCGCGATGAAACTCGGGATTCCGCCAGAGACAGCTGCCAAAGGCATCGGGATCGCCTCGGGTGCGCTGCTTCTCCTCTTGGTGACGGCTTGTGGTCTGCGCGGTGCGGGTTGGCGCGATCCAATCGTCTGGTTGTGCCCTTTCCTGTTGGCAGCGAATCACAGCTTCACGGCCTGGTGTACCGGCGGGCTGGAGACGATGGCGTTTACCCTCGTCGTCTTCGCCGCGGTCATGGCATTTCTCGCCGAGCGCCGCAGAGGCGTCACGCGACCGCTGGGATCGTCCGCCCTGTTCGCGATAGCGGCGCTGACCCGCCCGGAGGGAGTCCTCTTCGCAGCAATTTGTGGCGCCTTTCTACTCGGCGACTGTCTGACCCATCGGCGGCGGTGGACGGCGCTGATCGCATGGGCGACCCCGCTGGTCTTGATTGTCGGCGGCCACCTTCTCTGGCGATATTCGTATTACGGCTTCTGGCTGCCGAACACTTTCTACGCGAAGGTTCCGGGAAGCGCGTGGGCACGCGGAGCCGACTATCTATGGCTCTTCGTCACCGACTACGGGCTGGCGTGGATCCTACCACTGCTACCATTGGCAGTGTTGCTCCAGCGCAGCTACCAAGCGAACCTCTTCTTCGCGATCGTCGCCGTACATACGCTGTACGTCGGCTTCGTCGGTGGCGATTATTTCGAGTTTCGCTTCCTCGTAACGACGCTTCCCTTCTTCTACCTGCTCGTCGCAGACGCGCTGCGTGCCGTTGCGGCGAGAAGCACGCGGTGGAGTTTGGGTTCGGCCGCGGTGGCGGTGTTGATCGGATGGCTGGCGTTTGCACATACCGTCGGCTTCTCCGAACCGCGCCGATATCGAGGCGGGGTAGCGCCCATCTCGCTGATCCGAATCTTCACGGCCACGCGGGCCAACGCTGGGCGCCGGCTTCACTCCCTCATCGAGGCTGGTCTCCTCGATAGCAATCTGCTGTTTGCCACAAGCGCCGCCGGAGCCGTCCCCTACTTCACTGGCTGGCCGACCGTGGACGTCCGCGGGCTGAACGACGTCACAATCGCCAGGCTGCCGATCGCAAAGCGCGGGCATGCGGGTCATGAACGAGCCGCCTCGGTCGAGTATCTCGACAAACGACGGGTGGCCATTCTCGAGATCCAACCCCTCGTATTCCGATCCGAGCGACAGTTGCTCGACAACTGGAAGAAGCGCACCGGCGTGGAGGTTGCGACAGTGTCGGAACTCCCGGAGTGGGTCCCCTACCGGTTCGGTCCCGGACAAGTTCGCCTGCGCGTCCTACGCCTGGCAAACGACGAACTGTTGGTCTTCGGAACCTTTCTCGATGACGCAAAGTTTGCGCTGGAGTTTCCGGGCTTGCAGGTGCTGCGCTGACCAACAGCTTCGCCCCTGAGGCGAACTGCGCCTCAACGGACCGGTGAGAAACCAGGGCAGGTCTCGCTCTATCTCCCCGGCGACGCCCCTCGCCGGTAGCAGTCCGTCCGGTGTCCAATGCGAAAGATCGCACGTCGCTATCGCCACCAGGTCTTCAACACCGTGCGGGCGAAGGACAATCCGTAGGTCAGATCCTTGCCCTTCTTGCTCTCGCCGCTCTTTCTGCGCAGGACGGTCACCGGCGCCTCGCCAATGGCAATGCCATTCTTGGCCGCGTCGATGATCAGCTCGGAGGTGTGAAACTGATCCTGACGCAACAGAAGTCGGGACAGCACGTCGACGCGGAAGGCGCGAAATCCGTTTGAGCAATCGGTGATCTTCACCGAGGTCAGAATGCGGATCACCGTGTTGAACACGTGAATTCCGGCATAGCGGATCCGGCTGTCGGACTCGCGTTCGCCGAGGATGCGAGAGCCGATCACGCATTCGAACCGCCCGGCGAGGATCGGTTCCACCAGGCGCTCGATCTCCGAGGGCAGGTGCTGGCCGTCGGCGTCCATGGTGACGACGATTTCGGCACCATAGGCGCGGGCAATATCGAAGCCCATGCGCAGAGCGGCACCACCGCCGCGATTGATCTGGCTGCTGACGGCCGCTGCACCCGCCGCGCGCGCCGCCTCGGCCGTGCCGTCATCGCTGCCGTCGTCGATGACAACTACAGAGACTTTTACGCCGGCAACCGACTTCGGCATCGCTTCGAGTACGTGGCCGATGTTTTCCGCCTCATTGTAGGCGGGGATGACGACGACGATCGGCGCAAGAGCATCGACCTCCGGATAGTTGCGGCGAAACTCGGCGACGCCGAGCTGCCGAATCAACCGGTCGAACTGATCCAAGTGGTTCGACCAACGGAAACGGGTGTAAAACAGCAACACCCAGAGGAGGAGATTGGAGACGATCGCCACGGCGATCAAGCGGCTGAACTGATCGCGCTTGAGCGCCATCATGTCGCGCAGCAGGCCGACGGATTCCGGAAACGCTGAAACCGTGATCAAACTGAGCGAAAAGAGCATCCCCACCGCGAAGTCGAAGACACGGATCCGACCGCGGCGAAAGAGCCCAAACGCTTGCGCGAACGCGGCAATCCCAAACAACAGCCCGAGCCAGCGCAAAAGCGACAAATCTCATCTCCTCGCGGAATGCGGCATACGCCGGCGCCGATGTCGATACCAACGGGCCGGGCAGCGGACTTCCGTTTCCGACCCGAACACCTCGGCACGCCGTCGAGAAAGCCTAGTCCGGATCGCGCGCTTGGGTCAACTTCACCGCTTCTCGGTTGGCCATCTGCATGATCGTCTCTCGCGAGAGAAGACGCGCACGAATAAAAGACTCGCTCCCGAGCGGACTCGAAAACAAGGAGCCAACCTTAGCGCAAACATCGTGCTTGGCTAGATCGATTCGTTCGGCTGCGCCGATCGTCTCATCCCCCTCATCCTAACCTTCTCCCATCAGGGAGAAGGAACTTTGCCAAGTCACAATATTAACGGTGAGCAGTACTTAGCCGTGTTCATCCCGTACTGTCGCCGGCCGCCTTCGAGTTCAAGCGCGTCGGAGCCGGACGGCCCATGCCGTCCGGCCCCGACTTCGCTTCACCGACGATCAGGGAATATCCCGGCACTTGAAATTCGTCGATTGCAGCTTGCATCCGGAGGGACCAATGTCGTCGCTCCGATCAATCAGATCACCCCCTTCGACGGTACGGAGACTGACGGAGAGAGGAGTCTCGGACAGGCTCGGGACGTCGAGATTCTGGCGTTTCATCGTGATCTTCATGCGAAAGAAATCGGGCGCGGATCGCTTGCGAAACACCAGCTTGCTGCGCGTCGAGCTGTCCAGGCAGCGGATGCTACCGCGACGCTCATTACACTGTGCCGCGGCGAACGAGAACGCGTGGACTTGGGCGAGCGGCGGTCCCGCATCGTGAAACAGCACGACCTCGATCCCGGATGCAGGTACCGCACTGAGAAATTCGCCGGGCGAGGTGGTCGTGTTGAGCTCGCCGACGGCAATCCACATGTCCCGATCTTCTCTGTTCGTGCGGTCGTTGACCTGGAGCTTCCGCAAACTCAGCGCCGGTCGTTCATTGGCATCGCAAACACCGTCACCGTCACTGTCGGGTTCGTTGGCCAGGCATACCCCGCTCGAGCAAGTGTCAGGGACCGAGCATATGACACCCGCGTCACAGAGGGTTCCATCCGGAACGGGAACCGCAACGCAGCCGCCGGACGGCTCTTCGCAGGTGCCCGCCTCGCATTGGTCGTCGAGGCTAGAGCAGTCGACCCCGACACCGGCCACGCACATCCCTGACCCCGTGTCACAGGTTTCCGACCCGTTGCACGCGAGGCCGTCGTCGCAATCCGCGTCCTCAATGCAGGACACGCAAGCTGGCGGCATGAGGGCGAAAGGGCTGAAGGTAACGTTGGCGGTGACAGGGTCCCCGGTGCCCGGTCCAGCGCCCGACGGTCCGTCGACCGAACCCCACCAGTTGTCGGTGGCGAGGACGCTGCCGCTGAATACGCTGTCAGCATCAATCGCGTCGGCGTTGCCGAAGAAGGAGTTGCTGGTGGCGCTCACCGACGCTCCGTCATCGACGTTGACGATGACGCCATTGTCGTTGTCCGCAAAGCGGTTACAGGTGATCGTCGCGCTGCTCGTATCGCAGGTCGCGGCCGGTCCCGGGCAGCCTGCCGTGCTGTAGCCCACGACGATGCCGCTGGTGTTGTCTTCGATTTGATTGCCATCGATCAGCGCGGTGCTTCCGTTGCCAAAGAACGTGCTCACCAGGAACCCGGCCGACGTGGAGCCATCCGAGGACGCGACGCCGCGGTTGCCGTTCACCGTATTTCCGCTCGCCGAGACGGTTGCACCGGCCGAGATTTCGAGCATGTAGTCGAGGAAATCGCCGATGCCTTTGCCGGCGTACATGTTGTTGTTGAACGTCGACCCGGCCACACCCGTACCAAAGTACAACACGCCGACTCGCCCGATCTCGTCGAACATCGAACTCGTGACGTGAACTGGACCTCCACCAAAGGCTGCGATCGCTACCCCCTGGTACGTCGGCCCGCTCTCGTTGAATTTGATCTCGGTGAAGCGAACGTTGTCGATCGTTCCGCCGTCGCCGCTATTGCGAATTGCCTGGAAGATCTTGAAACCGGCTCCGTCCAGGGTCAGATCCGAGACGTTGAAGCTGACCCCCGACGGAACGAGAAACCAACCGCGGGCATCACCCGACGTCCCCGTGTCGGCGGTCGCCTGAACGACCGTAGCGGCTTTGCCCGCGCCCACCATGCTCACACTCTTGCCGACGACGATCTGCGGCCCTTCTGCGTACATATCCGCTTCGAGTTGGATGACGTCACCGGACGGACAGGCGACATCGATGGCATGTTGAATGGTGGCGCACGGATTGATGCTGTCCGTGCAGTCATTGGATGAATCCGATCCGCCTGGGGCGACATAACGGGTCGTCGGGCAGGCTAACGCGAAGAGCACCGGGTCATTGTCGTCATCGGCGAAGTCGTTGGGATCGGGGCCGTCACAGTTCACGTCGCTGAATGAAGACTCGGCGCTCGTCGGAAACGAGCTGCCACCTTCGATGGCGACCAACAGTCCCTTTCCCGGAACGATTTCTATACCGGTCGCGGAGCCCGTATTCGCTAGGCCCAGCGCGGCCACTGGCGGCGTCAGGGTCTCCAGAACAGTGTCGATGTCGTTGCGGTCGATCACCGTCACCGTTCGCCCGCTCGTGGTGACGAACACCTGGTCGCCATCGATCACGACGTCGAAGGCGGAAGGTAAGGGGCGCTTGTTGACGGTGCTCGCACCGTCCGCGGCAGCGGGAATGATCTGGAACAGTGTGCCGTCGTTTTCCGCGGCCCAGACGGTTCCGTCTTCCTCGGCGGCGAGCCCGCGCAGGTCATCGGACGCGGCAGCAAATGCATCGGTTCCGACGTCGACGATTCCGTCCCCATCAAAAGATGAATCCAAGACGGTCGCAACGGCGATCGCTCCGCCCCCAGAGATTGTCGCTTCGCTGACGATCATCCGATAGACAAAAGGCAGGCCACGATCCGCGGCGTAGACCAAGAACGAACTCGCATCCCGGCGATTGACGTGGATGCCGTTGGTCGTCGAGAAGCCCGTTATTCGGAGAAGCAGGGTCGTGAGATTCTCATCGTACACCTGGATCTCGCTCGAACGCGTGACGTAAACGCGGCCGACGTCGTCCGTGGCCACGGCCTTGGGATTGTCGAGTGCATCGGGCATGTACGTGCCCGTGTGCAAGGCCTGTTGTGCGACGGAAAGAGTCGCAAAATACAATTCCGACACCACCGCGCAGGAATCGGCAGGATCGCCGACGCTCAAGTCGACTTTTCTCAGCTGCTTCGCCTGATTGTAGCCGAGGTAGGCGAACTGTCCGTCGGGCGAAAGCGCCAATCCGCGAACGTTGCGCGGTGCACCCGACCCCGGACCTTGTCCGAGACCAAACGGAGCATCGTCATTGTCGACCATGTTGCGAATGTCCCACTGCAGATCCGTGAGTGAGAGATCCGCGTGCAGGGAAGAAGGCATTCCGAAAGGCACTGCCACGGCGACAAAGAACATCCAAAGCGAGATGCGGCGAGAAAGCCAATCGCGATACCGGGAGATGGCGAGCGATGCGGTGCATGGATGAATCATAACGACCTCCTTGGTTGATGGCCGCGGTTCCTCGAACACAGAACCACCGTACCGTTGCTGAGCACGCTCTAGTGCGTAGCTCGATCAACCATGCTTTGAAATCAGGAGATCTTCGTACGTTGTTCTACATACTGCCTGCCAGATCAGGGAAGTTACTTACGGAGTTCCACATACAGCAACGCCAATCAGTCCACCGATCCAGCGACGGCCGGTCATAGGGGGTCGTCCTGGGTGTCCACGGATGGGGGGCGCTCATGCCGCTGTGCTTTCGCCGAACGGCAAGCCGAGGGCGCGCCACTCCAACAGCCCGCCGCGAAGGTTGGCGACGCGCGTGATTCCCGCTTTTTCCGCGATGGTGGCCGCAATCGCCGAGCGGGCTCCGGCGGGACAGACAAACACCACCGGGCGATCGCGCGGCACTTCGTCCACCTTGTCGCGCAGCACACTCAGCGGAATCACCCGCGATCCTCGGATCAGTCCCATCGGACTTGCTTTCACCTCTTCGTGTTCGCGCACGTCGATGATCTCCACCGCCGCGCCCTGTCGATACACCCACTCGGGCTCGATCTGCCAGACGCCGGCATAGGTGCGTATCACCGGCCCCCACTGCGGAGCCTCCGGCGCCTTGACGGTCTCCGAAGGACGGCCGCAGGTGAGGTTGGCGGGCACCGCGACGGCGAGTTGATTGGGATGCGGCAGTCCGAGGTTTTCCATGTAGCCGACGAAGTCCTGCTCGCCAACGCGGTCGCCGAGGCGCGGGTTGTGCGCCCTTTCTTCACCGATCGTCGTCGCGCAACGGCCGCTGTAATCGTGCGCCGGGTACACGGTGTAGTCGTCGGCGAGGCTGAAGAGCTGCTGGCGCACCGATTGATACAGCTGGCGCGGGTTGCCCTGCTGAAAGTCAGTGCGGCCGGCGCTGCGAATCAGCAGCGCGTCGCCGGTGAACACCATTTTCTGCGCGACGGCGACGTAGCTGAGACAACCCGCCGTATGACCGGGCGTCGCCCGCACTTCGAGGCACAGCGATCCCGCCCGCACCGTGTCGCCAGGGGCGAGGGCGCGGTCGTGCCCGGATGCGCCGGCATCGGCGGCCACCGCGATCTCGCTTCCGAGTGCCTGTTTCATCAACCAGGCGCCGGTGACGTGATCGGCGTGCACATGTGTCTCGAGCGTAGTCTTCAGCGTCAGCTCGAGCTCGCGTATCAGAGCCAGGTCCCGCAGGTGCTGCTCGAAGACGCTGTCGATCAACAATGCCTCGCGCGAGTCTTCGTCGGCCAACAGATAGGTGAACGTCGACGTCTCGCGATCGAACAATTGCCGAAAGATCAGATTGCACACCATGGGACCCCTCCTTGCTCGACGCAGCCTGTGACAAGCGCGGACCGCGATTCGATTGGATCATAGCAATCCGCAGCCGCTCACACACTGGCGCGCGGGAATCTGACGACGGCGCAACCGGAATATGGGCACCCACAAGGGGTGCCCCTACAGGTGCGTTCAAATCGTACTCGACCCGGCCCACCCGACCGCGCCCCTCGCCCCGATATCTTTGACAGCGGCGCGGTCGGGCCTGTAACTCACCTGCATGCAATTGACCGGGAAGGTGGCGCTGGTCACCGGCGGCGGCTCCGGGCTCGGACGCGCCGGGGCGGTTGCCCTCGCCGTCGCCGG
>JBGTMF010000615.1:0-12579 GCA_041743795.1 Thermodesulfobacteriota bacterium | reverse complement strand
TCGCTGCCGAGCGCGACGGGACCGGCGCTGGCCGCATGAAACCGCGCGTGCTGATCGTCGACGACGAGGAGCGGATGGCCAACGTCGTCGCCATGGCACTGCGCCGCGGCGGCTTCGATTGCGAGATCTGCGCCAATGGCGACGACGCCTTGCACGCGCTGTCCGAGCGACCGGCCGACGTCGTGGTCAGCGACTGGAAGATGCCCGACATGGACGGGATCGAACTCCTGCGCCACCTGCGCGAGATCTCGCCCGAGCCACCCGTCATCCTGGTCACTGCGTACGGCGATGTGCGCTCCGCCGTGCAGGCGATGCGGGCCGGCGCCTTCGACTACGTCACCAAACCCTTCGACAACGACGAACTGCGCGCGACGGTGACCCGCGCCTGCGAAATGTACCGACTCGAGCGCGAGAACCGCTGGCTGCGGCAGGAGGTCGCCCTGCACTACGGTCCCGGCGCCATCGTCGCCGAGAGCCCGCAGAGCCGCGCCGTGCTCGATCTCGTCCGCCGCGCCGCGCCGAGCCGGGCCAGCGTATTGATCCAGGGCGAGAGCGGCACCGGCAAGGAGTTGATCGCCCGCCTGTTGCATTACTGGAGTGACCGCGTCGGGCAGCCGTTTGTCGCCGTCAACTGCAAGGCCTTTGCCGAAGGCGTGCTCGAGAGCGAGTTGTTCGGCCACGAGAAGGGGGCCTTCACCGGTGCCATTGCCTCTCGCGAAGGCTGCTTCGCGCGCGCCACCGGCGGTACCCTTTTCCTCGATGAGATCGGCGAAGTGAGTGTCGACTTCCAGGCCAAGCTGTTGCGCGTCCTGCAGGACGGAGAAGTGCTGCCGGTCGGTGGTGTCGAGACGCGCACTGTAGACGTGCGCGTCGTCGCCGCAACAAACCGGGTGCTGCGCGACGAGATCGCCGCCGGTCGGTTCCGCGAGGATCTCTTCTTCCGCATCAACGTGATTCCCGTCCACCTCTCGCCGCTGCGCCAGCGGCGGGAGGATATCCTGCCCATCGCGCGACACTTCTTGACCCGCCACGCCGCCGGGGCCGGGCGCCGCCTGGCATTGTCGGACGCGGCCGAGGAAATCCTGCGCGCACATGCCTGGCCCGGCAATGTGCGCGAACTCGAGAACGCCATCGAGCGCGCCGTCGTCCTCAGTCGCGGCGAGACCGTCGACCCGGAAGACCTGTTGCTCGAACCAGACGACCGTGGCAACAACCGCGACGGCGGCGCCTCTCTGCAGCAGGCTCTGGATCGCGCCGCCGCCGACCGCATTCTCGCCGCGCTACGGCAGACCTCGGGCAACCGCGGCGACGCTGCACGCCTCCTCGGCATCGAGCGGACCACTCTCTACCGCATGATGAAGCGCTTCGGCATCGACTGAACTTCGCGTCGCGCCGCCCGGACTCGTCGACCGAGGCAGAGGCGAGGAAACTGCCGGGCCGTACCCACGGGTGCCGTTTGGCGGTTGCGGGCGATCTCTGGTACAGGGGGCGGCATGCGCGTACTCGACAGGTGCCCTGGGCTCCGTACCGGGCTGGTCGCCATAGTCGGTTCTCTCGTTATGGCGCAGTGGGCTGCCGCCGCCCCGATCACCTATCGCTCCCATGTGGCGACGTCGCGCGGCAACCCGATCACCGACCTGCTGATCCTCGAATCCGATGGGCTGACCGTGCATGCGACCATCTACCCAGAAGAAGCTCCAGGTAATGGAGCCCTCGTTCTGCAGCACGATCCTGGTTTCGATCCGGTTCGCACCCTGGTGATCGGCATCACCGAGGGCGTGGACGCCGAAGGAAGCGCCAAGACTCAGATCATCATGTTTCTCGACGCCGCCTTCACCACGGCCAACCACGGCGCCCCCTACAGCGCGGCGTTCCCCGGCGCTCGGCACAGCGAGACGATCACCAGGCTGCAAGCGGCCGTAGCCGGCGACGCGACTGAGTTGGCGTGGTTCACCGACGTGTTTTTCACCGGACCGGCTGCCGGCGCCAGTTTCGCCAGCCGCGGGCGGTTTCGCGTCGCCGAGTTCACCGTGCTCGATCCCATCGACGGCGCAAGCGCGACAGCGCCGTTGATCGATCCGCGGGCGTTGGCGGTGCTTGCGTCGCTGCTCTTGGGCTTCGGCGTTCGCCGGCTCAGCCGCCGCTGACGCAGGCGCCGCCCTCAGCAGCACCGCCTGTCGAAATCGACAACCAGCAGGGTTGACCTCCGTAGCGCGTTCCGCGTGGGCCCCCTGGTGATTGGCTCGGCGAGGACTTGCCAGGGTGCGGCGAGTCCTCATAGGGTCGTAGGCGTTTGACGCTGGATCCGAATCGCAACGGGGGTGTTCACAAATGCGAAACGTCATCGCTCTGGTCACCATGGCTGTCACCGTCGGGGTCGCGGCGGCGGCGACGGATGTCGAGGGATCGAAAGACCATCCGGCGATCTCGCGGTATCCGGGTTCAGAGATCGCCTGGTACCGCGTCGAGAACTTCATGAAGTATCGCATTGCCGTCGGTCCCGAGACCGGCTACCGCGTGATCGACGATTGGATCGACACCGAGGGCAGGGTGACGCGGATCTTCTACCGCCTCGCCGGCGAGCGCACGCAGACGGAGGTGTGGAAGAACTACCGCGACGCGATTGCCGCGGCCGGTTTCGACATCGCCGTCGAGGCGGTTGATTCCGCGAAGGCCACCGATCCGGCCGGCCGCTCCTGGTATGTCACCGCGACCGCGCCCAACGACCCGAAAGCGCGCAACGCAGCCGTTCGCGACATGGGGCACGGCACCTCGACGTCCGGCGGGCGCGGCGTCGTCGTCGGCAAGAAAGCTCGCGCCGAGGGTAACCTTTGGGTCGTCGTGCACACCTACCAGCACTCGGCTACCGAGGTTCTCACGTTGATCGACGTCGTAGAGGAAAAGGCCGCCGAAACGGGACTGGTGACGGCCAACACCGACGCGATGGGTGAGGATATCCTGGAACAAGGACGCACGGTGCTCGAGGGACTCTTCTTCGACCACGACAAAGCGACGCTGAAGCCCGAGTCGAAACCGGCCCTCGTCGAGATCGCGCGATTCCTGAAGGAGAAGCAGCCGGCGATGCGGTTCTTCGTCGTCGGCCACACCGACCTGACCGGCGCGTTCGACTACAACGCCAAGCTCTCCGCCGACCGCGCCGCGGCGGTGGTCGAGGCGCTGGTAAGCAATCATGGGATCGCCCGCGAGCGCTTGAAGGCGCAAGGCGTCGGGCCCCTGGCGCCCGTGTTCACCAACGCCAGCGAAGCCGGACGGGGCGCCAACCGACGCGTCGAACTGGTACAGGCTTCTCTTCCGCAGTGAGCAGGCGACACGAAGCGCGAGACGCGCCGACCGGTGCGAGTGGTCGGTAGGATCTCGCGAAGAGTGGGTGTCCTTCTTCCCTTCCGTGACAATCGTCACCTAACTTTTGTTGAGGATTCGGCAACGCAGAGCTGGGGCGAAAGAACCATTTGCAGCCCGGCCTACTTTTTCAACGGGCTGCTAAAGATCGCCGGTACTGCATCGCGAGGCGAATCGTTCTTGACCGTGATTATCGCCTGGGTCCGGCGAGCGAACCGCCCGATCCGAAGTGCCTGTCGTGTGGCGCCGCGGTCGTGTGCGGGCGGCTGCTGCACGCCTAGGCGGTGGTGCGCACAAGCCTGCGGATTCAACCTCGGCCCAAAACACTCGCGAGTATTTTTGACTTAAGGCAAAGATGCTCGTACCCTGAGGCATGGACTCGACGCTCCGCTACCTGGAAGCGCAAGCTCGCTCCGATCTGCAGCGAAAAATGGTCTTCATTTCCGGACCACGACAGGTCGGAAAGACGACTCTCGCCAAACGGATTCTCGGGCAGTCTCAGGGCTACCTCAACTGGGACGTTGCCGAGCATCGCGAACGGATCCTAAAGCGGGAGCTTCCGGCAACGCCGCTTTGGGTGCTCGACGAGATTCATAAGTACCGGTCGTGGCGTAACTGGCTGAAGGGTCTCTACGACGGCAAGGACGCCCGACAGCAGATTCTCGTCGCCGGCAGCGCGAAGCTCGACTATTACCGTTTTGGCGGCGACTCCCTGCAGGGACGCTACCACCATCTGCGCCTGCACCCGCTTTCGGTCGCCGAGCTGGACGTCCAACGCGACGCCGACTTCCAACAGCTCTTGCGTCTCGGAGGCTACCCGGAGCCATTTTTCTCCGGATCCGAGAAGTTTGCGAAGCGCTGGTCACGCGAGCATCGGTCGCTGATCATTCGCGAGGAGCTCGCCGACCTGGAACGGGTCAACGACCTCGGCAACCTCGAACTACTCGCCATTCGCCTGCCCGAGCTCGTCGGGTCGCCGCTGTCGCTCAACGCTCTACGTGAGGACCTGCAGGTGAGCCACAAGACGGTCGCCAAGTGGGTACAGCTGCTCGAGCGGCTGTACGCGCTGTTTCGACTGCCCCCCTTCGGTGCACCGAAGCTTCGTGCAGTGAAGAAGGAGCAGAAGCACTACCACCTCGATTGGTCATTAGTGCCGGACGATGCTTTGCGGTTCGAAAACCTGGTCGCCGCACACTTGTTGAAGTGGGTCCACTGGCAGCAGGATACGGAAGGGCGCGACCTCGAGCTTCGCTACTTCCGCGACGTCGACCGCCGCGAGGTCGACTTCGTCGTGGTCGAGCGCCGCCAGCCGATTCAATTGATCGAGTGCAAATGGAGCGACGCGCCCGTCTCCGGTGGCCTAAGGTATTTGAAGGAACGCTTTCCGGCTGCCGAAGCCCTTCAGATCAGCGCGACCGGGAGCAAAGATTTCGTCAGCCCGCAGAAGATTCGCGTCTGCCCCGCCGTCGAGTTTCTCGGCCGCCTCACTTAAAAGCCTTGGACCTGCCGGGCCCTCCGCTCCAGGTTTTCTGGACACTCGATAGCCAGCTGACTTGTGATCGCCATGACGATGACACCCAGCTGCCGGCGATTGTATGTCGCCGACCTCACGACCACAGCGGGCCGCTTTCACCGAACTCAAAGCGAGTCCTAGTCGGCATCCTCTGGATTGCTCCAGACGCGGCGAACGAGGCGTCGGACACCTGACTCGCCGCGGTTTCCCCTGTGAGCGAGGCGACCCGAACGGCTTTTCAACGGCCGGCCGCGGGAGAGTCTTGCGAGTCCGGCCCTGCGACGAGCGCTTCGATCGTCTCGATCAGATCTCCGGTGCTGATGGGTTTGGAGAGATAGGCATCCATGCCGGCGCTCAAGCAGCGCTCACGGTCCTGCTGCATCGCATGTGCGGTCAGCGCGACGATGGGAACGTGCCGGCCGGTATCCCGTTCCCTCATCCGAATTTCAGCCGTCGCTTGTAATCCGTCCATCTCCGGCATCTGTACGTCCATGAGGATCAGGTCGAACCGTTCCCGCTCGCACGCCAGCACGGCCTCACGACCATTGTCGGCGAGTACCAGACAATGTCCCTGCTTCTCCATTATTTTGACTACCAGCAATTGGTTGATTCGATTGTCCTCGGCCAACAACACGCGCAGTGAACGGCCCGCTTGCTGCGGGGGCTCGACTGCGGCCATAGCGGATCGTTCCGACACATCGGCAGGTGGCGCCATCGCCTTGCGAATCTCGTCCAGCAGAGCCGATTGACGCACGGGCTTGGTCAGATAAGCCGCCATCCCCAAATCCCTGCAACGCTGGGTGGCTCCTCCTTGATCCAGCGAAGAGAGCATCATGATCGTCGTGGTAGACAGCTCCGGACGGTCTCTGATCCTTTCCGCGACCTCGAATCCGTCCATTTCCGGCATTTGACAATCGAGCAACACCAGCGCGAACGGGCTACCGTCAACCAGGGCCTGATCCATGGACTGCAGCGCCGCCTCTCCGCCGTCCACCAGTGTCGGTCGCATTCCCCATCGCAGCAGAAGCTCCTCGAGAATGCGGCGATTCGTCGAGTTGTCGTCAACGACTAGAACGGATAAATCGCGCAGGTTTCCCAACTCCGCCGGCGGGCGCTTCAACGAGCCGTCGGAGTGCGTTTCGAACGGCAGCGTGAAGTGAAACGTGCTGCCCTGCCCGAGGTGGCTCTCCACCCAGATACGCCCCCCCATCAGCGCCACCAGCTGGGACGCGATCGCGAGCCCGAGCCCGGTTCCACCGAATCGACGCGTGGTAGACGTGTCGGCCTGGGCAAAGGCCGCGAAGATCAATTCCTGTTTCTCCGCGTGGATGCCGATCCCGGTGTCACTGACGAGAAAATGGAGTACCCCAACCTCCCCATTCGAGCTTTCGAGATCGACTCGCACCGCCACCTCTCCGTGGTCGGTGAACTTAATGGCGTTGTTGACGAGGTTGGTGATGATCTGACGCAAGCGGCCCGGATCGCCGATCACCGCCGACGGTACGTCCGACGATACTTGGTAGGTCAGCTCCAACCCCTTCTGGTGCGCGCGGAGAGCAAGTGACCGGAGCGTTCCATCGATGGCGTCGATCAGGTGGAAGCGAATCAGGCTGAGGTCGAGCTTGCGGGCCTCGATCTTCGAAATATCCAAAATGTCATTGATGAGTCCCAGCAGCGAATCTGCGGAATGCTTGACTTCGTCGAGATATCCTCGCTGTTCGGGCGTCAAATCCGTGTCCAGCGCAAGTTCGGTCATTCCGATCACACCGTTCATCGGCGTGCGGATCTCGTGGCTCATGTTGGCCAGGAACTCGCTCTTGGCCCGATTGGCGGCTTCGGCGGTTTCGACAGCCCTGAGAAGGTACTCCGCGGCGCGCTTCCGCGTGATGAATTGTGCAAGCTGAATGGATACCGAAGCAAAAGACTGCAGCACGGGTGGCGAGAACGGTGCCCTCCCGAAGGCGGCGACGACGCCAATCACTCGTCCTTCCACCGTAAGGGGATAGCCTGCGAACGACACCATACCTTCCCGTGCGGCCCATTCCGGATCGCTGATCTCAGGGTCGTGCAGGACATCGTTGCTCAAGTGCGAGGCACCGCGCATCGCGATGCGGCCGATTTTAAAAAGTCCCACCGGCACGCGTCCGTGCGCCCCGTCGATGTGCGTGTATATTCCGGCACTGGCCTCCAACTCCAACTCGTCGGTGGCGTCGTTCAGCGTCCATATGCGAGCGAAGGCCGCGTCGACGTGACGTACAACCGCCTCTGCGGACTGCTGCAAGCCCTGTCGCATCGTCCCAGCCTGCGTCAACGCCATGCCGACGTCGGAACCCAGTAGTGCCAGGCGCGCCCGCTCCTCGCGCGCCGCTTCGCTCCGCTTGCGGTCTCGAATGTCGCGGATGAATGCGCTGAAAGTCCACGCGCCGTCCAGGCGCAACGGTGAAATGGCGATCTCGACCTGGAACTCCTCACCGTCGCGATGCACTGCAGTAATCTCGATGAGCTTGTTGAGGATCGGACCCTCGCCTGTCGCGAGAAACGATTCCAGTCCGCGCACATGAGCCTCTCGGTGCTGCGGCGGAATGACCGTTTCGGACATCGGCTGGCCAATTGCTTCCTCAGCGGACCAGCCGAAGGTCTGCTCCGCCTTGGCGTTCCAGCCCGTGACCAAGCCTCTGGCATCCATCGTCACGACGGCGTCCATCGCCGTCTCGACAATTAAGCGGGTGCGCCGCTCGCTCTCCCTCAGCGCGTTCTCAACCATGCGGGCTTTCCGCACGATGACGTAAGACAATGCGAGCAAGAGTACGATGAGGCCGAGCAGGAGGAGGAGCACCGAAAGGTAGCGGTTCGCGCGATACTCGGCGCTGGCGACCGCATCGCCGGTGCGCGTGTCGATCAGCTCGTAGAAGTCATTCACCGACTTCATGGTCGCAGCCTTGGCGCGATGGTAGTCGTTATCGTGCAGGATGCTGATGGCCAACTCGGGGTCGGGTTCGCCAGTGACGCTGAACTGGCCGGTGGGATCCCGAAAGAGTCCTCGCATCGCGTTCAAGGCGACCAATTCCATTTGCACCAGGTCGTTCGATTGATCTTCGGCCTCCGCCAGCTTGGCGAACTCCGCGGCGCTGAATCCAACGCGCTCCATCAGCACCCGCAGGGAAACCCAGACACCGTCATGGTCGGCTCGAAAGTTGGAGAGCCCCGCAACCAGGTCCCAATGGCTGCGCGTGTAATCGCGCGGTCGCGGCAACTCTCCGTTGCGGATGGCGAGTGTGTCCCAGTACATCCGCTCGAACATGAGATCACCCGTGATGGCGAAGGTGCGAGCCATCCGGGTCATGTCATCCGAAGACTGGCGCAACTCGTCGGCGAGAAGATAGGACGCGTAGCGGGCCTCATGGGCGCGGACGAGCGCACGTTGCCCACGATAAAGAAGGACCCCGAATACGACGAGAAGGGAGAGGAGTACGCCGGCTGCGGGATAGAAGACTCGACTCAGTTTACGAATCGGCACGCGGCCGCCCTCATCATCGTTGGGGGTGGGCGAGAGGAAATGTAGCGCCCTACATTCATCGTCCCAGATGATACCTCGCCGAGTCCGGATGACCTAGTCCGTTGAAAAACAAGCGCGTAAGCGAAAACAACTCCGACGCCGAAATAGACGGCGCAGGCGTGAAATCGGGCTCAGATTCGTAACGAAGTTGTCCTACTTCAGCAGCTTGCGTTGGTCCGACCCTCTGCCGCTTTGGAAAAGTGATCCAGGTTTTGCCGACAGCGGTCCTGTGGTAGGAACAGGCAGGTCCGCTATCCGAGGAGCCGGATGATCGCGGCTCAGACCAGGGCTTACCTGACCTTATTTGGTCTTTCGGCGAGATCCGAGTTTTCTCGCTAGACGAACTGGGAGGGCTGTATGGCAATGGCGAAACGACTCGAACGTTCCTTGATGACCAGTACCGGTATCGCGTTGGTTGTCTTGGCGACGGTGTGGCCGGTGTCCGTCGCGGCCCAGGTCGATCTTTGCTGCCTCTGCTTTTGCGACGAATCGCCAACCCGCCGTTGCGCGTCCGCGCCGGCCGGGGAGTGCACCAATGCATGTGCGACCTTAGGCTGCGACCAGGCATCGACGATCGAGGCGTGCGATTCGATCACCAGCCCGACACAGGAGTGTCAGCTAGCGTCTTCCGGGACGACTTGCGAGTGTGTGGACCTTCCCACCCCGACGCCGGATGCCACGGCGATCCCGACGGAGCCTCCCCCGATGGGTGCGTGTTGCCTCGTTGACGATGGCTGCGTCGAGACGACGATGGAAGACTGTGCGGGCGACTACCAGGGCGACGGCACTATCTGCGACGAAAACGCGTGCACCTTATGTTGTCGATGCGAGGGCCCGGCCGAGACGTGCACTCAGGGCTGCCAGGAAGTAAGTTTCGACGATATATTCCTTTGCGCCGACGGCTGTCCGAGCGAATCGTGCGTGCTCGTCATAGCCCCGGGCACGTCATGCGCGGGAGGTTGCGAAGCACCTGGCTGCTGTGCGGAGGAATCGATGTGCCTACAGACGGACAGCACAATATGCGATTTTGTCGGCGGAACCTTTGTCGCGGCCGGGATCTGCGATGGTCCGGCCGGCGGGTGCGTGGTGCCGACCGCCACCGCCACTCCGACGGAAACGCCGACGTCGACACCGTCCGCTACCCCGACAGATACGCCGACGGCCACTCCGACGAATACCCCGGCGCCGGACGGCGCTCCCTGCGCCGATCCCGTGGATTGCGCGTCCGGCAACTGCGTCGCTGACGTGTGCTGCGATCAGCCCTGCGCCGGAGGAATCCAGAGATGCGATCTGCCGGGCTCGGCCGGCACATGCGTGGACGTCGCCGCCACCGCGCCCACGACCTCGGGGACCGGCGTCCTCGTCGGACTGGTGATCTTGGCGTCGATTGCGGGGCTCGCGCTACGGCGCCGGCGCGACATCGCGCACTTGATCATGTCGCTGTAATGTCAATCGTCGTCGAATCATTCGGGTGAGGAAAGACTGCGGCTGATGCTCGCGACCTCCAACAGGGGAGTGCGACTCCCTCCATCAGTCGTCGCCTTCGGCCGTCGAGGATGATGTGGGACGGTTCATCAACACGGTCAGAATTCGGCGGCCTTGGATCTTCTCGACAGTGAATGAAAGCCCGTCGATCTCAACCGCTTCGCCTGCGAGTGGGATCCCACCTATGAGACCAAAAAGCAGCCCACCGACTGTATTCCATTGCTCATGGGGTAGGTCGAGATCGAGTGCCGCGTTGAGCTCGACGATCGGCAGCGCAGCTGTGAGCCGATAACTTCCATCACCGAGCGCCTGCACGTCTGGTGTTTCGTGGTCGTGCTCGTCGTGGATCTGGCCGACCAGTTCCTCGAGTAGGTCCTCAAAAGTGAGCAGACCGGAAGTCGATCCGTACTCATCGCTGACCATCGCCAAGTGAACCTTGTCGCGCTGCATCTCGCGCAGGAGCTCGGACACCCGCTTGGATTCCGGTACGAAGACGACGGGGCGCATAATATCTGTGAGCGGTGACTGCCTCGCGTCACGGCGGAACAGGTCGAGAACGTCCTTGGCATGAACGATGCCCTCTATGTGGTCGAGGTCGCCGCGGTAGATCGGCATCCGGGTTCGGCCGCCCTCGACCATCAGCGCTGCCGCGACGTCCACAGAGTCGTCGGCCGCGAGGGCGACGATGTCGGGACGAGGCGTCATGACGTCGCTCGCGACTCGCTCGCCGAACTCGAAGACGGAGTGGATCATCTCGCGCTCGTGAAAGTCTATGTTGCCCGCCTCGTGTCCCACATCAGCCAGCGAACGTATTTCGGCCCTGGCAAAGGGGCCGGTGGGCAACCCCTTCCCAGGCAACAGTACGTTGGCGAGTCCGATCAACGCACGCGTAGGAAGTGAAAGTGAGCGGCCGATCACCCAAACGAACGGCGCCAGAGCCAGCGCCACCCGGTCGCTGTGAAGAATCGCGAAGGTCTTCGACATCGCCTCGACGACGACGAAGTACGCGAGAGTGAACCCCACCGAGATCACGGTCAGGCCGATCCCGCCGAATTTGCGCTCGGCGAGGATCGCGACGAGGATCGCCGAGCCGTTCTGGGCGAACATGACCGCCAGATAGACCGCATTCAGGTAACGCGGCGGATCGCATTCAATGCGCTCGAGCAACTTGGCGTTGTGCCGTCCCTCTTCGACCAACAACGCAGCTCGTGAGCGTGTTGTACGACTGATCGACGCCTCGGCGAGGGCAAGTAGCGAACCGAACAGAACCAACACCGCGATCGCGAGGACCAGCATAGTAGGCAGCGGACTCGTTCGTCAGGGCTTCGGGGACTGCGTGCGAGATCGTCCGCCCGGCAGGGGGTCACTGGTCATCGAAGTCCTCCATCTACCGCTCTGCTCGCGCGAATGCCAACTGCGTCCAGCTGAATCCCCCAACCGAAACTCCAGGTGCGCGGGCGGCACGAGCTTGGCGGAAGTCGAGCGACGCATCACCTGAGGAGCCAGCACGCATCCCCAAAGCGGCAATGATCCGGTCCGGGAACTGTAATCTCCGGCGCAATTGTGTTCTGAGAGTAGCGATGGCCGACCGCCCACCGTTGGAGATTTCGGTCTCGCGCCATTTTCTCGGCTGGCTGCACGACAGCGGCATCGCGCTGGCGTGCACGACCTACCAAACCAACCGGCTGTTCCTTATCGGCAGCAAGCCGGACGGCACGCTGTCGGCCTTCGAGCGCGCCTTCGACCGGCCGATGGGGCTGACCGCGACGGCCGAGCGCCTGTACATGAGCACGCGCTGGCAGATCTGGCGCTTCGACGACGCTCTGCCGGCGGGCGAGACGTACCGGGGCTACGACCGCGTCTACGTGCCGCGCCACGCGGTCACCACCGGCGACCTCGACGTGCACGACATGGCGCTCGACAGCGGCGGGCGGCTGGTGTTCGTCAACACCGCCTTCAGTTGCCTGGCGACGCCGAGCGAACGCTACAGCTTCACGCCGCTGTGGCAGCCTCCGTTCATCTCGCGCCTGGCCGCCGAGGACCGCTGCCATCTGAACGGCCTCGCCATGGCCGACGGCTCTCCCGCTTACGTCACCGCCGTCAGCCGCTCCGACGTCGCCTCGGGCTGGCGCCAGCGCCGCGAGCGTGGCGGCTGTGTCATCGATGTCGAGGACGGCGAGATCGTCCTCGACACGCTGTCGATGCCGCATTCGCCGCGCCGTTGGGAGGATCGGCTGCTGGTGCTCAATTCGGGCGCCGGCGAGCTTGGCTGGGTCGACCGCGCCGACCGCCGCTTCGAACCCATCGCCTTCTGCCCCGGCTTTCTGCGCGGCCTGGCGCTGCACGGTCACTACGCCATCGTCGGTCTGTCGAAGTCGCGCCGCGAGCGCACCTTCGCCGGCCTGGCCCTCGACGACCGGTTGCGCGAGAAAGACGCGGAGCCGCGCTGCGGCCTATATGTGATCGACCTGCGCAGCGGCACCGTGGCGCACTGGCTGGAGTTCGAGGGCGTGGTGATCGAGCTCTACGACGTCGCCGTGCTGCCGCACACGCGCCGACCGATGGCGCTCGGATTTCAAAGCGACGAGATCCAGCGCCTGATCACCATCGACGCACCGGCTGGTCCCGTCTTCCAGGCGCTGGCGTCGGCGGGCGGCGGTGAAGC
>JBGTMF010000614.1:0-3006 GCA_041743795.1 Thermodesulfobacteriota bacterium | reverse complement strand
ACGATGGTAGGCGAGGAGGGATCGGGCGAACCGACGTTGCCACTCCGGCTCAAGCTGCTCGGTGGCTTCGACGCTCGACTTAGCACCGGCAGTGCGGTGACCCTGCCGCGCCGAAAAGCCCAGGCTCTGCTGGCATACCTGGCGGTCCAGCCGCAGCAGGCTCACTTGCGGGACAAGCTGGCGGCGCTCCTCTGGGGAGACCGCACAGACGCGCGGGCGCGGCAAAGTCTGCGTCAGGCACTGCTGGCAATCCGGCAGGCTCTGCCCCGCGAGGAGGGCGAGATACTGGTCGTCCGCGCCGATAGTGTGACGCTGAACGATACCGCCGTGGACCTCGACGTCGCCAACTTCGAAAGTCTGCTGGCGCGCGCTACACCCGAGGCGCTCGCCCAGGCCTGCACCCTCTATCGCGGCGAGTTCCTCGAGGGATTCAGTGTCGACGACGCACCCTTCGAGGATTGGCTGGTCAGCCAGCGGCTACGGATGCGCAACCTGGCTGTCGACGCTTTGGCGAAACTGCTCGCCAACCAAATAGAATCCGGCCCCACGGCGAGCGCCGTCCTCACGGCGGCGCGCCTGCTCGAGCTCGATCCGCTTCAAGAGGGCGTGCATCGGACGCTGATGCACCTGCACGCGCAGCAAGGGCGGCGCGGTCTGGCGCTGCGGCAGTACCAACTCTGCGTGAGCGTGCTCCAACGAGAGCTCGGCGTCGAGCCCGAAGAGGAGACGCGCGCGCTCTATCGGAGGATTCTCGAGGGCGCGGAGGAAGCCGGAGTCGCGCTGGGCGCGGCACGAGGGCGGCCCGCAGCGGCGCTCGGTGCGGACGATAGCGACCCCGAAGCCCATTTGTTCGGTGCCGAAACCCCGATGATCGGACGCGAGAATGAACTCGCGACGTTGCGCAGGATGTGGACGCTCGTGCGGCAGCGACGCGGGCGTTTCGGCGTGATCCTGGGTGAATCGGGAACCGGCAAGAGTCGATTGGTCGCCGCGCTGGTGGACGAGGTCATCGCTCCAGAGGGACGCGTTCTCCTCGGTCGAGCGTATGATAGCGAACAAGTCCTGCCCTTCGGCCCGTGGGTCGACGCTCTGCGGAGCGGGGGCGTGATCCGCGAGCTGGCAGCGGCGGGCGACGAGAACGCAATCTGGGTCTCGGAGTTGGCGCGGCTCTTTCCGGAACTCGGGGAACCGGCCCACGCGGTCGCTGATCGCGAAGACTCCACGCGCTTGTTCGAGGCCGTCGCCCAGATCGTCGGACGTCTTGCCGCTGATCGTCCGCTGCTGTTGATCCTCGAGGATCTACACGTGGCCGACGAGATGAGCATCCGGCTGCTCGCCTTCCTCGGGCGCCGGTTGTCGAAATCGCGAGTGCTTCTGCTCGCGACCGTCCGCAGCGAACTCCTCGCGGACGCGCCGCTGCTGCGGCGAATGCTGGTCGAGTGGGGTCGCGAGGCCAACTCGTTCTCGCTCGAGCTGTCGCCGTTGACTCAAGCCGGCACGATGGCCCTGGTGCGTTCGATCTGCCGCGCCGGCACCGACGACCCCACGGCGCAGAGCCTCGGCGAGAGGATTTGGCGCTTCAGCGAGGGGAACCCGTTCATGGTCGTCGAGACCATGCGCTCGCTCTACGAGGAGGACGCACCCAACGGCGAGGAACTGCGCACACCTGGCCGTGTTCGCGACGTCATCGCCCTGCGTCTCGATCGGCTCAGCCCGCTCGCGCAGCAGCTGGTGGCGCTGGCCGGCGTCATCGGGCTCGAATTCGATTTCACCCTTCTCGACCGCGCCGCATCCATCGGCGCCGGCGCCGCGGCGGAAGGGGTGGAAGAGTTGGTGGCGCGGCGCATCCTGCACATCGTCGGCGAACATCTCGACTTCACCCACGACCGCATTCGCGAGGTCGCCTACGAGCGGCAGATCGCGCCGCGGCGGAAACTGCTGCACGCCGCCGTCGCGGGCGCCATCGAAGATCTCTACCGCAGCGATCTCGAGCCGCACTCCGCAGCCCTCGGTCTGCACTGCCGGCGCGCGGGTCTGTGGGAAAAGGCGATCCCCTACCTGCGACAGGCGGGTCTCGCTGCGTCCAGGCGCTCGGCTCATCGGCAGGCGATCCCGTGTTTCGAACAGGCGCTGGAAGCCCTGCAGCACGTACCGAGTCGACGCGATCTCGTGGAGCAGGGGATCGACCTACGCTTCGCCCTGCGCAACTCGTGCGTCGCTGTCGGCCAGATCGCCCAGGTCGCCGATCACCTGAGCCAGGCAGAGGCGGCGGCCGAAGCGCTCGGTGATCAACTCCGCCTCGGCTGGGCGTTGGCCTTCCGGACGAACAGCCACTTGCTGCTCGGCGAGAACGACGCCGCTGTGCAGTACGGGCAGCGCGCCGTCGCCATTGCGGCGGACCTCGGCGAAGCGAAACTGCAGATCGCCGCAAATCTCTACCACGGCCTCACCTGCCAGGTGATCGGGCAGTATCAGCGCGGCGCCGATCTCATGCGCCAGAGTCTCGACTTGGAGAGCGCGTTGAGCGCCCGCGGCGACAGGCCGGCGCAACAGATCTACACCCGCACCGCGGGAGTCCTCTCCCTCGCCGAGCTGGGCGAGTTTGCGGAGGGTCTGGCACGCGCCGAAGAGGCCATCCGCGCCGCCGAGACGGCCGACAGGACCTACGGTCTCTCGCACGCCTGCTTCGGTCTCGGATTTCTCCACCTTCGCAAGGGAGACCTCGGAAACGCTGTTCGCGTCCTGAAGCGCGGTCTCACTCTCTCGCGTGGGTTGGGCGCTCCCTTGCTCGCCGCCGCACTCGGTGGGCTGCTCGGCAACGCGTACATACTGTCCGGTCGTCTGAAGGAAGGCATGTCGTTGCTCGACGAAGCCGTGCTGATGCTCTCACACAACATGCACTCCGATTCCCTCTCGCTCATCATTCTCGGCGAGGCTCAACTGAAGGCCGGCCGCGTCGAGCAGGCCAGGGCGCTGGCGCAGCGCGGGCTCGCGCGCACCCGCGCC
>JBGTMF010000613.1:0-2291 GCA_041743795.1 Thermodesulfobacteriota bacterium | reverse complement strand
GCGCGTGAATCCGCGCCGCACGCCGCTCTACGAGGCACACCGCGCCGCCGGCGCGCGCCTGGTGGAGTTCGCCGGCTGGGAAATGCCGGTGCAGTACGAGGGCATCCTCGCCGAGCACACCATGGTGCGCCAGCGCGCCGGCCTCTTCGACGTCAGTCACATGGGACAGGTGGAGGTGCGCGGCGCCGATGCGCTGGCGCGATTGCAGTGGATGACGGCGAACGACGTCTCCCTGCTGGCCGACGGCCGCGCCCAGTACAGCTTGCTGCTGCAGGCCGACGGCGGCATCGTCGACGACATCATCATCTACCGGCATGCCTCGGATCGCTTCCTCGTCTGCGTCAACGCCGGCAACCGGGAGGGCGACGTAGCCCACATGCGCGAGCATCGAGGGGCGGCGGAGATCGTCGACCGCAGTGACGAACTGGTACTGCTCGCCCTGCAGGGACCGCTGGCCACCGGTCTCCTCTCCGAATTGGCGGCTACCGACCTGGGGCGGGTGCCCTCGTTCGGTTTTGTCGAGACAGCGGTCGAGGGGCATCCGTGCCTATTGGCGCGCACCGGATACACCGGTGAGGACGGCTGGGAGATGTATTGTCCCGCCGCGGCCGCCGTCGAACTCTGGCAGAACATACTCCAGCGCGGCGCCGCCAACGGCATCGGTCCGGTCGGCCTCGGCGCGCGAGACACCTTGCGCCTGGAAGCCGCGCTGCCTCTGTACGGCCACGAGCTGAGCCGCGAAACATCACCGTACGAGGCGCGGCTCGGCTGGGTCGTGCGCCTGGGCAAAGGAGATTTCATCGCCGCCAACGCCCTGCGGCAAAAAAAACAGCAGCCGCCGCTTCGCAAACTGGTCGGCATCGAGGTCGGCAAGGGCGCCGTGCCGCGGCAGGATTACCCGATCATCCGCGGCGACGACCGCGTCGGTGTGGTCACCAGCGGAACGCGCTCGCCCACTCTTGGAAAGGGAATCGCTCTCGGCTATGTGGAGCCGCAGTTCAGTCGAGTTGGGACCGAGGTCGCGGTGGAGATTCGCGGCCGTAACGTGCCCGGCCAGGTGGTACCCTTGCCCTTCTATCGCAGGTCGGATTCATAGGAAGGCCCTGGGGCGTTCGAAGGAGGCTGCGTAGATGGAATTCCCTGACGATCTGAAGTACTCGCGCGAACACGAGTGGGTTCTGGTGGAGGGCGACGTCGCCACCGTCGGGATTTCGGCATTCGCGGAGAGCCAGTTGGGCGACGTGGTGTTCGTCGAACTGCCGGCCGTCGGCGACACCGTGTCGAAAGACGAGGCGATGGGAGTCGTCGAGTCGGTCAAGGCCGTCTCGGATGTGTATTCGCCGGTCAGCGGAGCGGTCCTCGAGGTCAACGACGATCTTCCCGAGAATACGGAACTGGTGAACGACGATCCCTACGGCGACGGCTGGATGATCAAGATCGAGATGTCCGATCCGACGGATCTGGACGACTTGATGGACGCCGAGGAGTACCAGAAGTTCATCGCGGAGTCGGAAGGTTGACCCGCGCCCGAGCACACGCCCGGCGCTGATGCGATTCCTGCCGCAGACCGGCGAGTCGGTTCGCTCGATGCTGGAAGTGATCGGTGTCGATCGGATCGAAGAACTGTTTCGCGACGTCCCCGCCGAACTGCGTGCGACGGCGGCGGTCGATCTGGCGCCGGGCCTGCCGGAGAGCGATACGCTGCGCCGCCTGAACGATCTGGCCGCGCGCAACGGCGCCGCGCAAAGCCTGTCGTTCCTCGGCGCCGGCGCCTATCCGCATTTCGTCCCAGCCGCCGTCGACAACCTACTGCAGAGGGCGGAGTTCTATTCGGCGTACACCCCGTACCAGCCGGAAGTGAGTCAGGGCACTCTGCAGGCGATTTTCGAGTTTCAATCGATGGTTGCCATGTTGCTCGGCCTCGATGTCGCCAACGCCAGTATGTACGACGGCGCCTCGGCGGCCGCCGAGGCGGCCCTGATGGCGCTGCGGCTGCAACAGAAGCGCCCGCGATTGCTCGTCGCCCGCTCGCTGCACCCGCAGTACCGGGAAACCCTCACCACGTACCTGCAAGGCGTGCGCGATACGGAGGTGATCGAGGTCGGGTTCGGCGAAGATGGCCGTGTCGACGCCGCCTCCCTCGAACAGCTGATCGACGACCGCACCGCGGCCGTCATCGTCGGCACACCGAATTTCTTCGGTGTCATCGAGGACGTCGCGACGATCGCCGGGTTGGCGCGCCGGCACGGCGTGCTCCTGGTCACGGCGACGGCCGAGGCGATGTCGCTGGC
>JBGTMF010000612.1:0-3397 GCA_041743795.1 Thermodesulfobacteriota bacterium | reverse complement strand
AGATCGCGTCGCGGACGGCCGCGATACGCGCCGGGTGTGCCGGCGAGTGCGCCTCGACCTTCACCAGGTGTAACCCGTAGGGCGATTCGAGCGGCCCGGCCCATTGGCCTGGCTCGAGCGCCAGTAGCCGATCGGCGAACGCCTTGCCGAAACGACCGTTGAGCTGCGTTTCCGTGTAGGCCGCCAGCCGCTGGCCAAGGGGAAACGGATCGGAGAGATGCGCGGCGTCCGCCGGTGCCGTAGAGACGAGCCTCGCCAAAGCCGCGCGGGCATCGCTG
The DNA here is from genome assembly GCA_041743795.1 of Thermodesulfobacteriota bacterium. Classification (GTDB taxonomy): domain Bacteria; phylum Desulfobacterota; class Binatia; order HRBIN30; family CADEER01; genus CADEER01. The sequence goes on along the minus strand of JBGTMF010000612.1, from coordinate 3,119 downwards.
TCCGCGTCTTCGCCGCGCGCACTGCGACTGAGGAAGACGTGTGTGAACGTCACAGTCCGCGGTTGCATGAATCGCTCGGGATGCCGCTCGAGATAGGCGGCGATCTCCGACTCTGCGACGGCACCGCCGGCGTTCTCTTGCTGTAGGAGGAGCCGCATCTTCGTCGCCAGCAACCGTTGAATGACGACATCGTCGTCGAGGCCGAGTGTGTACGCTTCCTGCAGCAATTCGTCGGCGTCTCGACGCGGGTCACGGGTCACGGCGCGCACCTTCTCCAACAGGCGCCGGCGCACACTGGCGTCGCCGAAATCGAGTGCCAACATGCGTGCCTCGCGGTAGAGGAGCTCTTCGTCAATGGCCTGATTGACGAGGGCGCGGAGTTGCTCCGCGGTCGGCGCGGCTCCCCAGCGCTCGGCAAAGCCCGCCCGCATCTGTTGCAGGCGCTCGGCGCTGATGACGACCGGTGGTCGGCGTGCGATCGACTCGGCTGGGTTGGCGCTTGCGCCCATCAGCTGCTGTAGCAGGAGCAACACCCCGCCGATGATGGCAAAGTGGAGCACCGGCTGGCGCGCCCAGCGCCGTGCCAGGCCTTGGCGCTGCTGGCTCATTCGCCATCCGCTCGCGGGCTGTACCAGATCGGCGAAGACCATGCGCGCTGTTGCAAGGTCTTCGGCACGATGCCACCACAGCACTGCTGGTACTCGAACTGAGTGTAACTGACCGGTGGCGTGCAAACACCGCCGTCGCCGCACTCGTCATTGCTGTTGCAGCCGCGTCCGTTGACGACATCGTCCGCGGAACTACAGATTCCCATCGGCAGTTCGCAATCGACTCCACGAGCGTTGCAGTAGATCTGGTTCCAGCGGCAGCTCGGGTTTTCGAGAACGCGTGCGTAATAGAAAGCATGCTGCGTCGGGTCGAATTCGGGATCGGTCCACTGTGCGCAGAGCGTCGCCGCACCGGGTCCCTGCGGCGTGCAGGTCGTCAGATCGACGTCGGCGCCATTGTCTGCGTCGCCGGCGACGTCGTACACCGCGTCATGCGTATCGCCCGATGCGTCGACCCATCCCTTGACGATCTGAATGCGCTGCAGCGGCGTTCCCTCATGTCCCGGCCATCCGGGATCCATCATCGCCAGCACGGCGAAGCCTGGTGGCTGGTCGCCGCCGCTCAGGCAGTGATCGTCTCCGTCCTCGGCGCCGCTGAGACAGCCTCCCATTGGTACGCCACCGTCGTAGCCGGCCGCGGCGAAGTTGCCGCCGGGTTCGCACATGTCCGGCGGCAGGGCGTAACCGCCGAAGAAACGCATGACCGGTCGCGTACCGCTGGTGGCGAACGTCTCCCGGTTCTTCATCGCGGTGAAGATGGCGTCGCGAGAGTTCTCCTCCGCCCACACGCCGGTCAGCGCGCCGCCGTTGGTCTCGAAGCCCAGGAAGTACTTCTCGTTGAGAATCTGGGCGGAGGCGACAAAACTGGCGATCGCGTGCGCGCCGTTCTTGGCGTAGTCGATCTCCTCGCTCTGCCCCGGCGTGCCGTTGTGGTTGTCCAAGCCGCCGACGAAACCGAGACGAAACGGATTGATGCCGTTCTCAGCGTCGTAGGCGATACCGTTCTTCAATGCCTCGCGCACATAGGCGCGCGGCGGCAGCCATTCCTCATCCTGCTGCTCGGCCGCAACGTAGGTTCCGTTCAAGCGAGAAAAACTCATGTTCTCGAAATCGCACAGTTCGTCGGGCGCATTCGGATCCTGGCTCCAGTAGTTGCCGGTCAGCGGAGAGTAGCGACACTCGGACTGTCCTTTGATCTGCATCAATTCGACCAGCGGTTCGAGATCGTGGCGCAATTGCGCCTCGTCGAGATCCTCGGGCAGAAGGAACATGGCACCGCGACTCATGTTCGAGTTGTGAGGAATCGACAGCACGTCGCAGCGCGGATGCCGCGGGTTGTCGAGGCACTCATCGCGCAGCGCGGACAACATCCGTGCCGGAGACGCGACCGGGCCGACTGCATCGCAGGCCTCGCCCTGTCCGCAGGTGAGCGGCTCCTCGATGTTGCTTAGCGGAACGTCGATGACGTCGTCGTTGCGGAAGATGATGTTGCGGTGCAGGTTGTCGGCCCCTGTGCTGCCGAGGAAGTCGCTCTCGCAGATTTGCTTCGCCGTCACCGTCGGATCGTCGAACCCCGCGCAATCGATGGACGGCTGGCCGCTGCCCATTTGATCCCAACACGGCAGCAGGTCGTCGCTGCAGCGGCCGTTGGCAGCCATCGCTGTATATTCATAGGCGATGAACGAAGTGAACGTACACGCCGTGGTGCGGTCGTAGTTGGCTTCGGCGGCGTCGATGATCTGCTGCCAGACGAGCCGTGCTTCGGCCAGACAGTTGATGCCGTCGGGGCCGCAGACGCCCGGCGGACGCGAGGGGTTCTGCGCGACGTTCTCGAGAGCAGCGAAGATACCCGCCACCGGCCCGCTGCGGATGCGCGACAACTCCTGTCGGGCATCTCCGCAGAGCACGGCGTTATAGCCGTGCGGGACGCAGAAGCCGCGACCCGCGTTGAGTGCCGCGTCGCAGAATTGTCCGCGTTCGGTGCAATCGGCATCCGACGCACACTCCTGGGTTCCATGGAAAAGGCAGATGTTGTTCTCGCCGAACTGCTCAGAGTGATCCGTGATCGCGGCGAAATCGAGTGCTCGGCCGGGCGGAAGTTGTGCGACTCGGGTGGCGCTGAATTCGCACTGCTCACCCGGCATGCAGTAGGGGAACTCCGTGACGGTGGTCGGGCTGCCGCCGGTCTCGGTCGATGTACCATCCCGCGTGTCGGCCCACGGCGGCAGGCCGACCATTCCCCCCTTGGCGTAGCGATAGGCGTCGGCTGGCAGATTGCGCGTGTCGATCGTCGAGGCGTCGAACGAGTACGCAGTGTGCAGGTGCGTCTCGCCGAAGAAGACCTGTTTCAACGGGTCGAAGTGCGCACAGGTCGGGCGGCACTCGGTGCGCTCGTACGGCAGCGCGCCAGGAGTGATGGCGCACGGCGGTGTTGATGTCGGTGTCGCCGCTGGCGGCGACGGCGTGCGCATGAGCTCTCCAGTCGGCGTCGGGGTGCCGATGGGTGAATGC
>JBGTMF010000611.1:0-1516 GCA_041743795.1 Thermodesulfobacteriota bacterium | reverse complement strand
CCAACCTGGCCCTCGCCGGCTGTCTCGGCGCCGCCGTGTGGTGGCGCGGCGGGCGCGGCGTGGGCGCGGATTCGTAGCTCGATTCGCCCGTAGGCATTTCCCTTTGAACGAGCGGCGAAGGACGCGTCTCTTCCGAATGATCCGGCGAAGGCGCCCGGAGGTCGCACCGGTTACGAGCGCAGCGCGGATCAGCCATGCTCGCGTGGACGCGCACGCCACTTCGGAGTAGGGTCACCGGCCATGAAGGGAACAGCTCTGATCACCGGTGCCTCGGCGGGACTCGGCCGCGATTTCGCCCGCCTCTTCGCAGGCGACGGCCACGACGTGATTCTCGTCGCCCGCCGGCGCGATCGACTCGAGGAGTTGGCCTCGGCGCTCTCCTCCGATGACGCCGTAACGGCCACCGTGATCGCCACCGACCTGGCACTGCCCGGCGCTGCGCGACAGATTCACGATGAGCTACGTGCTCGCGGTCTCACTGTCGATTTCTTGGTGAACAACGCGGGTTTCGGCGGCACCGGCAGTTTTGCCGCGGCCGACGACGGTCGTGATTCCGGCATGATCCAAGTCAACGTCATGGCTCTCGTCGAACTGACGCGCGCTCTCCTGCCGGACATGCTCGAGCGCAAGCGCGGCCGCATTCTCAACATCGGCTCGACCGCCGGCTTCCAGCCCGGGCCCTTCATGGCGACCTACTACGCCAGCAAGGCGTTCGTAAACTCGTTCACCGACGCCCTTGCGTATGAACTCGCCGGCACCGGCGTCACCGCCACGTTGAGTTGCCCCGGCGCGACTGAGACGGAATTTGCCGGACACGCCGGCAACGCGGAATCGCTGCTGTTTCGCCTCGGTGCCGCCGACTCGGCCAGCGTCGCCGGCGAGGCCTACCGGGCGATGATGGCCGGCCGCGGCAGAGTCGTGCACGGGTTTACCAATAAACTCGGCGCTCAGGCGGTGCGTGTCGGTCCGCGTGCCGTCGTTCTCGCTCTCACCGCGCGGCTCAATCGCTGACCCTGATTCCGCCTCGGCAAGCGGTCTCCCCTGAGGACAAGTGAATCCTGCCCAGCGGAGCCCTCGGCGACCCGAATGTCGGTACAAGCGGGGACATGTGTAACAGAACAGACCGGGGACATGGGGGACACCTGGCTTCCTCTCCCTGGCTGGGAGAGGATTGAGGTGAGGGGGATCGAACGCCGCCGAAGGCATTCAAATCTTTTCGAGCGAAGTGAGTTCTAAGCAAGTTCGGAGAAGGCCCTGGCTTCCTCACACGATGTGCTGCATTTCAGTTGCGCGGATAGAACTCTATCTGCGTGGTGTCGGGGTGATTGACGAAGGTAGGAGCTGCGACGGCTGTCGCGAAGGGGGCCAAGATGGATGCGTTTCACGATAAGGTGGCGTTGATAACGGGAGGAGCGTCGGGGATCGGCCAGGCGATCGGCCGAGAACTGGCGCGGCGCGGCGCAGCGGTGGTGCTTGCCGACGTCGCTGACGCGGGCAGTGCGGCGACCGCCGCGGA
>JBGTMF010000610.1:0-3012 GCA_041743795.1 Thermodesulfobacteriota bacterium | reverse complement strand
GCCAGCGACCGTGCCCGGAGAGCGCCGCCGGCTCGCGTTGGTGCCGCGACGGGGGGCGGCCGGGGCGGAAAGCGAGGCGGCGGATGGCACCGAGGAAGATCGCGTTGACACCAGTGGCCCGGTGGAATAGCGGGTTGATGGTGGGCGGTTTGCCGTGGCTGAGGGAATTTGGGGTCGACGCTTGCGCGTCGTGGTCTTTGGCCGCGGCTCGACGAGGCCGAGCCGGACGCGCGTATGAGTACTCATGAATCCTAGTTTCAAGGAGATGATGAACGAAGTCGTCTCCTACGGCAGCTGCTGCGAGTGCGGCTCCTGTGTGCTGGTTTGCCCGCACAATGTGATCGACTACATCGACAGCAAGCCGATGCAGGTCGCGAAGAAGAACGGGGCGTTTGATTTCTGCGGCATCAGCGAGGGGATCGGCTGCGATGTGTGCGCCCAGGTATGTCCGCGCCTCGGCAGCCGCGAGCACCACCTCGCCGACGCCGTCTTCGCCGGGGAAGATGAGGACGCCTACCGCGGTATGTTCGGCACCTACCGGCGCGTCGTCGCCGCACGCTGCACCGACCCCGAGGTGCTGGCACGTTGCGAGGACGGTGGCGTGGTGACCGGGCTACTTGCCTGGGCCCGGCGCAACGACGTCATTGACGGCGCCGTGGTGTCGACCGTTGACGCCGCCGCCCCGTGCGCACCGCGACCGCGCGCCGTGACATCGGTAGACGAGATCATCGCCAGCGCCAGTTCGTGGTATACGTACTGTCCGAACAATCTGGCCCTGGAAGAGGCGGAGAAGCTGGAGTTGCGGGAGGTGGCGTTCGTCGGCGTACCGTGCCAGATCACGCCGGTTCGCAAGATGCAGGTGATCGACCCCGCCTACCTGGACAACGGCCGCAAGAAGGACAAGCACATCGAGCGGCAAAGCAAGTTTCTCAAGGGGTACGGTGCACGGGTCAAGCTGAACATCGGCCTCCTCTGTTCGGAAGTGTTCACGTTCGACGGACTGATGCGAGACGTCGTCGAGGGGGAAATGAAAATTCCCCTGACCGAGATCAAGAAGTTCAACGTCAAGGGCAAGGTCCTCATCTACAAACACGACGGCGAGGTCGTCGAGATGAATCTCAAGCAAGCCCAGGAGTATGCCCGTCCCGAATGCCATCACTGTGCCGACTTTTCCGCCGAACTGGCCGACATCTCTTGCGGCGGCGTCGGAGCGATGGATTGGACGATTGTCATTCTGCGCAGCCGCCTCGGCGAGGAACTTTTCGACCGGGCGGTGGCCGACGGCGCGTTCGAAGTGCGGGCGATGGACGAGTTCGAGACGTCGATGAAAGTGCTGCTGCGGCTGGCGCGAAAGCAACGCCAGCGAGTGCCCGTTCCGCCGGGTCGCGACGATACGTTCGTTCGACCGAGAGGCTTCCTCAATCCGCACTGACCGTCGCAGGCCACACCTGATGCCTTCCGCCAACGACCCCCCGGGGAATACGCTTTACCGGTTGCCGCCCTCCTATCTGGAGCGGTTGGTCGAGAGTTCGACCGACATCGTCGTCGCGGTCGATCGCAAGGGCTTGATCATCTACTACAACGACGGCGCGGAGAAGAATCTCGGCTATTCGGCCGCGCAGATCCTCGGCAAGCACGTCGATCTTCTGTATTCGTCACCGGCGGAGGCCCGTCGTGTCATGGATGCCATGCGCAGCGACAATTTCGGCGGGCCTGGGAAGATCAAGAACTTCGAAACGCGTTTTCGCAACCGCTGGAAGGAAGAGTTGCCGGTAGCCATCTCGGGCGCGATTCTGCACGACGATAGCGGTCTCGACATGGGCTCCATCGGTTTCGCCAAGGACATCCGCGAGATCCAGAAGAAGGATCGTCTGGCGACGTTGGGCGAGGTGGCCGTCGCGCTGTGCCACGAGATCAATAGTCCCCTCGAAGTGATCCTCAACGAGGTCGAGCTGCTGCAGTCGTTCGTGCGAAAGCGCGCGACCGAATCGGAAGCCGTCGTCGAGGAGGAAAGGCTCGATGCCGTCCGGCGCGAGGTGTTGGTGATCCAGGGGATCGTCAATCGGCTGGTGGTGATGTCGCAAGAGGGCATCTACGGGACGCGGGAGTATCTCGAGGGCCAACAGATGACGGATGTGCAAAGCGGGCGCCCGCGGCAGGATGCGGTCGCAACCGAAGGGTTGCGCGGCCTGCGGATTCTCGTCGTCGACGACGATCTCGGTGTGTGTCGTTCGCTGCGGGACCTGCTCGTCGCCGAAGGCTGCGAGGTGCATGTCGCCACCGATGGACTGCGCGCGCTCGAGATGATCGAAAACACGCCGTTGGACATCGTCGTCAGCGACGTGGTGATGCCGGATCTCGACGGCTACGAACTCTTCATGGAGATCCGCCGCCGCGGTTCGATCCCGGTGATCCTGATGACGGGTTATTATTATGACCGCGATCACGTCATAAAGCGCAGTCGCCTGGAAGGACTCGAAAGCGTCATCTTCAAGAAGCCGGTGGCACCGGCGCGCCTGAAACAGAAAATCCTCGAGCAGACGGGTAGGGCGCCGTTGGCCCCGCAAGCCTAGTGTCCTGAGTCAGAGATTCGTCTCTGACTCAGGACACTAGCAGTCCGTTGCTGTCTCAGTAGTCGTCTTCATAGCGATCGTCGTAGTCGCCGTCCTCGACCTCGTTCTCGCGGTCTAATTCGGCGGCGTTCTCGTCGCGCGCGGGCGTCGCGGCCGCGGTCGGCGTGGCGGCGGGGGCGAGCTGGAGATCAAAGTTTCCGTCGGGCCCCTCAAAGGTCGCGGAATTGGGGCCGACCGCGACCAGCTTGCCGATGCCGGGAACATCGGAATCGACCGCGTACAGATCGTTGCTTCCGTCCGGCGCCTCGATAACCGCGTAGACGCGATCGCCGACGACTGTTCCAGCGAGGCGATGCGACGGCGGCGGCGATGCGTTCACGGCAAGGGTGGTGGCAGGCGGCTGCGTCGGCGTGAACGTCGCGACGACTGGCGGCGGCGG
>JBGTMF010000609.1:0-8887 GCA_041743795.1 Thermodesulfobacteriota bacterium | reverse complement strand
GCCGATCGGGCGGACGCCGCCCGCTTGCGCACCCTCGCCGATCGGCTGAGCACCGCGCCGCCGTACCTCGAACGCGTCGAAACCGCGCTCAGTGAGGAACTGACTGCCCTGTTGCGGCGCAATCCCGACCGCACTCGCCAGGTGACGTCGGCGCGCTACCCGCTCACCGTCGACTGCGAACGCGCCAGCCACGGGGCGTGGTACGAGATGTTCCCCCGCTCTTGCGCCGCCACGCCCGGCGAGCACGGCACGCTGCGGGATGTCATCGCGCGTCTGCCCTATGTCGCCGGCATGGGATTCGAGGTGCTTTACCTACCGCCGATTCATCCAATCGGACTCACCCATCGCAAGGGCGCCAACAACGCGCCGCGGGCGGAACCGGGAGAGCACGGCAGCCCGTGGGGAATCGGCTCGGACGAAGGCGGACACACGGCAATCCACCCCGCCCTCGGCAGCATGGACGACTTCGAGGAACTCGTCGCGAGCGCCGGCGAGCACGGCATCGAAATCGCCCTCGACATTGCCTTTCAGTGCTCCCCCGACCATCCGTGGGTAGGAGAACACCCACAGTGGTTTCGCCACCGCCCCGACGGCACCATTCAGTACGCCGAGAATCCACCGAAAAAGTACCAGGATATCTTCCCTCTCAACTTCGACACCGAGGACTGGCAAGGCCTGTGGTCGGCCTTGCGCGACGTGTTTCTCTTCTGGGTCGAGCACGGCGTCACCATCTTTCGCGTCGACAACCCGCACACCAAGACTTTGCCCTTCTGGAAGTGGGTCATTCACGAGGTGCAGACGGCACATCCGGAGACGGTGTTTCTCTCCGAGGCCTTCACTCGCCCGGCCATCCTGCGCCATCTCGCCAAGCTCGGGTTCTCACAGTCCTACACTTACTTCACCTGGCGCAACACCGCGCGGGAATTGACCGAGTATCTGACCGAGTTGACGCAAACCGAGGTGCGCGAATACCTGCGCCCCAATCTTTTCGCCAACACGCCCGACATACTGCACGCCTATCTGCAGGAAGGTGGTCGACCGGCGTTTCAGATCCGCTTGATCCTCGCCGCCATGCTGGGAGCTTCGTACGGTATCTACGGCCCGGCCTTCGAACTCTGCGAGGGTAGAGCCCTACGCCCCGGGTCCGAGGAGTATCTCGACTCGGAAAAATACCAGATCCGCCATTGGGACATCGACCGTGCCGACAGCCTGCGCGATCTCGTCGCGCGGCTCAACCGCATTCGCGGTGAGCATCGCGCTCTGCGCGAAATGCGCTGCCTGCGCTTCGCCCCGGTCGACAACGATGAGATCCTCTGCTTCAGCAAAGTGATCGACGGAGACGGCGTCGTCGTCGTCGTCAATCTCGACCCAAGGAACGTCCAGTCAGGCTGGGTCGACTTGCCGCTCGAGGAACTCGGCGTCGTCGACGAGGTCTATGAAATGCACGACCTGATCTCCGAAGAGAGGTACCAGTGGAGCGGCCCGCGCAACTTCGTGCGGCTCGATCCACACGTCATGCCGGCGCACATCTTCCGCTTGCGCCAGTACCCTCGCAACGAACGCGACTTCGACACCTACGTGTAGCCGGTCGCCCACACCGTAAGCCAGACCTATGCCGAAGAAGAGAGATAAGGGCCTCGCGTCCGCCGCCGATCCACAGTGGTACAAAGATGCGATCCTCTACGAGGCGCGCGTGCGCTCGTTCCGCGACAGCGATGGCGACGGCATTGGCGATTTCCGCGGATGCACCGAAAAACTCGACTACATCCGCGATCTCGGCGTCACCGCCATCTGGCTGCTTCCGTTTTATCCCTCTCCGGGAAGAGACGATGGCTATGACATTTCTTCCTACCTCGAGATCCACCCCGAATGCGGCACTCTACAGGATTTCAAGGTGTTCCTGCGCGAAGCGCACCATCGCGGCCTGCGCGTCATCACCGAGTTGGTCATCAACCACACCTCCGACCAACACCCCTGGTTCCAGCGCGCTCGACATGCGCCCGCCGGCAGCAAGTGGCGCGATTTCTACGTGTGGAGCGACCGGCCCGACAAGTACGCCTCGGCGCGCATCATCTTCGGCGATTTCGAGCTTTCCAACTGGACGTGGGATCCCGTCGCCGGTGCCTACTACTGGCACCGCTTCTACTCGCATCAGCCCGACCTCAACTTCGAGAACCCCCTGATCGCCAAAGAGCTTTTCAAGGTGCTCGATTTCTGGCTCGACCTCGGCGTCGACGGAATGCGGCTCGACGCCATCCCGTATCTTTTCGAGCGCGAGGGCACCAGCTGCGAGAATCTTCCCGAGACGCATCAGTTTCTGCGCCAACTGCGGCGCCACGTCGACCGCAATTACGCCGACCGAATGCTACTCGCCGAAGCCAACCAGTGGCCGGAGGACGCGGTGCCGTATTTCGGCGACGGCGACGAGTGCCACATGAACTTCCACTTCCCCATCATGCCGCGCTTATTCATGGCGCTGCACATGGAAGACCGTTACCCGATCATCGACATTCTCGAACAAACACCGTCAATCCCGGAAACCTGCCAGTGGGCCCTCTTCCTGCGCAACCACGACGAGCTGACGCTGGAAATGGTGACCGATGAAGAGCGCGATTACATGTACCGGGCCTACGCGCACGACAAGCAGGCCCGCATCAACCTGGGAATCCGCCGTCGCCTGGCGCCGCTACTGGGCAACGACCGGAGGCGCATCGAGCTGATGAACGCCCTGCTCTTCGCCCTGCCAGGGACGCCGATCGTTTACTACGGCGACGAGATCGGCATGGGCGACAATTTCTTTCTCGGCGACCGCAACGGCGTGCGCACGCCGATGCAGTGGAGCCCGGATCGCAACGCGGGGTTCTCCGAAGCCAATCCGCAGAGGCTCTACCTGCCGATCATCAGCGATCCCGAGTACAATTACGAGAGCGTCAACGTCGAGTCGCAGCAGAACAACCCGCATTCCCTGCTCTGGTTCATGAAGCGGCTGATCGCACTGCGCAAGAACTACCGAGCTTTCGGCCGCGGCTCCATCGAGTTTCTCAATCCGCACAACCGCAAAGTCCTCGCCTTCATCCGCAGCCACGAGGAACAGACCGTTCTCGTCGTCGCCAACCTCTCGCGCTTCGTCCAATTCGTCGAGCTCGATCTCGCCGCGTACAAGGGGATGGCCGCGTTTGAGATGTTCGGGGCCACGGAATTTCCCCAGATCGGTGATCTCCCCTACCTGCTGACCCTGGGACCGCACGCTTTTTATTGGTTCACTCTCGAGGAGTCGCAGCGCCGCGCCATCCAAGACGTACGCCAGGCCGTCGATACGACACTGCCGCGGCTACAGGTCCGCGGATCGTGGGACGCGATTCTGCGTGGCGAACACGTCGCCGATCTCGAGGCGATCCTTCCCGATTACCTGCGCGCTCGCCGCTGGTTTGGCGGCAAAGCACTGACCATCATCGGCGTGCGCATCGTCGAACGCATCGACATCGCGGTCGGCGAAGAGAAGGCCTGTCTCTGCTTCCTCGAAGTGCGCTACGCCGGCGCCGACGCGGAAACCTACGTCCTACCGCTGGCGCACGCGGCGGAGACCGAAGTCGAACACCTGCGCCGCGACGCGCCGCACACCATCGTCGCCGAACTCGAGGTACTCGGGAAGAACGGCGGCACGGAGGGCCTCCTCTACGATGGTTTGCAGAACCCCGCGTTCTGTACGGCGCTGTTGCATCACATCGGGCGCAGCCGCCGCCTGCGCGGTTCTGGTGGCGAGTTGCAAGGCGCGCTGACGCGCGCCTATCCAGCCATTTCCGCCGCCGCCGATTCGTCGCTCCCGCCGCGTACCATGCACGGCGAACAGAGCAACACTTCGGTCCGCTACGGCGAGGACTTCGTCCTCAAGCTCTACCGGCGCCTGCAAGACGGGATCAACCCGGAGGTCGAGATCGGCGCCTTCCTCACCGATGAGACCAGCTTTGCCAATTCCGCGCCGCTGGCGGGAGCGCTCGAATACCGGCGCACCAAGGGCGGCCAAGCCACCGTCGCGGCGCTGCAGAAGTTCGTCGCCAACGAGGGTGATGCGTGGTCCCTCACGCTCGACCAAATCCAACTCTTCCTCGACAACGCGATGACACACCCCGGGGCCGTGCCCGCCGCCACCAAGGATCTGGTCGCGGCGACGGAAGACTCCCCGCCCGACCTGGTCGTCGAGCTTCTCGGCTTCCAGATGGACAACGCGCAGCTGCTCGGACAGCGCACCGCAGAGATGCACCGGGCGCTCGCGTCGGCATCCCGAAACGCGGATTTCGCGCCCGAGCCGTTCACCCCGCTGGCGTGGCGATCGCTGTACCAGTCGATGCGCAATCTAACCGCCAAGGTCTTCCAGCAGGCCCGCGAAAAGCATCTGGCGGAGCCCGCCGCCAGCCGCGTCGGCGATGTACTGGGTTTGGAACGACGCGTTTTGGCGGCGTTCCAAACCCTTCGCGACCTGGAGATCACCGCCACCCGCATCCGCTGTCACGGCGACTTCCATCTCGGACAGGTACTCTTCACCGGCAAGGACTTCACCATCATCGACTTCGAGGGCGAGCCGGCGCGCAGCCTCAACGAACGCCGCCGCAAGCGATCCCCCTTGCACGACATCGCCGGCATGCTGCGCTCCTATGACTACGCCGTGCATGCGGCGATGTCCGCCCGTTTGGCCCGCCCCGACGACCCCGCGCGCATCGACGAGTGGTGTCGGTTCTGGTTCGGTTGGGTGGCCCCGGCGTTTCTCGGCTCCTACCTCGAACACGCCGCCGACGCCTCCTTTCTGCCGACGAGCAAGCAAGAGACCGCGCTGCTGCTGAAGATCTTTCTCCTAGAGAAAGCGGTGTACGAACTCGGCTACGAACTCAACAATCGCCCCGATTGGGCCCACATTCCGGCAACCGCGATCGCCGGGCTGGTCGGCGAAGAGTGACGCGAGAGAGGATCGAGACATGGCAAAGGCGCAAAAGGACGGGAAGAAGCGCGCGCGGGTTACCGCACCGCTAGCGCCGAGCCTGCTCTCCGACGACGACCTCCACCTGTTCAACGAGGGCACGCATTTCCGCCTCTATGACCACCTCGGCGCGCACCCGCTGACGACGGACGACGGAACGGCGGGAACCTACTTCGCGGTCTGGGCGCCGAACGCCGAGCGCGTCTCGGTGATCGGGGATTTCAACAATTGGGACGCGACCACCCATCCGCTTCGACCGCGGGGCAACTCCGGCATCTGGGAGGGCTTCCACGCCGGCGTCGGCCGCGGCGCGGTCTACAAGTACCGCATCCACTCGCGAATCGGACGCTACACCGTCGACAAAGCCGACCCCTTCGCCACCCATACCCAAGTGCCGCCGGAGACCGCATCTGTCGTCTGGCGACCAGAGCACCAATGGAACGACGCGGAGTGGATGCAGCAGCGCCAAGGTCGGCAGAGCCTGACCGCGCCGTGCGCCGTCTACGAAGTACACCTGGGTTCATGGATGCGCCCCGCCGGCGGCGGTTGCTTCGACTACGGCGAGTTGGGCGAGAAGCTCGTCTCCTACGTGAAGGAAATGGGATTTACCCACGTCGAATTTCTTCCGCTGATGGAGCACCCATTTTACGGCTCCTGGGGATACCAGACGACGGGCTATTTCGCGCCGACCAGCCGGCACGGCAAGCCCGAGCACCTGATGGCGCTGATCGACTTGCTGCACCGCAACGGCATCGGCGTGATTCTCGATTGGGTCCCCTCACACTTCCCCAAGGACGAATTCTCTCTCGGTTACTTTGACGGCACGCATCTCTTCGAGCACGCCGATGTACGCAAGGGGCTGCACCCCGATTGGGACAGCTTGATCTTCAACTACGGCCGCAACGAGGTGCGGTCGTTTCTCATCAGCAGCGCACTGTACTGGCTCGAAGCATACCATGCCGACGGCATACGCGTAGATCCGGTGGCGTCGATGCTCTACCTCGACTAGTCGCGGGAAGCAGGCGAATGGATTGCCAACGAGCACGGAGGCCGAGAGAATCTCGAAGCGGTCGACTTCCTGCGCCGCCTCAACGAGGCGGTATACGGCGCCTTTCCGGCGACACAGACGGTCGCCGAGGAATCGACGGCTTGGCCGATGGTCTCCCGCCCCACCTATCTCGGCGGGCTCGGCTTCGGCATGAAGTGGGACATGGGGTGGATGCACGACACGCTGCGCTACATGGCCGAGGAGCCGATCCACCGCAAGTACCACCACAACGCGCTGACGTTTCGAATGGTCTATGCGTTTACCGAGAACTTCGTGCTCCCCCTGTCGCACGACGAGGTCGTGCACGGAAAGGGCTCCCTTCTCGGCAAGATGCCGGGCGACGCGTGGCAGAAGCGTGCCAATCTACGCTTACTGCTCGGCTACATGTATGCGCAGCCGGGCAAGAAACTTCTCTTCATGGGCTGCGAGTTCGGACAGGGCGCGGAATGGAATCACGACAGCCAACTCGAGTGGCACCTGCTCGATGACGACGCCCATCGCGGCTTGCAGCGGTGGGTTCGCGATCTCAACACCCTCTACCGCGGCGATCCGTGCTTGCACGAACTCGACTGTTCGCCGCACGGCTTCGAGTGGATCGATTGCAACGACACCGACCAGAGCACGTTGAGCTTCCTGCGCCGCGGCAGCCGGCCCGACGAAGCCATCGTCGTCGTCTTGAACTTCACCCCAGTGCCTCGCCACAACTATCGACTCGGCGTTCCCTGGGGCGGCCACTGGCGCGAGTTGCTCAACAGCGACGCGCCGCTGTACGGAGGCAGCGGGCAGGGGAATCTGGGCGGCCTCGACGCCACTCCAGTGGCCTTTCACGGGCGCCCGTCGTCTCTGACGCTGACCCTACCGCCGCTGGCACTGCTGGCCTTCAAGGGGCAGCGACCCAGCATTCCGGCCGCCTCCGCGAAGAAGCCGACACGGCCGCGCGCCAAGAAGAGCGGAGCCGGCAGCGCTCTTGCGAAAAAGGGTACCTCACGATGACGTTACTCGCGCGAGACATCATGCAGACCAATGTCGTCACCGTAGCCGCCGACATGCCCCTCTCGGATCTCGCCGATCTCTTCCTCCGCGAGCGCATCGGCGGCGCGCCGGTGATCGAGGCGGACCGCCCCGGCGCAGTCATCGGCATCATCTCGCGCACCGACCTGATGAGATTTCCGCTCTATCAGGGAGCCGTCTCCGGCATCCTCGGCGAGTACCTGCGCGCCCTCGACGCAGGCGACGGCGACGACAGCCCCGCACCGATGCCACGCCCGATCGTCGGCGAGCTGTCGGCGCATACGGTTCGCGAGGCGATGGCCGCCGAGCCTTTCACTGTCGCGGCGACGACGCCGGTGCGCGAGGTGGCGCAGGCGATGGTGGCACAGCACCTGCACCGGGTACTCGTCACCGACAATAGCGGACTGGTCGGGCTGATCAGCAGCCTCGACATCGTCCGCCTCGTCGCTGATGGCGCGGATCTCTGAACAGGCCGGCGACCCTGCCGTTTCTCTGCTCAGTCGACCCGCAGCATCGCCTGACGGCATGGCGTGGAAACTGACCGCCGCGGACGCTACATAGAAGGCGTGAAGCTTCTCGTTTTCCAGCATGTCGCCTTCGAGATTCTCGGCACGCTCAATCCGTTGCTGAAGGACGCCGGCTTCCGACTGCGCTATGTCAACTTTGGCCGCCACCCGCATGCCGAGCCGGATATAGAAGCCTACCACGGCTTGGTCGTGCTCGGCGGGCCGATGAACGTCGATCAGGTCGCCGAGCACCCGCACCTGGCGTCTGAGCTGCGCCTGATCGAGCGCGCGATGAAGCGCAACATGCCGATCCTCGGCGTCTGTCTCGGCGCTCAACTCGTCGCCAAAACTCTCGGCGCCCGCGTCGGCCCGAGCCCCGAGAAGGAGATCGGCTGGTACGACGTAGTGCCCACAGCGGAAGCGGCCGGAGATCCGCTGCTCGGTCATTTCGCGCCGCGCGAGAGAATTTTCCAGTGGCACGGAGATGCCTTCGACATCCCGGCCGGTGCCGTCCACCTGGCAAGTTCCCCCGGCTGCGAGAACCAGGCATTCCGCTATGGCTCGAACGTTTACGGCTTCCAGTTTCACATGGAGGTGGACGAGCCGCTGATCCACCGCTGGTTGCGCGTGCCGCACCACGAGCGCGAACTACACGAACTCAAGGGCGCGACCGGCCCGCACGAGATCCGCAACGAGACGCCGCAACACATGCCGCGGTTGACGGAACTCGCCGACCGCACATTCCGCGAGTTCGTCAAGCTGTTCGGCGAACGCCAACTTTACCGCCGGCTACCGAGTCGCTGAGACCGCGGCCATCGCAAGTGAGATTCCCGGAGGATCGCCATGCCCATCAAGACACCCATTTGTGACATGTTCGAGATCGACCATCCCGTGTTTCTCGCCGGCATGGGACAGGTCGCCTACGCCGAGGTATGCGCCGCGGTATCCGAAGCCGGTGGCTACGGCACGCTCGGCATGGCGTCCGAAGGACCTGAGGGAATCCGCAAGCAGATGCGCCGCGTCCGCGAGCTGACCGACAAGCCGTTCGGCGTCGACCTGCTCGCCGCTCTGCCCGAGCAAATGCTGGCGGCGATCGACGTGATCATCGGAGAGGGCGCGTCGTCCTTCATCGCCGGCCTCGGCGTTCCGGGTCCGGTGATCGGCAAATGCCACGACGCGGGCCTCAAGGTGGTTTCGATGTGCGGCCGCGTCGAGCACGCGGTGCGCGCCGCCGAAGCGGGCTGCGACGTCGTCGTTGCCCAGGGGACCGAGGCCGGCGGACACACTGGCCGCATCGCCAGTTTCGCCCTCATCCCGCAGATCGTCGATGCCGTCGACATTCCAGTCCTC
>JBGTMF010000608.1:0-2622 GCA_041743795.1 Thermodesulfobacteriota bacterium | reverse complement strand
GCAGGCGGCGCAACTCGCCCAGCGACTGGGTGCAGTCGAGGCGGAGCGCGACGCCAGCGCGGCGAAATTGGCAGAGTTTGACGAGCGGATGGCCGTGGCGCTCGAGACCTGGACGGTAGCCGAGCGCGAGTCGCAGGCGCTGGTAGCGTCGAACGGTGACATCGCCCAGCAGTTGGCGTCTCTCGTCGAGGACATCGAGACGACTCGAACGATGTCCGACGAGTTGTGCGACGGGCTGGCTGCGGATCGCCGCGTGATCGACGAGTTGGCAGCGCGTATCGGTGACGGCGGTGCGGCGTCGGGGGAACTGACAGCGGCGCAAGCCCGAGTCGAAGAGCTGGAGCGCGAGGTCGAACGGTTGGTGCTGGCGCAGGCGGAGGCGCGGTCGACGGACGCCGCGGTGGCGGAGTTGCGCGAACAACTCGACGAACTGGAGGCGCAACGCAGCGCTCTCGCCGAAGAAGTGGAGATCGAGCGGGCGCATCGCCTCGAGTTGGAGCGCGACGCGGCAGTGGTCGAACCATTTTCGGCGCCGGCTGGCGGCGGTGATGCAGAAGATCTCGACAGTCAGTTGGCCGCGCTGCAAGCAGTGTTCGACGAGGCCGTCACGACGCATGCCGAGGAAGCTCGCTCCTTGCGCGAGGAGGTGGCGCTGCAGCGAGCCTTGGCCCGCGATCGCGAGCACGAGATGGATCGGCTCGCTGCGGAGTGTGCGATTCTGCAACAGTCTGTCGAAGAGGCGATCTCCGATCTGGAGGGCATGCACGCGCTGCGCGGGAATCTGAACGAGGAACTCCGGCTGATCGAGGAGACCGCGGAAGCGGACGAGGTGGCCAGCAACGGAGACGCTCGCGTGGATCTGCGGCTCGCTTCTGTCGATGAGATCGCGGAAGCTCTGCCGCCCGGCGACGGACTTGCTGCGTCGCTTGCCGTTCTGCCGCCGCTCGACGAAACGGAGGGGTTGCTCGAGGAACCCGACTGCGCCGTCGATACGGCGGGTACCGCGGTTCTCGTCATCGACGGAGATCCGGTATTTCAATCCGCGGTCGAGGAAGCGACGGGTAGGTTCGAAAACGCTCATTTCATCTCGGAACTCGACAGCGAACTCCCACCGGGTCTCGATGTTCAGGTGGTGGTGAATCTGGCATCGGAACGCTTCCGATTGGATCTGCTGACGCATCTCGAACGCTGGGGAATCGACGAGCCGGAAGCGCTGGTCTATTGCGCCAAGCACGACCGCGGAGTGTTCTTCCGACGGGTCATGTTCTTTCCGCCGCCGTGCGACCTCGATGAGTGCTCGACGCGCCTCCTGTCCGAAGAGGAGCCGTTGCAGCGACTCCTCGTCGT
Source organism: Thermodesulfobacteriota bacterium (assembly GCA_041743795.1). GTDB lineage: Bacteria > Desulfobacterota > Binatia > HRBIN30 > CADEER01 > CADEER01. The sequence continues at coordinate 1,275 of JBGTMF010000608.1, read as the reverse complement.
CGGTGAGGACGTCGACTTCATGAGCGGATTGCGCGAGTCACTGGGCCGGGTCCGCGCCTCGACGGCGATTGCCTTCGATGGTCGCCAAGCGATTGACCTGATGCCGATGGTCAAGCCGCAGGCGGTGCTCGTCGACCTCAACCTGCCTCGCGGAGACGGGCTGCGGGTCGCCTCGCAGATCGCCGCCAATCCGGACATGCTGAATGTCAGGCTGTCGATGTTCTGGAGTAAGCCGGTCGACCCGCAGGTGTTTCGCCAACAGGCCATCTACGCAATGCGGGATTTTCATATGACTCCCGACCAGTTGGCGCGATCGATGACACAGGCTTTGACGGGCGCTCAGCGGTCCGCTGCAGGCGCTGCCGCGATCGTCGGCGCGACGCGGCGCTCGCATGGCCACTCGGGTGTAAATCCGTCTGGTAATTGAGGAGCGAGCTGGTTATGCTCCGCGATGGTTGATGTCCAGCAAGGGCATCCCCGATGCGCCGTAGCGCCGAACCCCAGGGCTATCCGGGCCAGCGTGCCCGCCTCCGGGTGCGGTCGGTGTATCGGGCGGAGGTCGTAGTAACTTGAGCGGTAAAGAAGACGAGCGGTCCGGGCAGTTGGCGGCGCTGGACGAACTTCCTGGGGATCGCCGCGCCCCTGAAGCAGGCGCCGCTAGCGCCGAGCCCGGCGGGCAACGGCAGTCCGCGCCAGCGTCGGCGTACCCCACCGCCGTGCCAATGGCGGAACGACTCGAACGCGAGCGGCGGCGCGCGGTGCGAGCCGAAGGACGGCTGGCTGAGATCGAGTTGATCCTTCGCCGCGAGGTGGAGCGCGGCAACGGCGATGGTATCTCGGCGCAGGCTCTGCGCACGCTGCTCGACTCGGTGCAGGCACGCGTGACGTCGTTGGAGGACGAGATTCGCGCCGGCGAACGAGAGTTGCTCGATCTCACCGCGTTGCAGCGCAAGAACCTCGGCGAAGCTGCGGCCGATCCCGACGACCTCGCTTTCGGTTTGGAACAGCTGCGTCAGGAGTTGCGCGACGCGGCGCAGTCGCAGCGCATCGGTGCACCGGAATTGGCGCGCCAGCGAGTCGAGTTCGAGGTGGAGCTAGACCGGCTGCAATCGCTGCTGCAAAGCCGCGACAACGTTTGCGACGGATTGGCCGAAGAACTCGAACACGGCACGCGCTTTGCCGCCCAGGTGACCGCGCGATTGGCGGATCTGTCGCGCGGACGCATTGCTCCGGTGCAGCGGCCGGCGACCCAGGACGCGCGCGTCGCAACGCTGC
>JBGTMF010000607.1:0-2994 GCA_041743795.1 Thermodesulfobacteriota bacterium | reverse complement strand
CGGTGCGGCCGCGGGCGCCGCGGGTGGCGCGGCGGCCGGTCTTCTCGGCGGTATCTTCGACGGCATGCGACAACGCGAGCCGGATCCCGTCATCAGGAACTTCGTTACCCGCTGCCTGAGTGAAAAAGGCTATGAGGTCATCGGCTGGCGTTAGTGTCCTGAGTTGGAAGTTTGTTGCATTAGTCGGCGAGTAATTGGCGCCCGTGCCAAGGCGCGACGACGAAGGAATATTTGCAATATTTCGAGGAGGAGCAACGCCGGCATGGGCGCCAAGGGCCGCCGAATCATGTGACGAATCTCTGACTCAGGACACTAGTTTGGCCATTGAGGAAGTAGGCCGGGGTTTCCGGGTAGCGATCAATTCGGTTCGGCGGCGCATCGTCCAACGTGGTCGGCCGCGGTGGCGAACCTCGACCAAATCACTCAGGAGACGAAGATGTTAGATGAGTTCAAGAAGTTCGCGATGCGGGGCAACGTCGTCGACGTGGCGGTCGGTATCGTCATCGGCGCCGCCTTCGGCAATATCGTCAACTCGTTCGTTAAGGACGTGTTGATGCCGCCGATCGGGATGTTGATGGGGGGTGTCGATTTTTCGGAATTGATGATCACGCTGAAGGAGGCGACTGCTGACAGCGAGGTCGTGGCGCTCAAATACGGCATGTTCATCAACACCGTGCTCGACTTCCTGATAGTCGCGGTGGCGATATTTATCATCGTCAAGGCGATGAACTCGATGCAGAGGAAGAAAGAGGTGGCGTCGGAAGCACCGCCGGTGCCGTCGGCCGAGGTCCTGTTGCTGGCCGAGATACGCGATGCCCTGAAGGGTCGCGGTTGAGGAGCGGCTGCAGCCGTTACCGAAGGTTTACGAGGGGCCCGCGCGGGTTGCGCGGACCCCTCGTTCTTACCGCGAGTGTTTCAGCGAACCGGCGCCAGCGGTCCGCGCGGTGACGATACATTGGAGCGCGGCACCGGCCGTACGGCTGGTGCCGGCACGCCGGTGCACATTCCGCGCACGCAGGCGCCTATCGTATCGAGACAGGCTGGCGTCGCATAGGCGCAGCCGTCCTCCTTGTAGCCAGTGCAATAACGAGCGTCGACATTGCCGATGAAGTTCTGCACCCTCCGCGCCCAACGACGGTTGATGTACTCGCCGCAGGTTCCCTGACAGCCGGTGCTGGTATCGACCTTCACGCATTGGTCATCGGCGCGGCACGACTGCGTCTTGTCGATCACCCGATCGATGCGGCGCTGCGACATGCGTAACCGCCGCTCGCAATTCGCGTCGTTATCGCAATCCGGCACACAGACGTTGATCGCGCAGTCGTCGCACGCCGGACAACTGGAAACGCAGATACACTTGTCGCCGGGCTGCGCACATGTGCCGTCGTTGTCACAGCGGTACGGCGTCGGGCTGTCCGGCGGCATGCAAACGCCCGCGCCGCAGTCCTCGCAATCGGGGCAGCTGGCGCTACAGGCGCAGACGCGCCCGTCGCCGCAACGGCGCTCCGCCGTTTCGTCGCACAGCCAGGCCTGATCGACGCACTTTTCCTCGCAGCGATCCATCCGTCCATCGCGGTGTTGGCACTGGTCGCCGGCCGGACACTGCTCCCCTTCGCAGCAGAACACCGGCGCGACGCCGGCGATGCATTGGCCCTCGAAGCAACCGAGTCCGGGGTCGCAATCGCAGGCGGTGCGACACTCGCGCTGGCAGACCCCGTGCTGGCCGAGTCGGTCCTCGCAGCGCGCGCCCGCCGGGCACTCCTCACCGTCGCAACAATAGACCGGCGCATTGGTTCTCCGGCACGTGCCGTCCGCACAGCCCATACCCGGCGGACAGTCGCAGGCACTGTGGCAGGCGGTCTCGACCGCTACGCAGACCCGCGTCGCACAATCACGGCAGTCGGGACAACTCGGCACACACACACACGCATAGCCCTCCGGACACTCCGCTCCTTCGATGCCCGCGGCCTCATCCCCGCAAGTGGTGAGCGGCTGGCAGCTGATTTGGTCTGGGTGGCGCGCCTCGACTCGGCCAGCGCCGAGAACACCGACCGTCGCCGCGGCGATCGCGATCGCCAGAATTCTTCGAGTCAACATCGTTTTGCTCTCCTTCCAACCGGCCCCGCTGAACAACAGTGCAACTCCAGTGCCAGCCACATCTCCTCCCGGGGTCACGGTGCTCCTGTTGTGGTGTTGCTGGTGAGCATACCGGTTTGTTCGCGGCCACCGCGAATCCCGGTTCGCACGTGCCCGCCGCCTGTGCCGTAGAGTCGTTGGTAGGTCCGGTAGTTGCCCAGCACCTTCTTCACATAATCGCGGGTCTCGCGGAAGGTGATCGACTCGACGAATTCGTCGATCGGGCGATCGCCGAAGCGTCGGTCCCAGCGACCGACGGCTGCCGCGCCGGCGTTGTAAGCGGCGAGGATACGTACCGGGTCGTCGCCGTATTGGTCGGCGAGTTCGCGCAGGTGGGCGGTGCCGAGTTCGATGTTGGTGGTCGCGTCGTAAAGGTCGATTCGCCCGCCGCGCCCGATGCGCGCGGCGACGGCTTCTGCGGTTGACGGCAACAATTGCATCAGCCCGCGTGCGTTGGCCGGGGACAGTGCTTCGGGATCGAACATGCTTTCCTGCCGCATGAGTGAAAGTGCCAGCAGCGGGTCGACGCGATAGCGGGCGCCGTTCTCCTTCAGCAGGTCCCAGAAAGCCAGAGGATACAGGACGCTGCTGTCGCGGTTGTTGGCGAGGCGTATCGCCTGCCGGTGTCCGTCGACGGCGCGGTAGAGTTCGATCATGAAATCGCGTGGCGGCGACGTGTTGCCGCGGGCAAAGGCGCGCACCTCGCGGCGGGCGAAGCTCATCAGGCCCGCTCGCTGCAATTCGCCGGCGCGGAAGAGGTGGTAGTCGCCGCGCAGCGTCGGCGATAGCGTTGGAAACTGCGGGCGGGGTGCATTCACGGCGTCGGCGGAGAATCGCGCGGGTAGGCCGAGCCGCTGC
>JBGTMF010000606.1:0-3746 GCA_041743795.1 Thermodesulfobacteriota bacterium | reverse complement strand
GGGGGCCCCCGATCCCGGACCTACCCGGTCGACCTCCGTCAGTCGAGGAGGAAGCGAACGGCCAACATGAGCGCGGCCGGGAGGATGATGAGATAGCCGAAGATGTTGACGAGGACCCTCAATCCCGACGCCGGCGCAGCGTCGGCTTCAGCAGGGGCAGTAATCTCCTCGCCGGCGCCGCGCGTCACCGCGGCGGCCGCCGAATCGCTGCCCAACTCGTCTTCGCGCGACGGCAAGGGGCTCGCCACTGCGGCAATCGTCGCTACCGCGGTTGTCCACTCTGCAAATGAAATGAGTCGCATCGGCAATCTCCTTTACCGACTGAAGAGATCGGCGACGTACGCGGAAAACAGCACGACGACGATTCCAATGATGACGATGCGCGCGACCTCGGGTGATTCCTGGTCGTCCTTTGGTTTCTTCGATGACATCTCTGACATGTTCGCTCTCCTGGCGAGGCCGCAAGCGCGGGTGAAGCGCGCGCACTTGCGGCGTTGACTGGCCTCGCGACGAGCACTCGCCGGCATGGCCGGTGAGATATCGTCGCCTGCAGGGCGTCTAGGCGAGCGACGTCAGTGGGGTAACTCGCCCCGGTCGGAGCGAGTCAGACGCCGTTGCCAGAATCGGCGAGGCGGATAATGCGAACGGTGTGGCAGCGCAACCACAAGGGCACGGCTCGCCGTTTTTCGATCGCCGCTGGCGAGTGCAGTCGACATTCCCGGTACGGGGAGGAGACGCCGGATCTCGAGAGTCTTGGCGAGTTCCGCAGCGGCGCTGGTGCCGGAAACGACGTCGAAATCAGCAGATTCCGCGGCCGCACTGATCTCCGGGCGGCCGCCGAGATGGGCGAACGCCGGCGGCACGGCAAGGTTCGAAAGAAACATCGCCAAAACCAAAACGGACACGCGGGCCCAGGTCATCTGGCGTCGAGGATTACACGCAAACCCCGACCGCGGCAATAGCCCCCATATGGCCCCTCGGCCTGCTGTGGCCCCCTCGGCCTGCTTGCGCGCCCGGGTCTGCGCACCTAACCTGACGCCAAGCAACTGCCCCCACATGTTCCGTCGCATCACCCATGGCGGAACCACCGATGCGCCTCGTCGAAGGACGCGTTGGTGGCGCACCGCGCGAAATGCCCTGGCCCTCGTCTGCGGATTGGCCGGCGGCGGCGCTGTGGCCTACGAGATGGAGACATCCGCCTGGCAGGCCCGACTCTTCGCCAACTACGCCAACCGTCTCTCCTACGAGGTTCAGCCCGGCGCCAGCGAGCAGATCGAGTTTCCAACCGGCGGTCCGTTCGACGAGCGCCGCGGCTACTCGACGATCCCCCAATACGTGAAACGCCTGCACGAGCGAGGCTACGTCATCACCGAACAGACCCGGATGTCGGCCGAGCTGCGCCGCCTGGTCAGCCTCGGCGTCGCCCCGCCCTACCGCGATCCCGGCGCTACCGGGCTCGTCATCCGCGGCATGCGCGGCCAGACTCTTTACGACACGCGACGCCGCGAGAGGGTCTTTTTCGATTACGATGAGATCCCCCGCATCATCGTCGAGACACTTCTCTTCATCGAAAACAGGGAGCTTCTCGCCGCGCAGGATCCGCGCAGCAACCCGACCCTGGAATGGGACCGGATGGCACTTGCGACGATGCTCTATGCCGGCGCGAAGATGGGATTGCCGGTGTCGGTCGAGGGCGGCAGCACTCTCGCCACGCAGCTGGAGAAGTTCCGCCACTCACCGCAAGGGCGTACGACGTCCGCCCAGGAGAAGTTGCGCCAGATTACGGCAGCCAGTCTGCAGGCCTACCGCACTGGCCTCGATACGACGGAGCGCCGGCGCGAGATCGTCGTCGAGTACCTCAACGCCATGCCGCTGGCGGCGACCGCTGGCTTCGGCGAGGTGAACGGCCTCGGCGAAGGCCTCGAGGCGTGGTTCGGCGTGACCCTGGGCGAGGTCATCGCCGCGCTGCGCGACGAGCAAACACCGATCGAAGAGCGCGTACTCCACTACAACCGCGTACTGGCACTTCTCGCCGCCCTGCCAGCTCCCACAACTTTACTGGCGCGCGATCGCCAAGCGCTGCGCCAGCGCATGCTCGGTTACGCGTACCTGATGGAAAAACAGGGCGTGATCGACCAGGAGATGGCCCATCTCCTGGTCGATGCGCCGCTGGAGTTCCTGCCGCGCGCTCCCGCACCGCCGCCGCATGACTTCGTCGACCGCAAGGCCGTCACCGCGGTGCGCAAACGCCTCCTCGAACTCACCGGGGTCGACAGCCACTACGAGCTCAACCACCTGCACCTGGAGGTCGATTCGACCATCGACATCGATCTGCAGGAGAAGGTCCTCGTCCTCTTTCGCCAACTCGGCAACAAGGACTTCATCGCCGCCAACGGCCTCAGCGGGAAACATCTGCTGCAGCAATCGGACCCGACCAAGGTCAAGTACGGTCTCCTTCTCTTCGCCCGCGGCGACGAGGGCAACCTGGTGCGGGTGCAGGTCGATACGCTCGATCAACCGTTCGACCTCAACCGCGGCGCCAAGGTCGAGTTGGGAAGTACTGCGAAGGTACGAACGCTGGCACACTACCTCGAGATCATCGCCGCGCTGCACGCCGAGCTGAGTCGACTCGACACGGCGACGCTGCGTATCCGCGCCCGCGCGTCGCGTGATCCGCTGACGGCCTGGGTCGCCGACACCTTGAGCAGCGGTCCGCAACTCGAGCTCGACGCGCTACTCGACCGAGCCATGGACCGGCGCTATTCGGCGTCCACCGGCGAGGCCTTCTTCACCGGTGGCGGACTGCGCTATTTCTCGAACTTCGACCGCTCCGGCGCCTTCAACCCGACCTTGCGTACCGCCCTGCAACAGTCGATCAACTTGAGCTTCGTCCGCCTGATGCGCGATCTCGTCCGCTACCACGAAAGCCGCCTACCCTACGACGCCCAGCTACTCTTGGAGGATTCGCAGGATCCCGAACGCCTGCGTATGCTGGCCGAGATCGCCGACGCCGAGTCGCACGCGGCGCTGACGCGCGCCTACCGCGAATACAGCGGCATGAGCGCGGCCGAGTTGATCGATTCCGTACTGCGCCGCGAGCGGCGCCCGGAGAAGCGCCTGCGCAAGCTGACCATTCTCCACTACGCCTGGCAGCCGGAAGCCGACCGCGACTCGCTCCGCCGATGGTTGACGGAACAACTCGGCGAGGTGAGTGACGGCGATGTCGCCCGCATGGTGCGCGCCTATGGCAATCCCTCTCTGAATCTCGCCGACTACGGCTATCTCGCCTCGCGCCACTCGCTCGAGCTATGGTGCGCCGGCCAGCTTTGGCGCAACCCGTCCCTTTCGTGGGAGGATCTGTTGGCAAGCGCCGACGAGGCGCGCGAGATTTCGTCGCGGTGGTTGTTCAAGCGACGCAACGTACGGCCGCAGAACCGCCGTCTGCGCATTCGCATCGAAAAGGACGCCTTCGCCCGCATGGCCCCCTATTGGCAACGGCTCGGCTTCCCCTTCTCGCGCCTGGTGGCGAGCTATGCGACGGCGCTGGGGAGTTCCGGCGATCGACCCGCCGCCCTCGCCACGCTGCTCGGAATCATCGTCAACGACGGACTCCTGCTGCCGTCCGTCACCGTCGAGCAGTTGCGCTTCGCGCGCGCCACACCGTACGAAACCAACTTGCAGCCGGCCGCCGGCCGCGGCGAACGCGTCATGGACCCAGCGGTTGCGCGCACCCTGCGCGACGCCCT
>JBGTMF010000605.1:0-6158 GCA_041743795.1 Thermodesulfobacteriota bacterium | reverse complement strand
CGGCCTCGCCGGCCTGGCGCGTCGCGGTTACCGCGTCCTCTCCGGCGGCCAGCGTCAGCGCGCGCTGGTGGCGCGCGCGCTGATCCGCCAGCCGACGCTACTGATTCTCGACGAACCGACCAACGGGCTCGACCCGACCGGCGAGCAGGATCTGCTCGATCTGCTGGCGCGTCTGCGCGGCGAACGCGGCCTGACCATGCTGTTCGTCACCCACCAACTCGACCTTGCTGCCCGCTATGCCACGCACGTCGCCCTCTTCCATGACGGGCGGGTGACAGCCGGGCCGGTGACCGAAGTTTTGACGGAGGACAACCTGAGCCGCATCTTCGGCCGCGCCGTCGTGCTCGGTGCGAGTACCGAGGGCGGCGCCATGCGGGTGCACACCCTGGGAGGTCACTGTTGATCGAGAACTTCCTCGCCTCCTGGGAGCTGTTTCAGAACGCGTACTTGGCCGGCTGGCTGATCGCTGTTCTGCTGGCGTGGCTGGGCGTCCTCGTCGTCGCCCGCGACCAGATTTTTCTCGGCGCCGCGGTGTCGCAGGCCAGCATGCTGGGCATCACGATCGGCACCTGGGTCGGCGTCGGCGAGGCCGTCGATCCGCACGACCCGTTGCACAGCGGTTGGTTGGTGTCGCTCTACGGCGGCGGCTTCGCCGTCGCCGCGGCGCTGCTGACGGTGTACGTAGGCGGGGTGGTGCGCGAGAGCCGTGAGGCGGTCACCGGTTGGGTGTTCCTCGTCGGCACCAGCTTCTCGGTGATCATCGCCGCCCACCTGCCGCACGGTCTCGACGAGGTGTACCGCATTCTCGCCAGCACCATCATCGGCGCGACCCGCGAGGACGTCGCGGTGTTGTCGGCGATGACCGCGGCGTCGCTGGCGGTGCTGCTGCTTGCCCATCGCACCATCTTGCTGGTCGTTACCGATCCCGAAATGGCCTCCGCCGTCGGCATCCGCGTCGCCCTCTGGGACAACGCGTTGTGGCTGTGGTTGGGACTCGCTGTCAGCGGCGCGATTCGCATCGCCGGGACGACGTTCACCTTCGGCAGCTTGGTGTTGCCGGCTCTCATCGCCAAGCACCTGTGCGTCGAGATGTGGCAGATGTTCCTCGTCGCCCCCATCGTCGGCTGCGGCGGCGCGGTCGTCGCCTTCATCCTTGCCGACTCGCTCGATCTGCCGCCGGGGCAGATGGCCGTGGCCGTATGGAGCAGCATGCTCGCGGTCGCCTGGCTGCGCCGCACCACCAGTTGACGCTGCGTGAGCGAACGATTGCGCTTGCCGAATCGTGCGCGCGCGGCTTTGTCAGAAACGCTGGTCCCGCTTTATTTGCCGGCGACGGCCATCAGTTCGCGGTCGTCGTCGACTGCGCCGGGCTCCAATTCCTTGGCGATGATGCCGCGGACCTTGTCGGTGAGGCTTTCGACGGAGAGATCCTTGAAGCTGGCGTAGGAAATCGCGTCGAGGACGCGCACGCGGATGGCGTGGCGTCCCTGGAGGAGAAATCCGCGTTTCGGCAGGGCCTGTGACGTTCCCTCGATGATGATCGGCAGGATCGGCACCTCGGCACGCTTGGCGAGTGTGAAGGCGCCGTGCTTGAAGGCCTTGAGCTTGCCGTCCATGGACCGCGTTCCCTCGGGAAACATCATGATCGAATTGCCCTCGCGCAGGGTCTTCTCGCAGGCATCCATCATGTGGTCAATACTCTGTTTGTCGCCGCGGCGCAGCGGAATGTAGCCGTTGAGCCACATGTTCCACCCGACTGCGGGTACGTAGAAGTTTTCAATCTTCGAAACCCACTTGAAGTGGACGAAGAGGCGGAACAAGACGAGGATGTCGAGCAGGGACTGGTGGTTGGCAACCATGACGTAGGTCGCCCCGGCCTTGATCTTGTGCCGCCCCTCGACCGTGACCCGCCATACCGGGTTGAGCCAGGAGTAGAGCGACCCCCAGAGACAGGTGAACTGGTGCAAAATGGCCAGGCGGCGGTCGAAGAGGACGGTCGCGGCCCAGATCAACAGAGCGATCGGGACGAGGCTGAAGGAGCTGATGACGAGGAACACCCAGAAAACAGTCGATCCGAGCCGTTTGATGAACATGCTCGCTTCATAGCTCATCCCGATTGCTGCAGTCGAGTGAATTGGACGGAAGCTGTTGGGCTTGCACTTCATTATTCCTCCTGGCTTGGCGCGGAGTCTCGCAGCAAAGCAGCGACCGGCGAGGGTAGGAGGCGGCGAGCGCTCTGCGGGATCCTGCGCAAACGGGGCAACCGCTTCGCGGTGGTACGTGCACGAACGCCGCCGCATTTCACCACCGCTACACCTCGACCGGTTCGGCGCGGACGACGTAGCGCAAGGGTCCGCCCGGAACGACGCTGTCGAACGGATAGCAGGTGAGCAACGTGAGCATCACGGCTCCATGATCGTCGAGTACGGCGACTTCGCTGTCGTAGACGATGTGGCGCGCCGTCACGCGGAAGGTGCGAACGACTCCGCCAACGGTCTCCAGTGTCATCTCGTCGCCGGGGAGTACATGGCGCAGAAATGCGAAGTGGGTGTCGCGGTGTCCGGACAATACGCAGTTGCCTTCGCCTCCGGGTTCGGACGTTCCGCTGACGTGGCCGGGGGCAAAAGCCAGCGTGCTTCCGCTCGCTCCTGCCAGTACGACGAGGTCGACAGCGTGGCGCGGGACACGCAGTCGCGCCACCGGCCAGGTGTCCGCCCACGGCCAGGGCGGCACCTGGGAGCGCCCGGCCGCCGCCTCGCTCCAAGCGCGCGCCAAGAGGACCTGCGCTACCTCCGCCTTGAGGGGAATCCACGCAGCGTGCGCGGCGAAGCCGCAGCCGGCGATGAGGAGGGCGGCGGCTGTGATGGTTCGCCGAGGCGGTGAAACCGCAGGGATCGTACGATATGTCATCCTTCCTCCGATGTGTGGGATACCTGTGGGCGGTTTGCGGTACCTCGGCGACGCCGCCGAGGCGGCGCGAGAGAGGCGGCGATCGCGGTGAGCAGCAGGGAGATCAGGGCGTGCAGTGCGGCCGGTGTCGCCGTGCTCGGCAGCGATCCGACGGGTCGGTTGAGCGGCAACCACCATTGTTTCGCCGCCTTCGACGGAGCTGTTGGCGACGAATCGACCGCGACGAGGCTGGTGTAGCGGGTGACCAGGTTGTGCTCGAGCGCCAGGTCGACGACGTCTTCGCGGACCCGGTCGCGGTCGGCGCCGAGGGCGAGGTCGTCCATCAGCGCCTCGATCTTCTGCCGCGCCCAGAGTCGGCCGATGCCGCGGTCGCGTCCGGCAATGTCGACCGGCTGCAACTCCTCGACCATCGACCAAGGCGCCCCGTCGAGCACGGCCTCCACCTCGACGCGGCCTGGCATGTGTGCCAGCCGCGCCGTGACGACGAGCGGTTCGTCCGCGTAGAGGTCGGTGAGCGTGTGTGGCCAGATCTCGGGCGGAGTGTCGTCGTCCCAATAGATTTCGATGTCGGTCAAGACAGCGGTCTCCAACTTTGCGACGAGGACGCCGACGCGATGGGAGACCTCGTCGGGCGAGCCGATGAAAGTGTACGTGCCGCGTCCGAACTGCGCGGCCTTGCGCAGGAAGTGGGCGTTGGGCGCGGCGCCGATGCCGACGGTGAAGAGCCTGTTGCGGCCGATCTGCTCGGCCACCTGGGAGAACAGCTGGCCCTCGTTGCCGACGGCGCCGTCTGTGATGAACACGACCTGGCGGACCGCCGTCGGCGCGGCGCCAGGCGCCAACGCCAGTTCGAGTGCGTCGGAGATATTGGTACCACCGCTTGCCCGTAGTCGATCGACGGCTTGGCGGATGCGATCGATGCTCTCGGCGGTTGCGGCGATGCTGCCGCCGAGCAGGGAGTGGGCGGTGTCGTTGAACTCGATCACATCGAACCAGTCGCCGGGCCGGAGTTGGTCGAGGGCGAGCAGCAGGGCGAGTTTGGCCTGGCGGATGGACGCGCCTGCCATCGAGCCCGAAGTGTCGATCACGTAGACGACCTCACGCGCGAGGGGGCGCGGTACCGCCGTGTCTTCGGGCGGTACCAGCATCAGCAGCGCGTAGACGGCGCCGTCGATCTCTTCGTGGAAGACCGCTGGGGCGGGGAGCCCGTGTGTCTCGGGGCGCCAGACGAGTACGAAGTCGCGGTCGGAAAAGGCATCGTCGCGCAGGGTGACGCCGACCAGCGACTCGCCGAGCTCGACGGTATCGATGCGATGGCTCGGGCTGTAGAGGGTGCGCAACTGGAGACCGGCGTCGATCGCAACGCTGACGCGCAGCGGCTGAATCGGGTGCAGTGCCCGCGTGACGACGTGTTCGAGTTCCATGCCAGCTGTCCATTCCTCATCGCCCGCGCCAGCATGGCTGGCGCCACCGGCGCTTGCGGCCGTCCAACGCGGCGCCAGCACGGTGGGCAAGCGCAGGTGGAACTCGCCGGCGTCGAAACGGGCGAGGTGCTGCATCTCGAGATCGATCTCGATCACTTCGTCCGGGCCGATGTTGGCGACGCTGGTGCGAAAAACGTTGCCGCCGTCCTGCTCGATCAGCGAGGCTTTGCTACCGCCTTCGCGTGCCTGCTCGTACGTGCGCCGAGCTTCCGTGCGTTCCTCGATGCGTCCTTCGATGACGCGTGAACCGACGTACATGACCAGGTGATCGACCGCCGCCCCATCGGGCAGCGGAAAGACGTAGACACCTTCGACCCAATCGCTGCTCGCGTTGTGGAACCTCTGTGTCACGCGGGTGCGGGCGATGATGCCGGTGACGGTGACGTCGATCTCCGTGCTCAAGGCGGCGGCGGCGTTGCAGCCCTCGCCGTCACACAGCTGGAGCGTCGCGGTTTCCGGCGCCGCGGCGGCCACCGGCCGGTCGACCGCGATCGCGCCGTAGCAAGCGAGCGCTGTCAGCGCCATGAGGGGGTTCCTGCGAGTGCCGTGGCGGTACTTGTTGGCGTTCACGTGTTCTCTCCTTTCCGCGATGACGCGGAGTTGTCGTTTCGTCACGTGCATAGATACGCTCGGGGTTGCCGATGCGCGGGGCGGCGCTGTGGATTGATTGTGAAAGGATGTGGCGAAAGTGTGGCGGACGGGACCTGGCGCCGACTTTCGGTGTACAATTCGCGCCATGACGAAGAGCCGGATCGCCTTGGTCGACGATGAGGAAAGCCTCCGCGAGACGGTCGGCCTGGCCCTCCGCAAGGAGGGGTACCTGGTCTCGGCCTACAGCGACGGAGCAGCGGCTTGGAGCGAACTGTCGGCGGCTCTCCCCGATCTGGTGATTGCCGATATTCTGATGCCTCGCATGGACGGGCTCGAACTCTGCCGGCGCGTGCGCGGCGTCAGTGACGAGATTCCCCTCATCTTTCTGACCTCGCGCGACGACGAGTTCGACCGTGTCCTCGGCCTCGAACTGGGTGCCGACGACTATCTCTGCAAGCCCTTCTCGCTGCGCGAGCTGCTCGCCCGGGTCAAGGTGCTGTTGCGACGCTTGTCGCTATTGCGCCAGCGCGGCGGCAGCGAGCCCGACGAGATCTTCGAGATCGACCAACTGCGGCTCGATCTGCGCCGTTACCAGGCTACGTGGCGCGGCGCCGCCCTGGCGCTGACGGTAACCGAGTTCATGCTGATACGGGCCCTGACGGTGCATCCCGGGCACGTCAAGTCGCGCCTGCAGCTGATGCAGGCGGCGTACCCGCACGACGCGTATGTGAGCGAGCGCACCATCGACAGCCACATCAAGCGGCTGCGCCGGAAGTTCGCCGATTCCGACGTCGGCTTTTCCGCCATCGAGACGGTGCACGGGCTCGGCTACCGATACGCGGATTCATGAAGCGCTGGTTGGAGAGGGCGCTGCGGCTGCTCGCCCGCATCTGGATTCGCTTGCTCGCCTTCAACGTGTTGTTGGTGTTCTTACCGGCGGCCGGTCTGCTCTACCTGAATACCTACGAGAGGCAGCTGTTGGCGGCGCAGGAGAGGGAGATGGTGCAGCAAGGGCGGCTCCTCGCCGCCGCGCTGGCCTCGCCGGACGGGATCGATCCGTGGGACAGCGAGCGAGTCCTCTTGCGGCTGCACCAACGCCACCAGGCGCGTCTGCGCGTCGTCGACGGCAGCGGTGTGCTGCTCGTCGATTCCAGCGCCCTCGGGCCGCAGCGC
>JBGTMF010000604.1:0-17310 GCA_041743795.1 Thermodesulfobacteriota bacterium | reverse complement strand
GGTATCCGTTCGGTGACGGCCGTCTGGTAGTCGCGCAGCGGCGCAGGTAAGTGTAGCCGCCGCGCGTGTGGTCAGGATGCGGTGACGACGATGGGGTCGGCGACGGGGTCGTCGAGCAGGGTGGCGCGGCGGTAGATGTTGGCGTCGAGCTTCTGCTGGACGTCGTCGCGCGCGAAGGTGGTCTTCCAGTGCAGAGGCGAGAGTTCGAGGATCCTCGGCATGGGCCAGCTCGGCAGCAGGCAGAAGATGTCGCGTAGGTAGGCCCACGGCTCAATGCCGTGCATCTGACAGCTCGCCAACAGCGAGACGAAGATCGTGTTCACCCGGCCGCCGTCCTCGGAGCCCACGAACAACCAGTTGCGCCGTCCGATCGCCTGGCGGCGCAGATTGAGCTCCGAGATGTTGTTGTGCATCGGCAGCCGCGGGTCGTCGAGGAAACGCAGGAAGGCTTGCTTCTGATTGGTCGCGTAGCGGATCGCAGCATGCAGGGGCGATCCCTCCAGTGCCCGCTCGCGGTGCGCGTCGCACCAGGTGAAAAACTTCTCGACGATCGGCTTCGACTTTTCCTGCCGCACCTGCCTACGCCGCTCCGGTGGAGCCCGACCGATGTCGCGCTCGATCAAGAACAACGCCTGGATGCAGGCCAGCCCCTCGCGCACCCGATCCTCGTCGGTGGCCAGCGCCTCTAGCACGTACTGGCGCAGGTGCGCCCAGCAGGCTACCTCCGTGGCCTTGTCCACTCCGAAGAGGTGGTCATAGACGGTGTGGGCGTCGACGACCAGGTGGCCCTTGTAGTCGCCGACGAGCTGGTCGACGGCGGCCGCGTCATGGTTCATCGAGAAGCGGAAGAGCACGTGTTTGCCCGGCGCCACCAGGACCCAGAAATGCCCGCGCTTGCACCGCTTCGGGTGCAGCACCAGCACACCTGTGGCGTCCGCGCATAGATACGGCGCGGTGAACGCATCGCAGAACATCACCTCCACCAGCGGGCGGGTCAGCTCCGCCAGCTGCTGGTGCCAGGTGCACAACGTCGAGCGGTTGAGATCGATCCCCTCGCGCCGGAAGATCTGCTCCTGGCGGTTGAGCGGCAGGTGGTCCTGCCAGCGCTTGACCACCGTATCGGCCAGGAAGCCCGGCCCCGCCGTGCTGCGCGGGATCGGCAGCTCCGGTGTCTCGGCCTGCAGTACCTCCGTAGTCAGCGCCCCTCGTTCGCTCTTGCGCACGTACTTCCTCTTGATGATCTGCACCGCCACCACCGAGGCCGGCCGGCGCTCGAGGGTCTCGCGCACATCCTCGCCGATCACCTCGAATGCGTCGAGTCCCTCGCGCTCGACGTGCGGTGGCACCACCTCGAAGCACACCCGCGGCAGGTTCTCGGGCAGAGGCCGGCGCACCGGCTTGCGCCGCTCGTGCGCGGGTACTATCTGCACCCGCGGTGTCGCCACGCCGCGCAAGTCTTGTCCGTCGGCCGACTGCCCGTCGCCGAGCACCAACCCCAGCACCTCCAGGGTGAGCTGCGCGTCGTTCTCCGGTGCGCAGTACGACTTCTGCCCGATCAGGCCCCGCTTGAGGTGCTCGTTCTCTTCGCGCTGCAGCTCGTAGAGCTTCCTATACCGATCCCGTTCACGCTCAAGGTCGGCGATCCGGTCGCGCAGATTGGCGTTCTCTTCTCGCAGGGCTGCGCTCTCTCGGCGCAGTGTCTCGTTGTCGGCGATGAGCTGGTGGTTCTGCGCGACGATCTCGGCCACCTGCGCTTGCAGTGCCGCAAACACCTCGCTGTCGACGGTGATCGCGGCTGCTCGCCGCTGCCCACCGTCACCACCACCACCACTGACACCGCCACCACTCACGCTCGCATCTATGCATCGATTCGACCATGTGCGGCAACGACTTCGTGCTCATCGTCCCGATCGTCAGCCTCGCCGGTTTCCCGCTCGACTGTGTGGCACACGCCCGCGCCGCTCGATCCCGGCGAGCAACTTTCCCAACGCCACCGCATCGATCCGCACCGCCGCGAGGTCCCCATTCTCCGGCTCCGGCACGACGAGCAGTGCACGGTGAAACCGCTTGTAGAGCATGCAGTACCCATTGCGGTCGAACCACAGCAGCTTCACCCGATTGCGGGCTCGATTGGCAAAGGCGAACAGCGCTGCCCCCGTCTGCGGATCCTCGCCGATCCGCTCGCGCGCCACCGCTGCCAGCCGATCAAACCCGTAGCGCATATCCACCGCGTCGGTGCACACGAAGATGCGCACGCTCGCGGGAATCATCGCGAGCCCCCGTCGACCACCGCCGCCGCCATCTCCAGCCTCTCCAGTAGAGAGACCAGCCGGCCCAACTCGCCCGCGTCGAAGCCGCTCGGCACCAACACCCGCCGCCCGCAGGTCAACTCCAGCTCGAACCGGCTTTCCATCGACGCGTTACCCACCACCTCCACCAACGACGTCGCCGCCGGCGTCATCCACTCCGTCCTCGGTCTCCGCCCGTCTGCTCCGCCGACACCCAATCCGTCACGCTTCAACCGCCAAGACCAGTGCCGCAGGGTCCCCACGTTCAACCCCGTCGACTCCGCGTACTGCTCCGCCGTCAGGCCACTTCGTCGCCATCCGGCGACCCGCTTCTCCCACTGCGCTCGCTTGCTCCGCATCTCCTGCTCCTCCTCGATGCGGATTCTGCGGCCGCGCGACCCTTACGTCGATACGCGTGTCACCGAACGGATACCAGGAGGTTACGATCTCGGGAAAGCTGCGGCGCTGATCGACAGCGACCGCAATTATCGCAGTCTGTAGCCCCGGCGCGCTCCTCGATCGCTCGCAATCGATCCACACGTCGCCGCCGTTTCCGGGACGTGAGGTATTCCACTCAACCGCCGGCAGGTTGGCAGCCGTTCATATCGGGCAGCCGTTCAGAGCGCTGTCGACCGCGGCGATCAGCTCGCTGATTGCCACGCTGCGATCGCCGTTGCGGTCGAAGGCCGGACACTGTTCTAGCGGTACAATACCCAAGGCGATGTTGACGCCGCGAATCAACTCACTGATCACCACCTTGCCGTCGCCGTCGCAGTCACCGACACAGCCGGAATGGGGCAAAGGCGTCGGGGATGAAGTTGAAGGCGGATCGGGCGTGTCGGTGTGAACGGCGGTCGCCGTGACAGATTGTGTCACAGTCGGGAGCCCGCTAGCGGTCGGACTCGGAGTAGCGATGCCGGTTTCGGTCGGAGTCGGAGTCGGTGTCGGGATTTGACAAACAACTCCGCAACCCCCAGGGCAAACCCCGGGGCAGACGAGGACGCCCATACAAGGTGGAGGGGTGCAGACTGGATCGGCCTCGCGGTTGAAACTACTACCGAACGCCGTGCCAAGTCCGCGGCCCGCATAGTTGGACACTAACGTTCCGGCTCCCGTGGCGAGGTTGATGGAGAACACCTGAGTTCCCGCCACACCATACATGACCCCATCGTCTCCTAGAGCGAGGCCGAGTACGTTTGTGAATCCGAGGGGGCCGATCACTGTCCCGGCACCAGACGTGCGGTTCAATCGGACCAAATCGTGAACTGTGCTGCTCATGTAAAGGACGCCAGTCGAGTCGAACGCCAGGTCTCCCGCCGCAGCGTAACCGATCGAGCCTAGCACGGTCGCCGCGCCCGTGGTCGGGCTTATCAAGTACAACAGACCATCAAACCCGGCTCCGTAAAGTGTCCCGTCTGCGGCAAACACCAGCGCGGTCAGGTCGTCGACACCAAGGGGCCCAACATTCGTCAGTGAGGCGGTGGCGATATTGACCCGATATAGTGTCGTGTACGTCGCACCAAAAAGCTCGCCGCTCGGACTGAAGGCAATGTCGGTGAGGACCTGGCTCATTCGCCCGATCACATCCACGTTGCCTGCCGCAACGTCGACAGTTGCCAGCCATCGGGAGTCGTCGTGCACGTAAAGTACCGGTCCAACCGTCGATGTCGCAGTGCCGGTCGGTGTCCCGGTCGGCGTGAAGGTCCCCGTCGGCGTGCGTGTCTGCGTGAGTGTCGGCGTGCGGGTCTGCGTCGCGGTTCGCGTCGGCGTGGTCGTCGACGTAGCCGTAGGGAATGCGGTCGGGGTACGCGAAGCTGTGAACGTCCGCGTCACGCTCGCCGTCGGTGTAATGGTCGGCGTAGGGGACGAAGTGAAGGTTGGCGTGATGGTCGGCGTAGGTGTGGCGGCGTGGGAAAGACAGTCCGCGATATCCGGCGCCCCGGGAGCCGGGAAACTGAGGAATGGATTATAGTTGACACGCTGAAAATTGGCGTTGTCGACGTTGTCGAAGATCCTCGCCTCGATAATGGCGGGATCGGTCGTACCCCAGTAATTGTTTGCCATGTTCAGCAGCTGGCCTGAGCCGTAGGGTCTCTGATTATATACAGCAAAACTTCGCACAAAGTTGTTTCCTTGCGCTGTGGCCAGCGTGGCATCTCCCGAGGAAATCCAGACAGCCCAATTGCACCCCGCCATAGCTACCATTGTGTTGTCTGCAAGCGTGACCTGACCACTAATAAACCGAACACCAGTACACCCAGCCAAACAATTCCCAGTCACCGCTGCGGACTGATTTGCTAAACGCATCGCGACTACCAGATCTACAAAGCCCCCGCCGCTGCCATTTCCGGCGAACAGATTGTCATTTACAGTGCAACCATCAGCTAAGCTGCAGAGAACGCCACCCCCATGGTTGAACTCGATTCTGTTCCGGCTGAACAACCCAAGGCTCCCTCCCCAGGAATTCGCACCTTGAACCTGAACGCCCCATTCTTGGTTCCCGGCTATGATACTTTCCTCGGCGCCAAGGGTGGCGCCCCTTTGCGACGACCCAAAAGCGGAACCGCAACGGTCATTAATCCCATTCCCAATATTGTCGCGGATTGTTGACTCTGAAACCGACACAGTCGTCACGAGATTGTTATGGTCCCACCCGCACACTGAGATACCGTCACCCGCGTTGTCGCGGACAATTGAGCGCGCTACTGTCACATTGGCTCCAGTAGAGTCGAGCCCATGCCCCTGCCGCCCCATCGTACCACCACCGACTCGGCTCTTATTGCGAGCGATCAGGGAGTCGATCACTTCGCCAGAGCTGCGCCTCGAACTCCCAAAGTCGTTGGGCCCGAACCAGATGCCTGTGCCGAGATTGTCGGTCACTTCCGCTTCTGAGATCTGGGTGTTTGGGGTGCCCGCTATTCGTATTCCGACGAAAGGATTGTTGTGAACGCGTACGCCCTTGATGATCGTACCGCCCGCGAAATGGACGTATATTCCGCTCAGCGGCTCCGTAGTGTTTGTGGAGATATTTGCCTCCGCGGTATTGGCAGTAATTTCGACATTCTCGATGCGAGGAAGTAAACCTGTGTTCACGAGGAAGCTGATCGCAGCATAGTTGACCCGGCTTTGTCGCACCCTACAGTGACTAATATACGGCGCGGAACCGGTCGCACCGATGACGCCACGTAATTGCTCAGCATTGTCCACTGCGTACTCGACATCGCAGTACTCCAGAATCGAACCGCCGGTATACGCACCTTGAGGATTGAAGGTGGCGCTGGGCGAAGATGAGTTGAAGCGGATTCCTGCCCACTGCCCCGGCAGTGAGGCTACATTCGAAGTGAAGCGGATCTTTTCCGCCGCTGTACCGCGTGCGATGAGAGTGCCATTGGCCTGGAGGGCTCGGGCCGAATTGAATCGAACCTCCACTCCGGGCTCGATGGTCAACGTCGTTCCCGTGCGCACGGTTACACTCCCGCTCACGATGATCGGGGAATCGCACTTTCGCCAGGTATCTGGTCCGACGTCGCCACTGACAATCCGACCGGGAGCGCATGCTTCGCCGGTAGGGGTTGGCGTCGGTGTTGGGACTTGGCAGACCACTCCGCAACCCCCAGGGCAAACTCCGGGGCAGACGAGGACGCCCACACAAGGTGGAGGGGTGCAGACCGGATCGGCCTCGCGGTAGAAACTACTACCGAACGCCGTGCCGAGGCCGCGGCCCGCATAGTTGGAGGCAAACGTTCCGGCTCCCGTGGCGAGGTTGATGGAGAACACCTGGGTTCCCGCCACACCATACATGACCCCATCGTCCCCAAGAGCGAGCCCGAGTACGTTTGAGAATCCGAGAGGGCCGATCACTGTCCCGGCACCAGTTGTGCGGTTCAGTCGGACCAAGTCGTGAACTGTGCTGCTCATGTAAAGGACGCCAGTCGAGTCGAACGCCAGGTCTCCCGCCGCAGCGTAACCGATCGAGCCTAGCGCGGTCGCCGCGCCCGTGGTCGTGCTTATCGAGTACAACAGACCATCAAACCCGGCTCCGTAAAGTGTCCCGTCTGCGGCAAACACCAGCGCGGTCAGGTCGTCGACACCAAGGGGCCCAACAGTCGCCAGTGAGGCGGTGGCGATATTGACCCGGTATAGTGTCGTGTACGTCGCACCAAAAAGCTCGCCGCTCGGACTGAAGGCAATGTCGGTGAGGACCTGGCTCATTCGCCCGATCACATCCACGTTGCCTGTCGCGACGTCGACAGCTGCCAGCCATCGGGAGTCGTCGTGCACGTAGAGTACGGGTCCGACCGGAGCCGGAGTGTGGGTCCAAGTCGCAGTTGCAGCGGTGGGGGGAGGAGTTGGAGTATGCAGCAAGGCGGGGGTAAAGGTTGGGGTGCTGGTGGAGAATGGCACGGTCGTTGGCGTCGGGGTTGGGCTTGGTGATGCGCCCTCAATGGTTTCGACTACCAACAACGTCTCGGTCGCGGTTGCGCTGCAAGCCCACCCGGTGACCGCTGTGTCCAGCGCGTTGATGCGTCGCGGGAGCTGGAGACGGTACCAGTTTCCGACACACCCGTTTCCTGCGGGAGTCTCGGCAAGCACGGAGAACTGTTGATCCTCCCAGATACGGCCGATCACCTCACCGGTAGTGTTGGCGACGCTTCGAAGATTCACGCCACCGGTCGTCTCCGGTGTGACCACACGAGCGACATTGACGGCGCCACTCTCAACGAAAGCGCACACGTCAAAGAACCCGCACGACAGATCGGTCTCCGCGATCCATCCCTCGAGGGGTAGATCCTTGCCTGCGATGTGAATGTGCAAGTACGAGCCGCTACGCTCGAAGGCGACATAGTGTTCGTTATCGAACACCTGTCCAATTGGATCGCCGTGAACGGTGCTCGGTGTGGCGCGCAGGTTGAGGGCGGTCTCGACGATCCGGACCACGGTGGGCGCGATCGCCGTGGTGGCGACAATACTCGCAGTTGGATCGAGCCAGCCTAGCGACTCCGGTCGAGCTGAACTGTAGCCGTACTCAATTGTCGAACTCGGTCCGCCGAGCACGGCTTGCGTTTTTACTTCGAAATGCAGGTGAGCGCCGAAGTTGGAATTCGGATTCGAGCAGTTGGCCACCCCGGAGCAGGCGCCGCGCCGATGTACCCCACCCCCGGAATTGCCCACGATCCCGACAATCGTCGAGGGCACCACCGCCTGTCCTTGCGTTACAGCGATCGAATCGAGATGCGAATATTGATAGTAGAGTCCATCGGACGCCGCCACGATCACAGTTCGACCGAGACCGCGATCCGGACAATTTGAACCGGGACAGGTCCCGACCGCGGGCACCCCACACGGCTGAACGTCTTGAACAAGCGCGACGGTGCCATCGACTCCAGCGAAGACTTCCGTGTCGTAAAGACATCCGGCTCGTTCACCTCGGATGTCCATCCCCGTGTGATAGCTGTCGGTAACGATGTGGTCGTAGGTACCAAAGTCGTTCGGGGGCGCCGAGCCGCTGAAACGCATGTCGGGGATCGGCCAGTCAGCACAACGGCCAGTATCGCCGATGAGGCAGCCAATAACTGTTGCGACTACGAAGACGCCAACACGACCGCAGGTGAACCCCAAACCTCGCAAGATCTGCATCGGTGCGCTAACTCTCACACCGGGTTCTGCGACTACGAGTGGTGCAAGGCTCCCCTGAAACGATCAGATTCCTGTGGACCAAACTGCCAGTGGCCGCGGCACTAGCCGCTAGGCACAGCATAAGAAACTGCTGCCCTTTCAAGTTCATCGTTCCCCCATCTATTGCTGCGAATGCGGGTCCTTCGCGCCCCCGTGAACAATCCGCTTCGCCCTTGATGAACAACTGATCCGTCTCGGTGACGGAACTCCGAGAATGCCCGCGAGACAAGCGCCTACCTTATGTTCATTCTTCAGGCAAGAAAAAAGTTCTTTCGCTGATAGATTTTTTCACCGCGCATTGGCTTTCTGCTTTCGTCATCACGACCGGCACGCCGGGCCATGCACCGCATTCACGTCTTCTAACGTTAGTTCTGGCCGGGGCCGGTCGACACCTCGTCGCGGTAAGCATCGGTTGAGATCGTAGAGGGACAGGGCCGTGCGCCCAACGGCTCGAGTTTAATGGTGTTCGAGCGGCGGATCGTCGGCACCCACTACAGTCCGCCGTGATCGGGGCACTCGAAGAGCGATAATCGACAACGCAACTCGAATATACGTAGTTCCCGCAACTATTCGCGGTCACGACGTTGAAACAGGAGGTTACGATCTCGGAGAAAGGCGGCCGCGCTGATAGTCAGCGATCTCCGGAATGACTACTCGCACTTCCGCCAAAACGGGGGACTGGAGCCAGATGGCGGACGCTTCGCTTTGCGTCGACCGACGCGGCCTCGTTGCGAGACCGAGCGGGTCATTGTCGATCACGACGACCGCGCTCACCAAGTCTTGCCCTCGAGCTCCGGCGGGAAGAGCTTCCGGTTCGAAACTCGGTCCTCGTCGAGGACGCGAACGAGATAGTCGCCGGTTTCGCGCTGGTCGTCGCCATCCTTGCCGTCGATCCAGGACTGCAGCAGCGCGACTGCTTCCGCGCGGCGGCCAACGCTCGGGAGATATGCGGCGAGAATGCGCACGATGCACTCGGACTCGGGCACTCCCCTGCGCTCCGCCTCCCAGCGGAGCCGCTCCTCGATCGCCAGGCTGAGATCAACCTTCACCGTTTCTCCGACTCATTTCAACCGATCGCGCCGATCTGGAATCGCTTGGACCCTGGTCGACGGTCGACGGGCGATCAGCGAGCCAATTCTCTTTGCTCGGCCATTGGTCGATACCGGCGTCGACTGGCGTTTGCGGCAAATCCAAATTGGCCCCCCTGGGGGCCAATTCCTGCCCAGCAATCGGATACTCAGCAGCACAAAGTCCTGATTTCCTTTACCTTCCCTTTCGTTTCCGCGGGTTCAAGTCCCCCCTTTCGCACCTGTACTCCAAAGCCTCGGCGAAGGGGCATCGTGCTTTGTCGCGTAAAGCCCCCCTCCGGCAAAATTAGGCCGCACATCCGTCCTCAGAGGGCAGGAAGTGACGGTCAACGGTTGCGACCGGTACGACCGATGCGGACAACCGCTAATCGTTCCAAAGCACCCGACGTGAAATTAGCTCCGGCTTGGAACACCTGCGCCACGTTGCAATCACCGCGCCGGGCTTTGCGCCGTTCGCTGAGTAATTCTCTCGCACGCCGTCGACCGACGAGACAACGCGCGACGTCGAACTAGCTCGCGAAGTCGCGGCTGTGCCAGCGCTCGGGGCGGAGGCGGATGACTGTCTCGTCGGTGGCCCGGTCGCCGCGCGTCGACTTGAGGTAGGCGTCGCCGATGTCCGCTCCGAGATAGCGGTGGACGATCGGCCGCAGGTCGCGATCGAGGTCAGCGGGCTCGAGCTTTACGACCGGGCCGATGATGCTGACGTATTTTGGCACCACCCCCTTACCAATGTCGCCTTCCTCTTGCACGAGAAAGCCGACATTCATCCCCATCGCGAGAAGCTCAGCCTTGCGGCTGTCGTTGCGCGTACAGAAAACGACCTCGCCGCCCGGTTCGTAGATGTACCAAACCGGCCGGCTGAGCGGTCCGTGATCACCGTCGCCAATACTGACGACGCCGACGTGAAGGCCGGCGAGAAACTCTTCCCGCTCCTTACGACTCATCGGTCTCGGCATCTCTTCTCCTCACATGGTTCCGTTCGGTAGATCAGCCATAATCATGTCGCGCCAATTCTGACGATCTGGCCAACCTCTGATTGCGCGCGACCGTTCTACGGTACGCGACCGCGCTCGTAGGCCACCACATCGCTCAAGATAGTCGGCAGGGGGGTGTGCGGGCGAAATCCGAGCAGGTCATCGAGGCGAGTCAGATCGGGCACGCGGCGAAGCATGTCCTCGAACTCCTCCTCATAGGCCTCCCCGTACGGCACGTGAATGATCGCGGAGGTGCTTCCGGCAACCGTGCGTACACGCTCGGCGAGATCGCGGATCGACACCTCCTCGTCGCCACCGACGTTGACCACCTGCCCGTGTGCCCGCTCGCAGGTCGCCAGGGCGAGAAGCGCGCGGACGACGTCATCGACATGAGCGAAGGCGCGGGTCTGTTCGCCGCTGCCATAAACAGTGATCGGCGCTCCAGTCACCGCCTGGCGAGCGAAGGTTGGCAGCACCATCCCGTAGCGTCCGGACTGCCGCGGACCGACGGTATTGAATAAGCGAGCCACCACGACCGGCAGCCGCCGCTCGCGCATGTAGGCCAATGCCAACCACTCATCGAGCGCCTTGGTGCAGGCGTACGCCCAGCGCGATTGATTGGTCGGCCCGAACAGCAAATCCATATCCTCGCGAAATGGCAGCGTCACGCCCTTGCCGTACACCTCCGAAGTCGAGGCAAGCAGCGTCGGCAAGCGGCGCCGCGCCGCCGCTTCGAGGACCACCTCGGTGGCGATTACGTTGGTGCGGATCGTGTCTACCGGGCGTTCTATGATGAGCTTGACGCCGACCGCCGCAGCCAGGTGCACGACGACATCTGCTTGCGCGACCAGCTCGGCGACCAACCGCGCGTCGAAGGCCGATCCCTCGACGAAGCGCAGGCGGTCGTCGCTCAGCGCATCCGCCAGGTTGTCGAGACTCCCGGTCGAGAGATCGTCAAGAACGATCGCCTGATGGCCGTGCATCAGCGCGAGATCGACGAAGTGCGAGCCGATGAAGCCCGCTCCGCCGGTCACGAGAATCTGCATGCTCGCCAAACCTGCCGCGCGCTACATGGCGCCGGCGAACAGACGACGCGCTGGATCGTCCTCGCTGCAAACAACACGCGCGGATCCGCGGTGCCTTCGATTCGGCGCCGCTGCCGGCAGGTCGGATCGCGCATTCCGTCTGCTCTGACAAAGTAGATGGCCGAGGGCAAGAACCCGAGCGAGACCGTCGCGGTCAACCACGCTCTTCAGCGCGCCGCCATGCGCGCGAGGTCGATCAGGTTGGTCATCAGTAGAGCGCCGCAGCCGAGGAGAATGGCCATCCTCAGCGACGGCATCTGGGTCCAGAGAGCGAGCTCGGGTCGTTGCAGCCAGAACGCGAAACAGACCGCCGGCGCCAGCGTGATGTGGAAGTCGAAAAAGTAAGGGTGGATCGAGACCAATTGCGGGAAGACGACGACCATCCACGCCAGCGGCAGCCAGGATACGAAGAGCTGGCGCGCCATGCGGGCCGCCGTCGCCGGCGAGTGCAAGACGGCGGCGGCGATCGCCGCAACCGCGCAAAGGGGCCAGTGCCAGACGTGCCACGGTCTCCCGAGCGGATAGGACGGCGCCCAAAGCGCCTGTGCCATCGAGGTGAAATATTCCTCGCTGCCGTCGAGCCCGGAGCGGAACCAAATTCCGCTGCCGCTGAACTGCAACGAGGTGAACGGCTCGATCAGCGACGGCAGCGCGAATACAAACCCCCCTAGCAGGCCGATCACAGCGAGCACCGCCAGAGCAAGAGCATCGGGAAGCTCGTCGCGGTTCGTTCCGAGATGCCACAAGACGATCCAGGAGGCGATCGCGAATGGTGCGAACAGGGGCGCGAAGAGGGCAATCGGCAACAACGTCAGCAGCGCATCGCGGGTGCGCGGCGGCGCGTCGTAGTCGACGCCGGCCAGATAGCAGAAGGCGAGCGCCGGTATGAAGAAATACTGTTCCGGATTGAAGCGGAAGAACGGAACCCAGAACGCCGGCAGGGTGATCGCGGCGGCGATTGCGACGACCAACACTCCGCTGCGAAACAGGCGCTGGGGCCGCAAAGGTCTGAGGCCCAGCGACTCGATGCCGCTGAGCAACGATGCGAGCAGAAGGAGGAGGACGGCGAGATGCGGAGCGCTCAAGGCGGACTGCGCCTGGCTATAGGGCACGCCGAACCATCGCAGCGGCTGCAGGCACAGGTACTGGAGGAGCAGCAGCGGCTGCGAATAGTGCGCATAAGCCTGGCCGGCGGCCGCGGTCGAGGGATTGAGAAAGGCCGAGAAGAAATGATCCCTCGGAGATTGATTCTCCCACACGGCAAAAGTCGTCGGCAGGATTTCGACCCAGGCCACGCCGCCGTTGGCGACGAACTTCATCGGTCCGAGATAGAGACCAACCAACAGGAACCCGATCGCTCCGGCGAAGACGATACAGAGTGCGATGATTCCGGTGCTTCGCCGCGATCGTGTTTGCAACGACATTCCCGAGAATACCAGCCCGAGATGCGCTCGCACGCGGGGGATGGGTTGTCAACGCTCGCGCGAGAGGCAGGATCGCTCGCTGCGGGCCGGCGCCGACTGTGGTAACAAGATCGCGGCCGTATCTTTCGGGAGACCTCAGGATTGCAACCCTCACTCCGTACTCAGCAAATCGCCGACCTTTTCACCGCGGTGGTCTGCGCGGTCATCAGCGCGGTCGGAATCAGTATCTCGATATTTCGCATCCGCGGGTCCTGGGATCCGAGACACGAATGGATTGGGATTCTCGCGACCCTGGCAATCGGCTCGGCAATCACCGCCGCTCTCTCGTCACCGGGCCTGCGCGAGGCGGCGGCGGCGCGCGTTCGGCCTGCCGTGGCCGCAGGGCTGATTCTTCTCGCAGCGTCGGTGTGCGCCAGTGGGTTGCTCGGTTCGGCAACGGCGTTCGTGTGGGCTCTCGCCGCCATCGCAGGGTTCGCGTGCCTGTCGTTCTGGAGGCCGTTGCTCTTCGCGGTCGCACCGGCGATGGCGCTCCTTTTCGCCGCGGTTCTGCTGCCCGAGTGGCCCCCGCGAGCGACCTGGGGCGATTTGCACACGTTTGCGTACGCCTTTCCCCGTCGCCCTCCGTACATCGGCCCCGGCGGTCGGCTGCGGCCGAAGCAAGCGCTCCGGGTTGCCGTAGCGAATTCGCACGGCGCCAGCTATCGGTTCGAAGTCAACTCCTTCGGCTTCCGCAATCGCGCCGAGACCACTCGCGACAAACCGCCGGGGGTTTATCGAGTGCTCAGTCTGGGCGACTCGTTTTCGGTCGGGTACGGCGTCGACCAGGATCGGTTCCTCGGCGCCGTTCTCGAGTCCGAGCTCACCTCCCGCGGCGGCGCGGTCGAGGTCCTCAACGCAGAGGTTTCCGACCCCGCCTACGGCCTGTTCTATCTGCAGCAAGAGGGAGTCACCTTTACTCCGGACGTCGTCATCTATGGTCTGTGCGGAAACGATCCCGTGCAGACCTTTCTCGCGACGGCCGAGAACAGTCTCTTCACCGTCGAAGATGACGGTAGCGTGCGGACAAACCCCGGTGCCGACAGCACTCGTCACCGCGAGACCTTCAGCGATTGGCAGCGGATCGTGTATCGGACACCGGGCACGCGTGCGGGCCGGTTGAACGGAAGACTGCGGACGATCCGCGGTTTGCGCGCCGTCGCGGCACTACGCGGGCTGCTCCCGTCGAGCCGCCGGGAGAGAGGCGGCGAGCTGACGCCGAACTCCGGCGGACCGGATGCTGGTTGGCGTGGCCACATGAAGCTCTTCGACGGATACAACAACCTCGGCAATCTGGGTCAAGACCGCCTCGAGCCGTCGGAGATCATGTACGCGCACCTGTTCAGAGCGCTGACCGCGATGAATTCGATCGCGCTGGACCACGATGCAGAATTCCTGCTGCTCCTTTACCCGACGCGACTGCAAGTTCAGCCGCAAGACTGGCGCGCGGTCGTCGATCACTGGCAGCTCGATCCCGCCGAGTTCGATCTCGACAAGCACCACCGACGCATCGTTGAATTCTGCGCCGAGGCCGGCATTCGCTGCCTCGACCTTGCGCCGTCCTTGCGCCGACGCGCCGAGAGCACCAACCTTTACCTTTCGTTCGACGAGCATCTGTCGGAGGCGGGCCACGCCGCCGCCGCCGAACAGGTCGCCTCGTACCTCGTCGACGAGTTGTCGTACGCGACGCCACCGTGAAGCGAATGCGCGCCGCAACCACATGGGAGCCGCTCCACCCGAGCTTGTGGCCGTCGGAGTCGCAACGGAAATTGCTCCGCGCACTGCTGCTCACCGGTGACGCCGCCACCGCGTCCTGGCGCGACTGGTGCGCGGAGCACGACTTGGATAGGGCCGACGCGAGTGATCGCGCTTTGTTTCCCAGCCTCTTCCTCGAAGCCGATCGACTCGCCGTCGAGCCGGCTGGGCGCGTGATCTTGAGAGCGGCGTACATGGCCACTTGGGCCCACAATCGGACGGTTCTGAGCCTCTTCCCGCAAACGCTACGGCGCTTCAACGACGCGGGGCTGCAAGTCGCCGTGCTGAAGGGACTGCCTCTTCTGTTGTACTACTACGAGGACATCGGAGCCCGGCCGATGGCCGACGTCGACGTCCTCATCCGCCCAGGCGACTTGCAACTTGCGGCACAGCTGCTTCAAGCGAACGGCTGGACACCGGAGAAAGCAATTCCCCCTCCTCGCGTTGCCGCCCATCTCCACGCTCTGAGTTGGCGGCACGATCTCGGCTTCTATCTCGATCTCCACTGGCGGCCGTTCACCATCGATTGTCCTACCTCGGCAGAGGAGCGTTTCTGGGCGCGCACCGAGCTCCGGGAGTGGGCGGGGAGTGAAATCAGCGTGCCCGCAGCCACCGATTTCCTCATCATGATGTGCTTCCACGGCCGCCGGCAGGATCAGCTGGCGAAGGGACGCTGGGTGCTCGACGTCGCGCGCGTCCTCGCCGGCGCCGGTGTGGCCCTCGACTGGCAGGAGGTCGTCGATCAGAGCATCGCCACCGGCCTGGCTCCGGTAGTTCGCGATGCGCTGGACTACATGCGCAACGCGCACGGACTTGCGGTGCCTGAAGACCATCTGGCTCGTCTCGCCCGTGCCGGCGACGACGAGCGCGCTCGCCAGCGCTATCGCGAGGTGGTGCAAGGAGACGCACCGGGACGCGACATGCGGGAGACGGTTGCCAGCAAGTGGTGGCGTTATTCCTCGGTGCAAATGGCGCACCGGCGCCAACCGACCACGCTTGGATTTCTCTCGTACTACGTGGCGGACCGTCAATGGGAATGGGGCCTGGATCACGCCTGGCAGGTGGCGCCGCGCGCGTTGGTCATGGCGCTCGTCCGGCTTCGCGCGCACGGCATTTGACGCTGCGCGCTCACAGTTCGAAGTCCGCCACGTCGCCGGCGACGCGCTGCGAAAGATCCGTTGCGCCGCACGGCGCGGTAATGTCTTTGGTCGCCACCCACGCATGCGCGATCAATCGGCCCTGCGACGAGCGGCCGACGCTGACGCGAATTGTCGCCGGGTGGCCCTTACGGGCGAGGAGGAAGCGGGTCGCCAGCGCTTGCGCGAAACAATCAGCGCCGCGCACGTCGCGCGCTGCGGCCTGCACCGCTTCGACGATCGCGCGCACTGAAGGCGGGAAACGGGGCGGTCTGCGCAACGTCGGGGATTTTCGCAGCCAGTGGCGCAGGCGCGTGTCCGGCAATACAGTCAACGCGATTCTCGTCGCGGTCAACACGATCAGCGCTTCGACGAGCAGGCGCCTCTCGGCGCGCGGCCGCCGAGAAAAGTTGCGCAGTCGCCGGAAGGTGGTGTGCATGGCGGTGATTTCTCTTCGATCGAAAGTCGTCGACCCGGTAAGCTATGGTCGAACTGGCCGGATGGCAAGTTGATCTCGCCCCCGCTAGGATGCCGAAGGGATGCTGGACACCCGGTCGGAGGAGTACTGAAATGGATGAGAAGAAGACGGAAACTACGAGCGACGAGTCGCTCTCGGTAACCCCCGGCGAGAACGAAGGCGCCGACAGGGAAACGAACAAGGGCTACAAAAAGCCGACGATTCGGCGACACGGCAACCTGCGGCTGATGACGCAGCTCGAGTGAACGCGCCCGCGCACTAGCTGCTGCGTCCGCGGCGTCGCTCCGCCGCTTCGCGGACGATCTTTTCGATGTCGCGGGCACGGTGTGGATCGACACAGGTCAGACTCGACCGATGCCGCCGCCACACGTAGGTGAGAGCGCCCGCCCGGTAGTGGAGACGAGTGATCTCGGCCATCTTCAGCCACAGGCTCCAATCGTCCACCGAGCCGACCGATTCGTCGTAGCCGCCGACCTGCAGGACTAGGGCCCGGCGACTCATCGAGCCACCGTGATTCACCAGATTGTCGCGCAGGTCCCAACCGCGGTTGCAGTCCGTACCGATGACGGACGGGGCCTCGATGATGCGCTGTTCGGAGTCGAGCCAGACCACCAGGGTGTCGCCGTAAACCGTGCCGACGTCGGCGTACTCGTCGAGAAACCGCGCCTGATCCGCAAGGGTGCCGGGCATCAAGAGGTCGTCCGCGTCGCAAGGCGTGACGTAGCTACCGCGGGCCTCGCGCAGCAGGGCATTGCGTGTCGCCGCACCGCCGCGCCTGGTCTGGTTTGCAAACACACGCACGCGCGAATCGGCCTCGTAGCGACGGAGCACGGCGCGGGTTTCGTCGCTCGAGGCGTCGTCGCCGATCAGCAGCTCGTACTCGATGTCGCGCTGCGCCAAGACGCTCTCGACGCTCTCGGCTACGAACGGCGCGGCGTTGTACGCCGGCATGATGACGCTAACCTTCATCACCCAATTGGCGGAGGGGCGGCGGCGGGGCGGAAGACCGGAGGCCGCTGCTGCAGCCAGCGCTCGAGCACGAACAGGCACCACAAGCCGTGACCGCTCATTCGCCGGGCACGGTGATGGTCCTCCAGAAGGCGATCGACGATGGAGAAGTCGAGGTGAGCGCGGGCACGGCAGTTGCGGTCGCGCAAGGTGTCGTACACCAGGTCGCGAAAGCTTCCTTCCTGCCACAGCCAGATATCGATCGGGATGGCGAATCCCTGCTTGGGCCGATCGACGACCGCCGCCGGCAGATGCCGTCGGGCGATGCTGCGCAGCACGGCTTTGCGGATCAGCCCGTCGATTTTGCAGCTGCTCGGCAGCGCCCAGACCTTTTCGACGAAAGGGTGATTCAGATAGGGAAC
>JBGTMF010000603.1:0-5237 GCA_041743795.1 Thermodesulfobacteriota bacterium | reverse complement strand
CGGCTGGGCGGCCAGATGGGTGTGGCCGCGATCATCGCCGGCGTGCTGGTGGACGACGAGCGACAGCGACGGTGAGCCCGTTGCCCAGGCGAAAGCGACGATGACCGACCATGTCGTCCGGCGCCGGCGCAGCAAAGCCGGTCGCGTTCGCTTGTTCGGAGTCAGAAGGTCGATCTGCATTGTCGGGTCACCAAGAACGGCTCATACGCCGCGTATTCAAGTCAAAGCAAACCCGCGCTACCCTGCCACGTCGTCAGGGCTGCGTCGCAACCATGCTCTCAATACGATACAACCGGATCGCCAGGGACGGGAGCAGGAGAATCGACAGGATGGGCGACACGGACGGTGATCGAGCAATGCAGGTGGCAAAGTGGCGGCGTGCCCGCATCGTCTGCACGCTGGGCCCCGCGACGGATACCCTGGAAAAGATCGTCGAGCTGGTCGAGGCGGGAATGGATGTCGCGCGATTGAATATGTCGCACGGCAGCTGGGAACTGCATCAGATGCTTTTCGATCGGGTCCGCGAGGCTGAGGGCGTGACCGCGCGGCCGGTGGCGATCATGGCCGATCTACAGGGGCCGAAGATCCGGCTCGGGGCGATCGCCGGAGATCGGACCGTGTTGGAGGACGGCGCGCAGTTCACTCTCGACTGCGATCCGACCCCGGGGACGTCGCGGCGCGCTTCGACGTCGCACGCGACGCTGGCGGAGGACGTACGCGAGGGCGACACCCTCTACATCGACGACGGACGGATCGAGTTGGCGGTGGCTTCGGTTGGTCGGGACAGCGTCGAAATGACGGTCGTCGTCGGTGGCGAGATTTCCAATCGCAAGGGGGTCAATCTACCGAGCGCGCGGCTCAAAATGCCGGTCCTCAACGACAAGGATCGCGGCGACCTCGAGCGCGCACTCATCGCCGGCGCGGATTGGATTGCTCTGTCGTATGTCCGCGCGGCGCGCGACGCCGAGATCGTGCGCGAGTGCATGCGGCACATCGGTATCGTGCGGCCTCTGTTGGCCAAGATCGAGACGCCGCAGGCGGTCGAAGACCTGGAGGAGATCGTCGAGACATTCGACGCGGTGATGGTCGCGCGCGGCGACCTCGGCCTGGAAACGCCGATCGAGAAGCTGCCTGCCGTCCAGCGGCGCGCCATCGATCTCGCCCGCGACCTCGGGCGCCCCGCCATCGTCGCGACACAGATGCTTGATTCGATGGTGACCGAACCGACCCCGACTCGCGCCGAAGTGTCCGACGTTGCCACCGCGATCATCGACGGCGCCGATGCGCTGATGCTCTCAGCGGAAACCAGCGTCGGCAGGTTCCCGGTGCGCAGCGTTCGCCAGATGTGTAGCATCATCGAAGCGACGGAAGCCGAGCCGCGTCGTCACCCCTTTCCGGTCGCGTCGTCGCCGCAGGCCTTCGATTCGCTGGCCAAGGCGGCGATCAATCTGGCCGAGGAGCTGAAAGCCTCGGCGCTCTGTGTCTTCACCTCGTCGGGGCAGGCAGTGCGCAGTCTTGCTCGTCACCGCGCCGCGGTGCCCCTTCTGGCACTGACACCGCGCCCGGAAGTCGTTCGCGCCCTTTCCCTGACCTGGGGTGTGGAGGCGATCTATGTGCCGATGATCGAGACGATGGAACAGATGATCGGGTTGGCGGAGAAGGAGCTTTCGCGGTCGGGCCGCTTTCGACCCGGAGAGAAGATCATCTTGCTCGCCGGCAGCCAGATGGGCGTCGATCAACAGACCAACTTGTTGCGGATCCTCGAAACCAAGAAGCTCTCCTGACGGTCGCCGCCTGTTGTCTCGAGCACGGCCGGAGGTGTCATCGATTCGGTTCAAAGCCACCCGAGCACCGGAAGCTCGACGTACGCATCGCCGGGGTCCGCCTGAAAATACGACTATTGTACCATCGGTTGGAGCCAAATCTTTCAGTATTTTATAGGACGACAATGGCAGTCCCACCCGGCATGGCAATCGAGTCCTTTACTGTTCCCTCGCTTCCTGATCATGTGGTTTCAGGTCGGGAGATGACTTCGATGAGCTGGCGCGGCACCGGCTGCAATCCGGCGATGGGCATCGTTGCACTGGCTACCCGTCGGTCGCGCGCAGCCAGCCTTCTCGCTGGCGCCGTGGCGTTCGCCTTGATGGCAGTGGCACCGCCGGCGCAGGCGCAGTTGACTGTTACCGCATGGCGATCGGACACCGGCCAGGTCTTTCAGGTATTGCAGCACCGAGCCGGCGACGATCGCGCTGTTGGCATCGACGAGGTGCGAGTGACCAGCATCGCCGCCAACAGCGGCGCCGCCCACACGTGCGGTAGTCCTCCGATGTTCCCTGGCGACGGCACCTCTCTCGAGGCATTGGCATCCGGACCCCTCAGTGGCGGCCAGCCGCTCGACCTGGCCTACAAGTCCCGCTTGATCGCCGACGCGTCGGCGCCCTGCTTCTCGAGCGCGGCGGAAGATGGCACCGGGCGTGTCTGCATCGGTCCCGCTTGCGATTCTGACTGTGCTTGTGCCGAGGGGGCCGCCTGCGAAACGTTCGTCATCAGCGATGGCGTTGCGCTCGGGACAGCGACGCCGGAAACCCCGGCGGCGTATATCATCAGCCCGCTGCAAATCAGACAGACCCACTGCCAGGTCTCGAACGACGTGACCATTGGCTTCGGCACGTCGACGCATCTCACCACCCGAACCGAGATCTGTGCGCCGGCACCCGCCGACGGGCTTCGCCTCGCCGGTTCACCCTCGGCGTTCGACGGCGGTACGCCGGGTACGACGGTGATCTTGGTGTTCAACCCCGACGAGGGGGATCTGATCTCCGTGGCAGCCGCGGGATTCGGCATTGATACGGACGGACAGAATCCGTTCGACTGTGACGCGCCCGGCCGCGTCGTCGCGGCGCTGATGGCTTCCGGCGATGGTGGATCGACGACACCTCCGCCGACGCCCCCGGTAGACCTCGTCGGCGCCGAGTTGGCCTGCCAGCAAGCAGTTGCGCGTGCCGGTCGTCGTTTTACCGGTAAAGTACTGCGGGTTCTGCAGAAGTGCCGCGATCGGATTCTCAATCGGACCTGGGCCATCGAAGCCGCCCGTTGCGGCGAACAACCCAGCGTGGTCCGCGCCATCACGGCAGCCGCGCACGTTGCAAGATCCGGCATCTCCGCTCGCTGCCAGCGGCTCGACATGTCGCGCCTCTTGGCCTGTGGCGACAGCACCGATGATCTGATCACGCCCGATGGCGCCAGCGGGTGCCTCTACGATAGCCACCGCAACCTGGCCGAGCTTCTCGCCATCGTCGAATACGGCTTCTGAGCCGGGACGCCGTCGTCACCGATTGTCCACCTGCGAAGGGAGTGCCATGCCGAGACTCACGGGCAGCTGCCACTGTGGATCGGTCCAATTCGAAGTGACGGGCGATATAAGTGCGGTCACTGAATGCAACTGCTCGATTTGTCGGCGCAAGGGATACCTGCACTGGATCGTGCCGCGGAAGGCGTTCCGCATCGTCGCCGGAGAGGGAGAACTAGAGACCTATCGCTTCAATACGGGGGTGGCACAGCATCAGTTCTGCCGCACCTGCGGCGTCGCCGGTTTCTATGTGCCGCGGTCCCATCCAGACCAGGTCGATGTCAACGTTCGCTGTCTCGACGGCGTCGACATCGATGCGCTTGTGCGCCACCGGTTCGATGGCGCCAACTGGGAGGCCAACGTCGATTCCTTTCGCAGCGAGGCCGGCGGTGCATCCGCAAACGTCGCCGATCATGCAAACGCGGTACGCGTGCGCGAGCTGTTTCAAGCGTTCCGCGATGGCGATCTCGCGGCGGTTCAAGCAACCATTGCCGACGATGCCGTTTGGCACTTTCCCGGCCGCAGTGGACAGCTCGCCGGCAGCCACCGCGGCGTCGACGCGATTCTCGAGTTCCTTCTCAAGGTTCCGCAGCTCACGGGCGGGACCTTTCACCTCGACCTGCAAGAAGTTGTCGCAAACGAGCGCTGCGCGGTCGCACTCTTCCGCGGCCACGCCGAGCGCGGTGGTATGAGGCTCGACAACCCGACGGCGTTGGTTTTCCGCTTCGAATCAAACGCGGTGGTGGAGATTCGCGAGTTCGTCTGGGACCTCTTCCACGTCGATCAATTCTGGACCTGAGGTCGTTCGCTCGTCGTCGGGGTTTGCTCCAGTCGTGTGTCAACAACAGGGCTGCGACCGTCATCTCAGGAGGGCGCGCAGCATGCGTAGCGCGGCCGGCGTGCGGGCGCCGTACCAGAACATTGCCTTGCCGTCGATCACATGGATTCGTCCGGACTGCCCGGCCGGCGTGGCGCGCAACTCGGTCATCGACTCGATGTGCGAGGCGCGGAACAGGTACGGTTCGTCCGGCAACAGGACCACTTCCGGCATGAGGAGGGCGATCGCCTCCAATGTCACGACGGGGTAGACGGTTGCCGATTGGCAGACATTGGTGCCGCCGGCGTGGTGAATGAGATCGGCGGCATATGTCGTCGCATTGAACGACATCCATGGATTGCGCCAGATCGCGCAGAACACCCGTGCGGGAGGGTCCCCGTGCATGGTTTCTCGGGAGATCTCCGCTTCGATCGCGGCGGCGATCTCCGCCGCCGCCGTGGCGCGGGCGAGAACGTCGCCGATACGGATCACGGTTCGGGCGGCACCGCGCACGCTACCCGGATTGGCGACGAAGACGCTCGCGCCAGCCGCGACCAGGCGCTCGAAGTCCTCCCGGCGATTTTCCTCTCGATCGACAAAAGTGATGTCCGGCCGCAGGGCGAGGATGCGTTCGCAGTCGGGATTCTTGGTGCCGCCGACGTCCTCGATGGAGGCAACGGTTTGCGGCGGGTGGGTACAGAATCGCGAGACGCCGATCAAGTTATCGCCGGCGCCGAGTTGGCAGATCAACTCGGTGATGCTCGGCACCAGACTGACAATGCGGGCGCCGGTACCGACTGCCGCCAGAGCCTGGCCTGTATCGTCGGTAAGTTCGCTACGAGGTTCCCGCATCGCGGTCGAGGGATTCGAGTAACTCCTGCAATCGGCGTCGATCTTCTTCCGTGATCTCCGCCTCGTGCGGGTGATCCTCGGTCGGGGCGGCAAACCGGAACGGGCCGGCGCCGCGCTTGCTGACGGCGACTACGCCCCATATGAGTGCCGCGGCCAGCAAGGACATCGCGACCATGGCCACGACCGGCCGGCGCCGTGAGGCCTTCGCCGGTCGCCGCG
>JBGTMF010000602.1:0-2002 GCA_041743795.1 Thermodesulfobacteriota bacterium | reverse complement strand
GTCACGCAGCGACCGCGGCGCCGAAGACCGCCTGGGTACGCCGGGGCGCGGCGCGTTCATCCCGGCAGACTCCCTTCGCGCCCAGCCACATCTCGAGATGCACACGCGCGGCGGCTGAGAGAGCGGCCGGGGGAGGACGGTTGATCGAAGTCGTGTCGATTCGCGGTGCGGCGCTGGCCGGCAATGCTCTCGGCGACCCCGTCGAGCGGCGCGTCCCGGTAGTCACTCCCCCGGGCTACGGCGACGGCGACGCATCGTATCCGACGGTCTATTTTCTCGCCGGGTTTGCCGGCGGCGGCGTCTACACAATGGGCGAGTCCATCTGGTCGGAGAACCTACCCCAGCGCGTCGAGCGACTGATGGCCAGCAGCGAGATCGCACCGATGATCTTCGTCATCCCGGACTGCGTCACCCGCCTCGGGGGTAGCCAGTACATCAACTCGACCGCGACCGGTCGCTACGAGGATCACCTGCTCGCCGACGTCATTCCATTCATCGACCGCAACTACCGCACCCGTGCCGACCGCGAACACCGGGCGGTCATGGGCAAGAGTTCGGGCGGCTACGGCGCCACCGTGCTGGCGATGCGCCACGCCGACGTCTTCGCCCACGCCGCCGATCACTCCGGCGACAAGTACTTCGACTTCTGTTATCGCGCCGACATCCCCCACGTCGTCGCCGCCCTGTCGAACTACGGCAACTCGCCGGCGGCGTTCCTGCGCGAGTTCCCCCAGCCGCCACAACAGCGCGGTCGCGGCTGGTTCACCATCGTCAACATGCTGGCAATGGCGTCGTGTTACTCGCCGAACGCGCACGCGGAGATCGGTTTCGACCTGCCCTTCTCGCTGGAAACCGGCGAGTTGATCGACGCGGTGTGGCGGCGCTGGCTGCAGCATGACCCGGTGCTGCTCGCCGAGTCGCACGTCGCCGCCCTGCGGTCGCTGCGCACGTATTACATCGATTGCGGCCGCTGGGACGAGCACCACCTGCAACTCGGCGCGCGCATCTACTGCCGGCGTTTGCGCCAGCTCGAAGTCCGCCACACTTACGAGGAGTTCGACGGCGGCCACCAGAACACCGCGCACCGCTACGAGCATTCGTTACGCGCGTTTTCGGACGCCTGGCGCGCCAGCCCGTGATCGCCGACGCGGCGGCGCGGTCGACCGCCGGCCGAGGCCTGTTTGCCTTGAATCGAAACGGCCCGAAGCCTAGATTCGCCCCGTTTGGGGGAGGGTCGCGAATGGCGGCCGCCACGAGAGGAGTCCGTCATGTTGCACCGTTTTAGACCCGCCATCGCCCTGGTACTGAGCTTTTCGCTCATCGCCTGCTCGTCAGACGACGACGCGGCGCCTGATCCGATTGCCGAATTGCCGATCGCCGCGACGATCGCCCTACCGGGCCTGCCCTCCGCCGTCGAAGTCGTCACCGACGAGCTGGGCATCACGCACATCTATGGTGAAAACGAGTCGGCGGTAACGTTCGTCCAGGGCTACGAGACGGCGCGCTCGCGCTTCTGGGAAATGGACGCCTTTCGCCGTGTCGCCACCGGCCGACTGAGCGAGATTTTCGGAATGCTGACTCTCGCCAGCGACGCCGAGATGCGGACCTTCTTCACGACGCGCGACGGCCGGCGCATCGAAGACGCCCTGTGGCAACGACTGCAGGATGAATCGCCGGAGACCGCCAACCTCCTCGTGCAGTACACCGACGGCGTCAACGCCTGGATCGCCGACGTGCGCGCCGGTCGCAACGGCGCCACCCTGCCGGCCGAGTACACGTTCGCCGTGATCAGCAACTTCACCGCCGACGACCTCGCCAACTGGCGACCGCAGGACACCCTGGCAGTCGGCCGCCTGCAGGCGTTCAATCTGTCCGACAGCTCGGGTGAGGAGATCGGGCGCGCCGAAATCCGCCAGGCCCTGCCCGAAGCCGTATGGCGCGACGTCTACCGCAGCGCGCCGGCTTCCAACGCAACCATCCTGCCCGCCGGCGCGGCGAGCAC
>JBGTMF010000601.1:0-22342 GCA_041743795.1 Thermodesulfobacteriota bacterium | reverse complement strand
GGGCTCGAAGCGCCGAGCTGGTCGCCACGTCAGGTCGCCCTGCTGCAGGTGGCCGACGAGTTGCACGCGGAGCGCCGCATCGGCGACGCGTCGTGGTCGGCCCTCCGCGCGCATCTCGACGAACGCGAGCTGATCGAGTTCTGTCTGCTGGTCGGCCACTACGAAATGGGCGATGACGCTGAACAGCCTCGGCGTGCAGCCCGACTAAGCGGCGGCGGTGGAGTCGACCCGCCGCGTCGCCATCAACAGCGCCACCGGTTTGCTGGCTCGTCTCGGAACGGCGCACATCGACTGGTCGGTGGCATTGCCATTCACGGTGGCGGCCGTCGTCGGCGTTCAACTCGGCTGCCGGCTGGCCGGCCGCCTCGACCCCGAGCGCAGTCTGCGCTACTTCGCCGCCGGTCTGATTCTGCTCGCGATCTACACGGGCGGTAGCGCCATCGCCGCCCTCCGCTGACGAAGGCCCAAGGCTCCGGTCGACGCCTCGACTTGATGCGGGGGCGTTGTCCGTACTATGCCGTACACGAGCCGCGGCTTTGGAAACATGTCTCCAGCCTCGGAATCGCCGCTTACCCGATTTGTTAAATGACAGGCGCGAAACCGGAGATGAAGTCGTGACTGATGTTGAGGATCTCGTAGCTGTGTGTGAGGTGGCGCTTGCCGCTGCATATCCAAACCGCACGGGCGATGCGGCGAACGCCTGGCATATTCTATGAGCACGCCGAAGAGCGGTACGACTCTCACCGCCTGGCTCAGCGAGCACGTCACACGCGATCGGCGCGCCATCGCCTGGTTTGATGATCCGGGCTCCGAAGAGCGCATCGCACGGGCCTATCGCGAGCTTCTGTCCGGCTACGCGATCGAGCCCGCGTCGGTACTGCGCACGACTCGACTCGTCAGCGCGGACGAGGTCGTCGGCATCGTGGAAGTGAGCGATATCAACTTTTTTTCAATGTGCGCGCATCACTTTCTGCCGTTCTTTGGCACGGCAAGCGTCGCTTACCGTCCGGGCAAGCGCATCATCGGCCTCGGCAAGCTTCCTCGCCTCGTCGACGCGTATGCGCGGCGCTTTCAAATACAAGAGGATCTCACGCGGGACGTCGCGGAGACGCTGCTGAACGACGGCGGCGCCAAAGGCGTGCGCGTGGTCACTCGCGCCTCGCATCTCTGCATGTGCGGGCGCGGTCCTTCGCAACCGTCGTCTGAGACGCGTGTTGAAGTAGTGGTCGGCGTGTTCCCGTGAAGTTTGCGCTCGCGCTTCTGCTCGCTTTCGCGTCGGCGTGTCATGCAAGCGCGTCGACGGAGGCGAGTATTCGATTCGGCACGCAGGAGGAGCCCTGGCCCCTCACGCGCCTCAAGTCGGTGACTTCGGAGCGGATCGTTCGCGTTCGAGACCCCTACGAGAATCGCGAGGTCGAATTTCGCGCGCTGCCTGCCGTAGCGTTACTCGATGCGACTCTCGGGCCGGAGTGGCGCGAGGCGGGCGATGTGGAATTCGAGTGCAGCGACGGATACCGAGCGAGCGTTCCTTCATCGCGCCTGCTCGCTCACCAGGCGTTTTTCGCGTTCGCGAGGACGGACCGCGACGAGTTTCGTCTCGTAAAACCCGTCGGCACGCAGGCCATCGATACCGTTCTCGCGCCGTTGTACCTCGTGTGGGAAAATCTCAAGGACGAAGTCGTACGTTCGGAGGGCGACTGGGGCTGGCCGTATCAGATCGTCGCGATTCGCGCAGCCTCGTCATCGGCGCGTTTCTCGCGCATCGCTCCGGGTACGGACGCTTCGCCCGGTGCGCAGCGCGGGTTCGGCGCCTTTCGTAAGTGGTGTTCCTCTTGCCACGCGGTCAATGGTGTTGGCGGGACCGTCGGCCCCGAGCTCAACGAGCCGGTCAGCGTGACCACGTATATGGCACCGGGGTGGTTGCGCAGGTGGATCAGTGATCCCCAGTCGGTTCGCCGCGACACGGAGATGCCTGGTTTGCAAAAAGACATTGCCGATCGCGAGCGCACGATCGACGACCTCATCGAGTACCTGACGAGCGTTGCGCCGCCAGCGACGAAGCCCTGATGTTTGAGGCGTTTTACGCGAGCGGATGGCAGCATCCGGTTGCGCTCTGGATCGCGGCGGCGGTCGGACTCGCGGTCGCGCTGGCGCGTCCTCGTGTTCATCTGTCCGTGCAGGCATTCGCCTGCGGCCTCGCCGGCCTCGCCATGGTCGACGCGTGGCTCACTACGTCGGTGGTCCCCGGTGTCGGCGCGCTATCGCCGCGTACCGCGACCATCATCGCCGTCTTTTTCGTGCTCGCCGGAGATTTTCGCTATTTCGCCCTACGCGAATGGGTTCGAGCGGACGGAACGATTCGGCCGTCGCTTCGCGGGGCCCGAATCGCAATTGCCTTCACGTTGCTCATCCCCATCTTCAGCCAGGTCGTCGTATATGTTCTGAGCGCGCAGGAACCTCGTGTACTCTTCTTCGTTCACGAGTTCAGTTTTGTCGTGTTCGTCGTTGTTCGCCGTATCTTCGAGTCTCTTTCTACAACGCGCCCCTGCGATTGGGGCCGCCGACTCGATTGGATCGTGCTCACCTGGTACGGAGCCTGGGCGACCGCCGATCTCCTCATCTTGAGCACTGGATCGGATATCGGATTCCTTCTTCGCGTTCTTCCCAACCTTCTCTACTACGGAGCCTTTCCACCGTTTCTGGTATGGAGTTCCCACGGCGAACCGGCGGCACATCTTGACGTCCGCGTTGACCCCGGAGTTTGACGAGCGTCGGCCCCGTTCGCCCTCGTTCGCCCGCGCCCCCGCGGTCGCCACATCGCTCGCTGCCGAGGCCTCAACCCGCGACCGGTCCGTGCATCGAATCGATGATCATGTCGATCGTGTCCGCCCACGCTTTCTCGACCTGCGGTGTCTGCTTCTCGCCGAGAACCCCACGTGCCGACTCGAGAAACGCTTGGCGAAAGGCCGGGTAGTACTCCGGCTCGACACCGTACCCATCATGTCGCCGTCCGAGATCTCGCAGGCCGAGCGCCATGATCTCGGGGCGGCTCATGGCGTGCACGAGAAAATGCATCATGTGGGAGAGCATCTGGCCCTGGCTCTCCATGTCGCCACGGAAAAGTCCTTCAGCCGGAGGAGCCAGCGCGAACAAACGTCGATAGAGATTCTTGCGTGAACCGTTTCTGGTGTTGCAGGAGAACGCCGATGGTCGACTGCACCAGCAAGGCGGAGTCGGGCGCGGCAAAGCCGATCGCTTCCACGAGTTGGAACGTGCCGCGCTTGCCCTTCAGTACGGCTTGCGCTCTCCGCACCTCCACGGGCGCCTGCGGGACGTGATTGTACAGAACCTCCGACATCAGGAATCTCGTGCCGAGCGTCTTGTTCGCGCCTTCGATGCGGCTGGCGAGATTCATCGCATCACCGATCACCGTGAACTGCCGATGATCCGGATGCCCCATTATGCCGACGATGAGAGGCCCGACATGCGCCCCGATACCGATCTCGAGCGTCGTACCGAATTCGTCTGATAGCTCCGCGTTGAGATCGTTCAGCGCTGCGAGCATGCCCAAGCCGGCTCGAATCGTGTCGAGACAACTCTTCTCGGGCGGATCGCCGCCAACACCGAACAGCCCAATGATCTGGTCGCCCACATACTGATAAATGACACGTTGTTGATCAGAATCGCGTCGCCGGCCGCCTTGAAGAAGCGATTGAGGATGTGCACCACGTCATAGGCGAGGTGCGCGTCGACAAAGGGCGTGAACTCGCGGATGTCGCAGAAAAGGACCGCGAGCGTTCGCTCCTCAGAGGGTGCGATCGACGCTTCTTCCACCTGCAGGCGCGACACATCCGCGGAGCTCTTGACCAGCCGTTCGAGGGTCACGTCCCCGCAGACGCGCGTCTGGCAAGCCAGGCGCGTGAACTCATCCCAGCGAAGCGCGTCCGCCACCTCGACCTCGCGCGGCGTTCGCGCCGAGACGTTCTGGATCCCGTCACAGATACGGACGCGACAGGTCGTGCAGCGCCCTTGTCCCCCGCATTCCCGAACGTGTGGGATCTTGTGAGCAATCGAGACGTCGAGGACGGTCATGGTGCGATCGGAGACCGACAACGCCCTGTTTTCGCCCAAGTATACGATCGTCGTCATGTTTAACTCGGCACCCGCGTGGAGCTTCGCGATCACGAGACTCGACGTCGTGATGCGGATCGTGAGCGCGGAGAGCCTACCACAGTAACAGCGCGGCCGGCCATCGGAAGCGATCCACGTCGTTCTCCGGCGGCAGATTCGCAAATTGGGTTCGTCGCGTCCATGACCAACTTCGACGCCGGCCGCATGATAGCGGGAAAGTGTTCAGCGCGTTGCGTCAGTGGGCCTCCGAGGCCCAGCGACTGCTCCAGCGCGCGTTCCACTCAGCGCTCCACAAAGGGGAGATGTGGTACGCCGCCATCAGGATGAAGACTCCGCCGAGAGCTTGGTAGCCGAGCACAAGTGGAGCGTGTTGCACGTACCACATCTCCAGCTCCGGCGGAGGTTGGATGTTGCCGGGAAAGAACACGTTGGGAATGACGCACAGTGGGCCTCCCAAGATCAGCACCGCTACCAACCAACGCAACGGAGATCCCGCTAAGTGCGAGAACACGGCGGCTATGCAAATTCCCACGGTGGGCGCGAGAGGTAGGACCATGCGTGCGGTGTCGGCCGCCAAGATGGTCGAGGCCACCGTACCGCCGAGGCCCAGCAAAAAGACACCGAGTACCTCCCTCGAACGCGTCTTTAGAATCGGTAGCCCCAAAGGTAGAGTCAACAAAACCCAACCCGACGCCCCAAACAGCTTTGCCCAATAGCTGAATCCACCCAGTGGCCGAAGGCCCATCCAATCATACAGGAGGCCAGGGCTCAGCGCCCTCGGGATCAGGTAGGCCCCCAGTATGACTGCGACGATGAGTGTCGCCCGGCGCCACGAGCCGAAGGCGAAAAACGCGGGCGCGAGGAAGATTGCGTCCTCCCTGGCCAACACGGCGACCATCGCCGTGATGGCAAAGGCCAATGGCGCACGACGTACGAGAAAGAACACCAATAGGTTCAGCGACAGAAACGAACACGCATCGGTCACGTACGGATTCTGGAGCAGCACCAACTGGCGCAGCGTGCCTGCAAGAAGAAGCAGTGACGCCGCAGCTGTAAGGATGGAGAACCGCAAACAGCGCAGGGTCAGAAACGCGACGAAGTACCCCAGGAAGGTCGCTGCGTAGGTAATGAGCTTGAAGGTGAGCAACGGCGCCAGGGGAAGCACGGAGGCCAGCGCTGGTACGAGAAGGCGGTGCTTGAAGGGCCCTGGCACAGGTTCCCCGGTAACCATGCTCAGATAGAACTGCGTATCTGGGCTGAGGCTCAGCCACGGGCCCTATCCGTCGGGAGAGCGCTGAAGGACGGTCAACGTGCTTACGGTTACGATGATGAAAGCGACGGCTGCAGCGACGATCAACGACCGACGGTCAAGGGCGCGATCCCGCAAGCCGGCGTT
The DNA here is from genome assembly GCA_041743795.1 of Thermodesulfobacteriota bacterium. GTDB lineage: Bacteria > Desulfobacterota > Binatia > HRBIN30 > CADEER01 > CADEER01. Next base: position 16,815 of record JBGTMF010000601.1, on the reverse strand, counting down.
TTGCAATTGCACGGCCGCCAATCAGCCGCGCGCGTTCGGGTCGTCGACGATGAAGCGCCAACTGCCGTCGGCTTGGCGGCGGACGATCTCCAGAGCCCTGCCACTCATCTCGTTGCGCTCGCCATCGGGGCCGATGAAGGAACCGGTCCAATCGTTGTAGAGCACCGCGATGTCGTCGCCGCCCTTGGTGACGTTCATCTGAATCGCCATCCTGGCATCGCCAAAGACCTCGAAGTAGTGGCGTATCGCGGCTGGTCCGACCAGCGGTGTACCATCTTGTCCGATGAGCACACCCTTCTCCTCGTAGAGTCCGACCAGCGAGTCGAGATCCCCGGCGTTCATGTACTCAGCGAAAAGCTCATCGACCGCCTCGGGACTGTTGGCAACACGTGGCGCCGTCATCGCGCTGGGCACCCTTTGAGCGCGTTCCGCACCGCGCGGATGAGGTTGATGTTCCTCACCAGCCACAAGCTAGGCTGAAACTCGCTTCGCTCGTAGGCAGAGGCATGGGCAGAGGCAGAGGCACAGGGTGGCGCGCGCTTCGCGCGATCCGTCCATCGTTTCTCATTCGAATCATCCGGCGGCACGCCTGTGGTGGGGCTAGTTTGCAACCACGAAGCGGCCTCACGAGTAAATTCCCGGCTGCGCATGAGATGACTTCCATACCACCCCCACTGAGACCCTTGCCAGAGGAAAGGTGAAGGGCTTAGCATGAGCGGTTCTCCGCCCCGTTTCTCAAGGAGTTTTTCGCTCACCCTGAGCGAAAGGCCGCCTCGCGGTGTTTCAACGGACTGCTACGGAATGTCGGCGCCTGCGTCCTCCAGGCCGGGCGAAATGGCCTTTACGAATGCGTTCCGAACGAGACTGAGAACCGCATCCCAAGTGCTGATATCCGGGTTGTCGATGCGGCCTGACACCGCGACCTTCGCGGCGACGTCGTCGCTGGGGTTCTGGAGAATCGTCGCGACGGCGCCGACCACTCCCTCATACACCTGTCCGAGCAACGATTTATCGCTGTCCTGTCGGCGATCGTATACGTCCATATTCTTGAAAATCGGCTTCACGTACCCGTCGAGCCGGCCGTCCTCGGCCTTGAGCTCGGAGTAGAAGGCGAACGTTCCCTCGCTGACGTCGAACTTGGCGTGGGTGCGAAATACGTCGTTGAGCTTCGTCAGGGGCATTTCCTCAATGCGCAAATCGACGTCGAAGTCGGGTGTCTCGCGTCCAGCGCGATAACTGCCGTCCAACGAGAGTTTCCCTGCACCCATGAACTGCCCGCGTGCTTCCAACGACGCCTGCTTCTTGGGGTCGCGATTGACGACGTCCTTGATGGTTATATCTGCGCCGGAGACAAACAGGCGGTAATCATCGACCCTGTCGTAAGCGAGCTCGCCGCCGCGGATCTGCAGGAGGTCGATGTAGACGCGCGTCGACTCATCCTTGCTGAGAGTCTCCGCGGCCTCTTCCGCCAGCTGCGCGCGGCGGCGCTGATCCTCCGTGTCGGTCCGGCGATCGATATAGTCGATCTGTACGCCGTCAATGCGCACCGTGTTGATGTAGACGTCGCTCTTGGCTGGTCCGTACTCGACGTGGCCATTGGCGCCAAGGACTCCCTTGTGGATGCGAATGTCGACCTCGTCGGCGAGCGGATCGATCGCCGCCAGCGGAACCGTCTCCAACTCAATGTCTACATCCACCGCGGGATAGGGGCTGGCGAGCAAGTCGGCATCGCCATCGATTCGAACACGGCCCGACTCGAACAGAGTCGCCCGCAGGGACACCGGTGACGGATACGTATCGTCCGGACTGCGGACATTGCGAATGTTCTTCGCCGTCATCTCGACGCCGTCGAGGCGAAGCGGGGGCTCGCCTTCACTTTCGATGTACGTCAGCGAGCCGTCGTCCACCTCGAAGCGATCGATCGCCAACGGGTAGATGGCCAACAATGCCTCCTGCCAACCCCGGTCCTCGAGTGGCTCATCGTCACCGGCTTCCTCGACAACCTGGCTGCGATCGATGTGCAGCCGAGGCGATTCGAGATCGAGCTCCGCCAGCACGCCGCCCTGCAGCAGCGCCCGCCAACTGAGGGTGAGCCCCAGACGCTCGATAAGCGCGACCGGCGGCTCCGGGTTCGCCTCTTGACTGACCGTCACACCGTATAGCTGCAAGCCGAGCCCAAGTAGGTCGATCCGCAACTCGGGGAGGGCAACTCGATAACCGTCGAGGTTCTCATTCAGGCTCGACTCAGCCCAGCTCCGCAGCGCCGCGCCGCCGGCGATGCGAAGCACGATCACGGCGACGACGACCAAGGCGATGAGCAACAGGGCTGCACGGATCCCGCGGCGCGCGGGTTTTGTCGAATCATTGGACATAGGCAGCTACCCCGGCTCATCTGTGGAGTGGACGTGATCCGCTGGGATCAGATTGGAGTTGCAACACATTCCGGATCTGGATCGACGATGCGCCATACGCATGCCAACCGATTAGTAATCGTACTCCTATTTACGGCAACCACCAAAGTTGAGGAATTTCTCGGTCCGGCCGCGGGCCGCTGTAAATCCTGCGTTTCGAAAATCCGGTCGGGACGACCATTCAGGATCTCGCCTCGGCGGTAGAGGCGACCTCCCACGGCAACTTCCCGGCGATTGGCCGACGCCGGCCGAATTGCATAAGGATGATCGGCATATGGAACAAATTCGAAACATCCTCGTCGCAGTCGACTTCTCTGAGGCTTCTGACTGGGCCGCCGAATATGCCGCTGTGCTGGCGGCTCGAAACGGAGCGCACCTGCACGTCGTCCACGTGAGAGTGCTCTCCGACGATCTATACGAAGAGGGGTTGCAGGATCACGAACGCTTCCAAGGCGCGCTCGATCGGGCGGCCGAGACCCGCCTTTACAACACTCCCCGGCGCGTCGACGTGGACGTGAGCAGGGCGGCTTTGCGCGGGACTTCGGCGGCAGCGGAGATCGTTGACTATGCTGCGGACCACGCCATCGATCTCGTCGTCGTAGGAACCCGAGGGCGCACCGGGCTCACCCACATTCTGTTGGGCAGCGTAGCGCAAGCGGTGGTGCGGTTGTCCCCCGTATCCGTGCTGGTCGTAAGCCATGCGGAAGGGAGTCGTCCGTCTGACCGTGCCGAGTTCCGCGACATCCTCTGTCCCGTGGATTTCTCCGATGCGTCCAAAAAAGCCTTCGACGCCGCGCTGGCACTGGCGCAACGGAACGGCGCTCGATTGCGAGCCTTGCACGTGGTGGACGAGATTCCGTACCCATCGTTCTATCGAACGTCTCCTTCTCCCGTAGCGGACGATCCGTCCCGCATCCGTCAACGGGCCCTCAAGGAGATGAAGAAACTGCACGGCGACGACGGTGACGTCGCGGTGGAGCCCCTCGTCGCTGACGGGCGCGCGCCTCGCAAGATCGTCGAGGTCGCGCAGGAGCACCGCGTCGACCTCATCGTCATGGGAAGCGTCGGACTGAGCGGAATGAGGAGAGTCCTGGTAGGTAGCGTTGCCGAAAAAGTCTTGCGCACGGCGCACTGTCCAGTGCTGATCGTCAAGGGCGAGGCCGCGCAGCTCGAAATGTGACTCCCTGCAACCATCGGGTTGCTAGCCCGGACTATTCATGAATATCCGGCTGCAAGCGCCAACTGCACGCCATCTCGGGCCAGAGTCCTGAGTTGAAAGTTCGTTGACGAATCTCTGACTCAGAACACTAGTCGCGAAAATCGTTGGCGGCGATCTCGTAGCGACGCAGGAGGTCGTAGAAGTCGGTGCGGTTGCGACCCGACATCTTGGCGGCGGCACTGACGTTGCCGCCGGCGCGGCGCAGGGCTTCCTTCAAGTAGGCGCGGTCGAACGCCTCGCGCGCTTCTCGCATCGGCGGCAGGTTGTCCGCGATCAGAGTATCGCTTGCAGGCAACGGCATCGACGTTTCCGCAGCTACCGGAAATTGGCGAACCAAGTCATCGTGACGAGGCATGACCGCCGACACATGCGCCGGCCGCAGGACTCCATCCGTGCTGAGCAGTGACGCAGCCTGCACGACGTTTGCCAGCTCGCGGACGTTACCGGGCCAGTCGTGCGCCATCAGAATACTCAGAGCCTCGTGCGAGAGGTGCGGCGTGTCGATCCGGTGCTGCGCGGCGCCTCGGCTGAGAAACAGTTCCGCCAACAGTGCGATGTCCTCGCGGCGATGGCGCAGCGCCGGCATGAGGACAGGAACCACATGAAGGCGATAGAAGAGGTCTTCACGAAAGTTCCCAGCCGCCACCTCGCCGCGCAGATCCTTGTTGGTTGCAGCTACGATGCGCACGTCCGTGCCCTGCGGCTCGGTCGCACCGATCGGTAGGTAGCTGCGCTCCTGCAGGACGCGCAGAAGCTTCACCTGCACCGAAAGCGGGGCATCGCCTATTTCGTCCAGGAACAGCGTTCCGCCGTCGGCCGCGGCGAAAAGACCGTCCTTGTCGCGTTCGGCGCCAGTAAAGGCGCCGCGCTTATATCCGAACAGTTCGCTTTCGAGCAGATCGGCGGGCAGCGCCCCGCAGTTGATGGCTATGAGTGGAGCGTCGCGGCGTGGTGAAAGATCATGGAGAGAACGCGCCGCTACTTCCTTGCCGGTACCGGACTCGCCGAGAATCAGCGCCGTCGCGTCCGACGGCGCGATGCGGACGATCAGTTCCCGCACCGCGACGATAGCCGCGCTTGCGCCCAGCAGTCGCGCGCCGCTGCTAGCCTCCCCCACCATGCGACGCAGTCCGTCCACCTCACGGCGCAACCGAAGTCGTTCGACCCCGTGGCCGAGCTTCTGCAACAACTCGTGGTCATCGAACGGCTTGGTGAGGAAACCGTAGGCGCCGCGCTTCATCGCCTCGACGGCAGTATCGATGGTACCGTGGGCGGTGAGGATGATGACCGGTAGATCCAGGGAACGCATCTGGATCTCCGACAGCAGCTCCAATCCGTCCTCGTGTTCGAGCCGCAGGTCGAGGAGAACGGCGTCTACCACCTCACGCTCGAGCACCTCGAGTCCGCCGCGACAGGTTTGCTCCGAGGTTACCCGATAGCCGTGGTGTTCCAAGCGTAGTGCGATGAGCTCGCACATGTCCTCCTCGTCGTCGACGACGAGTACGTGGGGCCGCGCTGTTTCGGTTCGACTCATTGCACACCTTGCTCCGCACCCGCATTCCCCGGCGGACGGACAGGCACGTAGTCCAGGGAAGCGGTCTCGTGTCGCAATGGCAACCACATGCGAAAGATGGTGCCCTGCGGGCCCGTCTCGACCAACTCGAGATCGCCACCATGCGCGCGCGCCACTTCGCGCGACAGAGCGAGCCCGAGGCCGATTCCGAGCGCTTTGCCGGAGCTCGGCACGGCGCGCGTCACAAATGCGTTGAAGATCCGGTCGCGAATCTCCTCCGGAACGCCCGGTCCCTGGTCGGTAACGGTGATACATATCCACGCGCCGATACTGTTCGGCCGCTCATCCTCGAGAGATCTCTCTACGACCACCTTCTGTCCCGGCTGGGAGACCGATGCGGCATTGCGCACCAGGTTGGCGACGGCCCGCTCGATCAGCACAGGGTCGAGCTCATTCGCCCGCAACCCGCCATTCGACCGCAGTTCGACGTCAACGCCGCGTGCCACCGCGTCGGCCAACTCGTCTTGCACCGCCAGGTGCAGCACGTTATCCAGCGAAACCCCGTTGCGCGGGCTAATACGGCCGCCGCCACGCAACCGCGACAAATCGAGCAAGGTCGTCACCATGCGGATCTCCCGCTCGCAAGCTGTGCGTGCGATTTGCACCAGGCGTGCCTGCTTGGGCGTGAACTCACCGACTGCGCCGTCCTCCATCAGTGCGAGAGCTTCCCGTATCTTGGACAATGGCGTGCGAAGCTCATGTGATACCGACGCCAGGAACCCCTGCTTGAGACTTTCGAGTTCTTCGAGTTGTATTCTCATCCGCTCGAGTTCGACGCCGAGGCTCTCGATCTCTTCGGGACCGACCACCTCCGTCGCCGATGTTTTGAAGTCGCCCTTCCCTACCCGGGCCGCCATCGCCGCCAGCGCCGCCAGCGGCCGCGTCACCATGCGGGTCATCCTCTGTGCGATCAACATCGCCAGAATGAAGGAAACAACCGCCAGTGGGATGCCCGTCCAACTAGCGCGTACCGCGATGTCGCGCGCCGACTCTTCGTTCTCCGTGACCTCTTGGTGCAGTGCTCGAAAGCGCTCGATCCACAGCGTGGTAATAGCCTCATCGAGCTCGGCGCGACGCCGTACGAGTTCGACTCCAGCCAGGGCGGCGCAGGCGTCGGCCGCGAGCACCTCCTTGGCGGTGCGGACATAGCCGTCGACGATGTCCTGCATCGGCGCAGGGATGAACTGTTGCGCGGCGTGCGCCCGGCGCAATTCCGCATGCAGTCCATTGAGTTGAACCGCCACTTCCCTCGAAGCGCGCTCCGCCGTGCCGCCGGCATCACAGCCGGCCTGCGCGTGGCGCATCGCTACGTCGACGCCCCACACGGCGCGGTGCAACTCGCCCTCGTGTCGCAGTGCCTTGAGATGGGAATCGTTGAGCGCGGTCAGGACCAGGCTGATTCTCACCAGCGCCACCATGGAGATCGCCAGCGCAAAGGCGATCAGCATGACCGGGAAGATGTGAGAGAGGAATAGATGACTGAACAGCGGCATACTGCGCCGCTTGGTCGCGTTGCGCCCATCTGACTGGCGCGCCGCGGAATCATTCTGCATCTGACCGTGGCTAGCATGGCCCGCGACCGCATCGCAACGTGTTGGCTCTCGGCGACAGCGTTGAATCGCGGTGTCGGTGATTGGAGACGCTGTCCGATCGGCCCCGTCGGCGCGCGGCGACACCAGCGCGCCGCAACTCAAGCCGGATCGCACCGCTCCAGTTGGCCCGATTCGTGATTGGGACGAATGCCAATGGAAACAGAATTTCGAGTCGACGCGAGGAAGAGCAAATCCGCCGTGGTATCGGCCGCTCACCTCACCTTCACATCCTGGCGAGAATCACTCGAGCGGCGCAGCATCGGGCCCAATATATCCGCCGGTATCACGGTGGCGCTGGTGGCGCTTCCCTTGAACCTGGCGCTGGCCATCGCATGCGGCCTACCTCCGAGCCTCGGCTTGGTGAGCGGTGCGGTGGCAGGCATTCTCGGGGCGCTGCTCGGCGGCAGCAAGTTGCAGGTTACCGGCCCAGAAGTCGCACTCGCGCCGATCACCCTGGAGATTGTCTCACGCCATGGACTCGAAGGGCTCCTCGCCGCGACGTTCCTCGCCGGGCTCATTCAGATCGGCTTCGGCATCCTGCGCGTCGGTCACTTCGTGCACGCGATTCCACTGCCGGTCATCGGCGGATTCCTCGCCGCGGTGGGCTTGCTCGTCTTCGACTCGCAACTGCCGCGGCTCATGGGACTCCCGGCCGAATTGACGCTGCTCTCACAAGCGGGCGACCTCGGCGTGCTCGGCCAGATCGATCCCATGGTCTTCTTCCTCGGCTGCCTCGTCTGCGCCGTCGTCATAGCGTTGCCGCGGATCGCCCCTCGCATGCCGGCGCCGCTGGTAGGCCTTGGCGTTGCGGTGCTCGCGGTGGCTCTTCTCGGTGTCTCGGCACCCACCGTAGCAGCCGTCGAAGTGGGCTCGTTGCGACCGCGGATTCCCACCATCCTGGGCGCCAATCTCGACCTTGCCGCGCTACTTCCCGAAGCTCTCGCCCTGGCGATGCTTGCCTCTATCGACTCACTTCTCTGCGCGCTGGCGGTCGGTTCACGCGTGGAGGGAGATACTCTGCGCAGCAATCAGGAACTGATCGCCCAGGGCTTCGCCAACATCGGCAGCGCCTGCTTCGGCGGCATGCCGGTGGCGGCCGCGGTCGTCCGCTCCATGGCCGCCGTGGAAGCCGGTGCCACCACCCGCCTCGCCCCGATTGTTCAGTCCATCGTGTTGCTCCTCATTCTATTGGTGCTGGCGCCGTTCGTCTCATTCGTACCGCTCCTTGCCTTGGCCGGAATACTCACCGTCATCGGATACCGCCTGATCAACTGGAGGCAACTCGCGCAGATGTGGCGAATCGCTCCATTCGAGGCCCTCGTCTTCATCGTCACTGCGGCCGGTATTTTGCTCACCGACTTCGTCGGGGGTGTCGCTATCGGCGTCATCGCCTCTCTCCTCCACTTCGCCCACCAGCAGCGCGCGGCGTTACTCTCCGCGCGCAATGCCGATACGGTGGAAAGCAACGAAGAACCAGTACAGTACCTCCCGACGGGCGGAGAGTTGGGCATCGTCGCGACGAGCGAGCCACGGGGAGGAATCCAGGTCATCAAGCTTTGCGGGCCGCTGTTCTTCGGTTCGCAGGACCGGGTCGACGTCGTCCTCCAGCAATCGATCGGGCAAGGAGGCGTGCTCGTCGACATGACGTCGGTGTCAAGTGTCGACGTCTCTGGTGCGATGGCACTCGCGTCGAAACTCAAACGTCTCACCGACACAGGCACCCGCATCTGGATTTCCGCCGCCACGGACGGATCGAGCGGAGTGCTCAAGTGGGCCCTTACGCAGGCGGGAGCCCACGAGATCTGCGTACTCGATGGACTCGGCGTTCTCGAAGGCATGCATGAGGAGACACCGCCAGTCCGCAGCACACCACGTCCCGCCGGTCGCGCATTGTTGCAACACGCGGCAATCGGCATGGTTTCAACGATATTCCAAACCAAGAGGAGTTGAGCGATGCAACGAACCCAGATCAGCGTCCAACCGACACAATTCCATCCATCCGTTTCGGCCGGCTACCCGAGTGCGTCGCGAGCGAGTAATCAAGGTCACTCCTTACCGGCGAACGACTGGTTGTTCCCCACGGATGCCCCGCGGGCAGACAACGCGCAGACCGCAACGGCAACTGTGGCCAACGACGGCGCTGCGACCGACCTCCTGGCGATCTTCATCGAGCGCACCGCGGGTATTCCGATCGAGCGCTTCCAGGTGGCGACCTACCTCGTCGCGTTCTTCGCTATCCTCGGCGCGACACTCATGTACCACGGTGCCGCCTCCACCAGTGGTATTGAACCGCTCTTCGCAGCCGGTTCCATCAGTATTGCCGTCGCAGCCGCAACATTTCTCGGCGTTCGCACATGGCTCTTGAACCGTCTGAGCGACACGGCCATTGAGATCGGCATGACGGAAGCGCAAGCCAAGGAGCAATCCCGCGAGGTGATGCGTCGTTTGGCGGCTCCGTTCGAACGCAGCTGACGAACTCGATGGCGCTCAGAACCGCAATGTGACTTTTCCGTAGATGCTGCGAGGGACCGTTCCCGGCACAGCTGTGGCGATGCCGCCGCCGAACTCGCGGTGTCCTGCGTCGTGGACGTTCTGCCCGACCAAGCTGAATTCCAGCTGGTCGGTCGCGCGCCATCCCGCACGAAGGTCGAGGCGGACGTATTCCGAAATGTCGAATGCGGCGAGGTCGTCGACATAGTATGCGGCGGCGTCGAACTCGAGGTTCCACGGTAGCTCGAGAAAGGAACGCGCGTTGAATTGATGGCTGGGATTCTCATCGGCGTTGTTGAGCAGAACGGCGTTGCCAGCCCCGGCGGCGATGTCGAGATCGAGCCAGGTGTAGCCCGCCGTGAGGCGCCAGCGATCGATGGGGTGCCACTCGGCGGCCAACTCCAACCCGTAGGCGGTTGCGCTGCCGAGGTTTGAGAGCTCCGTCGGGACGACGAACTGCGGTGGAATGAAATCCTCGTCGAGGAAAGGCTCCCCGATCGGGAGCGAAGCGAGGTTGTCGTAGTCGTTGTAGAAGATCGCCGCGTCGAGGCTCAGCCGGCGCAGCGGGCGAACGCGATACCCGGCTTCGTAGGCGAGCAGGTCCTCGGCCTCGAGATCTCGATCTCCGGAAGCGCGGAAGATTGCCGATGCATCGCCAATGGTGAGAAACGACGTGGAGATGGCGTCGTGTTCTGCACGCGACGGCGTTCGCACGGCGCGCGAGACCGCCGCCCAGAGGACGTGACTGGCGCTCGGAGTCCAGAGCAATCGGCCGCTGGGCTGCACCTCGACGCCAGAGAAGTCATTGTGTTCGATCTTCGTCCCGAGGGTGAGGCGCAGCTGGTCCGCGAGCGCGATCTGGTCCTGTATGAAGCCGCTGAATATCTGGAAGCTGCGCGACCGCGGCGTGATTCGGATGCCGAAGCTATCACGCATGTCGTCGCCGGTGACACGATAGCCGAGGCCCCATATCAGGGACTGCCGGGTGCCGAGACCGAACTGGTGCTGGAAGTCGAGATCAAATGTGTCCAGGTCTTCACGCAGCCCGACCGAGTCGCGCGTGGTGCGGTCGTAGTATAACTGCAGGGATGTCGACGCGGACTCCGTAAAGTAGTGGTTCCAGCTGCCGAGGATATTGCCACCTGCGATGCGCACCGACTCGGGGAGCGTCTCGTGAAATGGCTCCGTCGGTACCGCGATCTCCCTGTTGGCGCCGGCCGAGCCCTGGTAGATATCGCCTTGCACCCTGACGGAGTCGACTCCGGTCGGGGTCCAGTCGGCGCGAAAGCCTCCGCGCATCACGTCCCACTGGTCGTCGGGCCCGCGACCGGCAACGTCGTCGAAGTGGTCGCGATCGAAGTACTTCACGTAGCCGCGGTAATGGAGATTCTCGCCGACCGCGCCGCCCCAGCGCGCGCCGCCGAATCCGCGCTCGACGCTGCCAGCACCGCCGGTGATCAGCGCCCCCTGGGTATCGGCGGCGTTCTTGGTAATGATGCTGATCACGCCGTTGACGGCGTTGGCGCCCCACAGTGTCCCGCCGGGGCCGCGGATGACCTCGATGCGCTCGATGTCCTCGAGTAGGACGTCCTGCACGTCCCAGTAGACACCGGAGAAAAGCGGTGTATAGACACTGCGCCCGTCGATGAGGACGAGCAGCTTGTTGGCGAACACACCGTTGAACCCGCGCGCCGACACTGCCCATGTATTCGAAGTCACCTGGGCCACTTGTAGGCCCGGCACCATCCGCAGCAGGTCGGGAACGTGCGTCGCGCCCGAGCGGCGGATGTCCTCCGCCGAGATCACGTAGACCGCTGCCGCCGCCTCGAAGTGCGGTTCCGCTGCGCGCGAGACCGAGGTGATCTCGACCTGCATGAGTTCCTCGAGGCTCAGCGCGGTGAGGTCATCCAGCTCGGCGAGAACGGCCGGCGGCAGAACGGAAAACATCACGACGACGCGAACCAGCCACGAAACCAAACTGGAAACGGGTTCGCGAGGGTATCGCTGTTGCGGAAGCATGGCATCTCCTCCGGTGCGTCCGACACACGGGCGAAAGCGCACGCAGAGTATCCCAAGTTGAACGTTTCACCAAATCCGACTCGCGATTTACTCGCCAGCCGCGGCGTCGTCCGTCGCGCCCGCGATATGCGTACTCGACGCGGCGGGCTTCTCGAGCACCACCTGATAGGTGCGGGGCATGAAGCGGTCGGGCGGGCTCAGCGACGAAAGCAGCTTCGCCATCAGGTTGTTGAACGGGATGATCGGCACCAATAGTACGGCCGAGATCGCCAGCGGATTCCTTTTCGCGATCAAGTTGAGGGCGGTCTTGGTCAGAGCGATGTTCAACAACAGGAATGCGGACTCGAGCGGCCGCCCGACGGCGCTACAGTGCGTCACCAAGAATCCGATTTTGTCAGCCAGGTGCTGAAAGCCGTGCTCGGTATATCGGACGAAATCGCGCGGCTCGTCGTGCAGGGGGTAGAGAAAGGGCATTTGCATCAGCAGCCGGGCGCCCGGCTTGAGGACGCGGCGAATCTCGCCGAGCAGAACCTCGGTGTCGGCGATGTGCTCTCCGACGTCGAGCAGCAGCACCAGATCCATGGTTTCGTCCGCGATCGGCAGGCGGCAGCCGTCGCCGTATAGGTCCGGCGTGCTCTCGTACCAGTGCTCGGCGGTTTCGGGATAGTCGAGTCCGATGTATCTCGCCGAGCGCGGCAGGTGCCGCTTCGGCCACTTGTCGAAGCAGCCGATGTCGAGGACGCGGCTGCCGGCGCCGCACTGCTCGAGAAGCGAGACGAGATCACCGTCCGCGGAGCGGGTCAGCCATTGCGGATGCAGCGGCGTCGAGACCAGAAACGCCAGTGCCTTCTTGAGATTCCTCAGCATTTCAGATTGGCGTGCCGGAACGGCTCCGATCCTATCACCCGATCGTCAGGACCGCTCTGATCGCCGTCTGCTGCCGTCCCGTTTCCGCGACCGGTCCATAGCGGAGCCAAGGCTGGCGGGCAAATCGCCACACTCGACGCGAAGGGGAAGTGTCGGACATTGTTATGCTCGGGCGATACGAGGCCTTGTCTTGCCCGCGGCGCACATAGGGAGGGGGGGCTCGCCGCTGCAAGTTCCGCAACAGTCGAACTGGCCTGCTGGCTGGTGCGACTTTCAGGCTTGGCGCGGCAGGTCGATGCTGAAGACGCAGCCCTTGCCGGGCAGGTCGCGCACCGTGATCGTTCCGCCGCTGGCTTCGATCCCGTCGCGGCTGATCGTTAGACCGAGACCGAGTCCGCTGCGGTCCGCGCCGAGCTGGCCGAAGGCGCGAAAGAGCTCCTCCATCTGCCCGGTCGGCAGTCCCCCGCACTCGTCCTCAATCTCGATGAGGACGCGATCTTCGGTTGCGACGGTGCGCAGCGCAATGCACCCATGCGGGCGGGTGAACTTGACGGCGTTCTGCAAGATGTTCTCGAGGGCCGAGAGGACGCTGTGGCGGTCGACGTCGACCCACAGATTCGATTCGACAGGTGCGATGGTGAGCTGCACGCCGCGGTCTTGCGCATCGGCTTGCGCCATTGCCACCACCTCATCGAGCAGGGTCGCGATCGACATCCGCGCCTTGCTGTTGCGGCTCGCCATCATCCGCACTTCGGCCAGCGCGCGATCTACGAGCACGCCCATGCGCAGCAAGCTGCGATGGAGAACGCCGCTGGTGCTTCGGGACAGACCAACCTTTCCCTCGCGGATGGCATCGAACGCCATCGTCGCGCCGTGCAGCGCGTTGCGCAATTCGTGCGCCAGAACCCCGAGGTCCGTAGCCGCGCCGTCGCTGACGGACTGCTCGCGTTGCCGGCCGTGCTGGGACACGGCCGCGGCGATAGCGAAATCGAGGCAGGCATTCAGCGTCTGGAAGTCGCTGCTGCTGATGGTGACGTCTTCCTCGACGGCGATCTCAGTGATCGACTGGCAGAGTCCGCCGTAGTCGTGCACCACCTCTTCGACGGTGACACCGATCTTGTGCAGGTCATCGCCGTGTCGTGCGGCGATCTCGCCGATCTCCGTGTTGTCGGATTGGCTAGGTGTTTGGAGCATACCGACAATTTGCGACAGGAAGCGCGGGATCCCGCTCGCCAGCCCCGCCTCTTTGTCGACCACGTTGCGTGTTCCCGCGACCTTGCCCTGAGTGCGGGCGATGATCCGCTCGCGATTCTCGACGAGAAAGGCCTCGAGCGCTACCGCCCGTCGCCGCCCTGGGGGAGAAACAGGCTTGAGTTTGCCGGCAGCTCCAGCTTTGCCGTGTATCTGTCTCAGGCTCATTTTGAAAGTATGCTTCTCCCATGAACCACGTTCCAGACCGAAAAACTACGCGCGCAGTTCTACGTGGTGCCACTCGACGCATCGACTCTGGACGACGCGTCCACCAATTGGTGCATAACAAGGTGAAAGGGCGAAACTCCCGGTGGACGCATGCGGTCGAATCTACCACGGCTCGAGAACTTCGCCCTCCCCTGAGATCGCTCAGCCGCCCAGGCTCGATTTCAACGCGTTCAGCGCGTCGAGATTCTTCTGTAGACCGGTCACATGCTGCTGCATCTCGACAATCGACGTACCCAGCTTCGCCGCTGCCCCGAGGGCACCGCCCGATTCGCCGGCCTGCTCCATCGCCGCCCTTCCGAGATCCCCCAGCTGTGCATCTGCACTGCGCTGGCTTGCCGAACCGCACAAGAAACCGACCGCGAACACAGTCGCAACCATGCCGGCGCGCACTGCGCGCCCTTTCGCCGTTCGAAACACCGCTTCCTTCTTTTCGCGCTATAGCAGCCGTTGAAAACGCAGGACGGTCTGCTCAGTCCAATCGTTCGCCCGAGATAGGCGCGGCACTCGCTTGCAAGGACACTAATACGCCGACGGCGGCGGCATTCCAACGCTCGAACATAGCGTTCCTCTACGTTGTCGAACCATGCCCGGAACCGTATCCACCGCACCGTTTGACGTTTTCGCCATTGTTGCCTATCGATCTTCGACCGGTCATCGACGTTGCCGGTAACTCAGGATGAGGAGAGGGAAATGAGGATAAGTTCGCGCAACTGCATGCCTCTTCAGATCATTGTCGTATTGGCCTGGGCGAGTCCCTCGCTCGGACAGTTGATCTGCGAACACGATCCGACGCGTACTGTATTTGCCAGTGGGTTCGGCGAGTCCGGTGGAGCCTGCCGGCAGTTCGACGGCAATCAGGCCATGTGCGACCAGGCATTCCACTTGGGCAGCAACGGCCTTGCGTCGTGCTACTACGACGAAGGCGAGTGCTTCGGCTGCGGTCCGAACAACGAGGGTCGATCCCGTTGCACGAACACCTGTCGCGCAACCCCCACATGCGAGGCCGCTCCCGGCCTGACACTCGCCGGGCCGCCGTTTTCCGGACAACATGGCGGAGCATGCGGCCAATTCGACGACGATATCGGCGCATGTGAATCCGCGTTTGCCTTCGGTGATGAAGGCGCCGCCTCATGCTACCACAACGGGACTTCCTGCCGCGGTTGTGGACCCAGCAACGAAGGTGAACAAAACTGCACAAACGCCTGCCGGCCGGCACCGACCTGCGAGGGGGCACCGAATCGGGTGTTTGCCGGGCCGCCCTTCTCCGGGCAATCCGGGGGGGCGTGTCGCCAACACGACGAGGACGAGACGAGCTGTAACCAGGCGTTCACCCTTGGATCCAACGGGGTCGCATCCTGCTACTTTGACACCGAGAACGGCGACTGCAGGGGTTGCGGTCGTTCGAACGAGAGTGACGACGTGTGCACGAACGTGTGCCGCACTGATCCGGGATGCTCAGAGGACCCGACGCGTACGATCTTTACCATCGGACGCGGCGAGGGCGGCGGCGCCTGCCGGCAGTTCGACGACAACCCCGGGTCGTGCGATTTGGCGTATCACCAAGGCGGCGACGGCATAGTTTCGTCGTGCTTTCAGGCGGTCGACTGCCAACCCTGCGGGAGCGGTGGCGGACCATTCGCAACCGACGGCAGCGTCGGCGAGGGGGTGGGGCCGCAGTCGATGTGCATCAACACCTGCGTTCCCCCGCCGCTATGCATAGATCAAACCCGCACCGTGTTTGCGGGTGGACCACAAACGCAGGCGTGCAGTCAGTTCGATGACAATGAAAGCGCGTGCAACGGCGCCTACGCACTGAGTTTCGAAGGCCCGGCAAGTTGCTGGTACGACAGCGAGAACGATAACTGCCTCGGTTGTGGTCCGAACAGCGGAAGCAGTTGTACGAACACCTGCGTGCCGCCGGTAGTTCCTACCTGCGAGGCGGATCCGACGCGTACGGTCACAGAAGACTGCGGCTCTGTGGAGGAGTCCGAATGCGAGGAATCTTTCACCCCCCTCGACGGTGATTATTTTGTATCGTGCTATCTGGATGGCGAATTTTGCCGCGCCTGTGGTATCTTCGATGAGGACATTGGCGACTGCACCAACGAATGCAGGCCGGCGCCGGTATGCGCCGATGAAACCCGCGTGTTCTCCGGGCCACCCTTCTCGGGCCAGCAAGGCGGCGCGTGCGTTCAGCACGAAAACGAGAACGACTGCAACGGTGCCTTCACCCTCGGCAACTCCGGCACCGCGTCGTGCTTCTGGGACACCAGCGAAGAAATCCCCTCCTGTAGCGGCTGTGGGCCCTCGAACGAGAGCAACGGCCTTTGTGTGAACACGTGCGTGACTCCGCCGCCGTGTGACGATGCGTCGCGGACGATCTTCACTGGAGGTCCGGGAAGTGAGGGCTGTCGTCAGTTCCACAACGATCCGACGTCCTGCCTGCAGGCGTTCAACGAAGGACAGGCCGGTGCCGCCTCCTGTTGGTACGACGCCGAAGACGAACGGTGTCGCGGCTGTGGTCCGGACAATGCCAACGACGGTGATTGTACGAACACCTGCAAGCCGTTGCCGTTTTGCGAACTCGAACCCGAGCGCACATTCGGCGGCTGCGGGAGCTTCGATGGCGACGCGGCCGGTTGCGGCGGATCGTTCCAGATCGGTTCCCAAGGGCAAGCTGTTTCGTGCGTCGCGATTCCGCAGTGCCTCGGCTGCGGGTTGAACAACCAAGCGGACGGACTCTGCACGAATACCTGCTTCGAGCCGGCCGAAGAGCCGGGCGAGCCGGAAACCGGTGCGTTGTGCTCGGACGGTATCGACAACGATGGCGACGGATTGATCGACTGCGCCGATTCCGACTGTTTCGGCGACCCAGCTTGTCACGTTCCGGCGCCGGCCGCTTCAGGCTTCGGTCTGTTCGCACTACTGTCGCTGCTCGTCGCGCTGGGCGGTTTTGGCCTGCGCTCCCGCCGCCGCGGCATCTGAAGAGGGACGGTTCCGCGAAGGTGGTGGACCAGCAGTAGATCAGGGGGGGGAGGTGCCGGCGAAGGGGGGGAGGACCGCCGGCACCTCCGGGGTGCGGTGCAACTGCACCGCCAAACGATCAGGGCGCGGCGACCTGCCGCGGCGTCGTCACGAGTGCCGGGCCTGCGCCGCCCCGGCGAC
>JBGTMF010000600.1:0-18329 GCA_041743795.1 Thermodesulfobacteriota bacterium | reverse complement strand
TGCGCCGCGCGCCGCGTGCGCGGTTGCCGATGGCCTGACGCTCTTACGAGGCTTCGCTGATGTCTTCGAGTTCGCGGCCGGCGGTTTCGGGGACGAAGAGAATCAGGATGCCGGCGAAGAAGACGGCGGCGGCGATGGTGCTGATCTGCGTCGGCAGGTCGATCGTCGTCGCGTCCGGCTGTACGCCAATGGCCAGAAGGCCGACTGCCCAGCCGAGGGTGATTGTGAACGACAGCCAGGCCGCGGCGGTGCTGCGATAGGAAGTCGGGAAGAGTTCGCTCGACATGGCGCGCACCGTGACTCCGCCGGCCGTCGTGCAGAAGATGAACAGCGACCAGGCGATCGGCAACATCCAACTCGGGCCGTGGTAGAAGGTCGCGGCGAAGACGGGAAACAGGGCGAGAAAGACGCAGCCGACCCAGCGTCGCCCGACGCGGTCGCCGAGGCGACCGGCAATGACGTTGCCGAGGATACCGATCAGGCCGCCGAGGATGAACATCAGCGAGTACTGGCCGGTGCTCCAGCCGTGGCGGGTCTGCACGAAGTAGCTGCTGAACTGAAATACCGGTAGCTCGCCGACGGCAAAGAGGAATCCCACCAAACCGAGAAGGATGGTGCGCCTCGGGTACTCGAGCATCAGCGATCTCAGCGGCCCATACCAGGGTTCGGCGCGGCGGTTTTCGTCGGCCATGTGACGGCGAAAGCGATCGGTTTCGACGAGGTTGCGACGCAGCCCGGGCAGCAGCGCCAACGGGGCGATGCCGATGACGTAGAGAAATCGCCAACCGAAGGGCAGGGCTTCGATGAACGCCGCCAAGCCGGCGCCGAGACCTTGACCGGCAGCGGAGAGTGCTCCCATCATGCCGACCGCCCACCCTCGGTGTAGGGCGGGATACTCCTCGGTGATGATGACCACCGCCACCGCCGTGCCGACAGTCATGAATGTGCGCGTCACCATCTGCAGCGCGACGAATTGGTAGGCATCTTGCGCGAAGCCGCTGGCCAGCGTGCCGACGCTGAAACCCACCACGGAGGCGAGGAAGACGCGGCGCCTGCCGAAGCGGTCGGCGAAGGGTACCAGCAGCAGCGCCGGCAGAGCGCCGAGGCGGATCACGGCGAGGAAGGGGCCGAGTTGGTCTTCGCCGATCTCCAGGTCGAAGGCGATGTGCTTCAGCGCCGCCGTCAGCATCGAGGCGTCGTACTGCTCGAAGAAGATGGCCAGGGAGACCAGCCCGAGCAGAGTCAGCAGTCGACTGTCGACCGCCGGGACACTGCCGAGAAAGGGCGGGATCCACCAGGGATTCCGTTGCTGCTGCGGCGGCGTCACCGGACGACGCCTTCGCCGTGACAGCGGGTCTCCAAGCTGCCGCGCCGCGCCGCCTGCCGGTCGTCGGTCACTTGCGAGGTTCCGTTTCGCCGCCAGGGAAGACGTCTCCCACTTGCGAACCGATCCACACCTCACCGCCGTCGAAGTGTTCCTTCTTCCATATCGGCACGACTTCTTTCAGCCGGTCGATGGCGAAACGGCACGCCTCGAAGGCGGCGGCGCGGTGCGCCGACGATACGGCGATGACGACGCTGGCTTCGCCGATGGGAACGATGCCGACTCGATGCGCGATGGCGATCTCCTGGATCGGCCAACGCTGGCGCGCCGTGTCGCCGATGCGACGCATCTCGGCGATCGCCATTTCCGGGTAGGCTTCGTACTCCAGCAGCGTGACCTGCCGTCCCTCGTTGTTGTCGCGAGTGGTGCCGAGGAACGTCGTCACGGCGCCGGCTGCCGGATGCGCGACGGCGGCGACGACCTTGGCGACATCGATCGGCTCACGGTGGATTTCGAACACGCCTGGCTCCTCAATGCTGCACAGCGGCCGCGGCTGCGGGGACGGAGAACGCGGCCTACCGACCGCTACCCCTTCGCACCGCTGGGATCAACGACCGCCGCTGACCGGTGGAATCAGGGCAACTTCGTCGCCGTCGCGCAACGCCTGATCGCGGCTTGCGTACTCGCGGTTGACGGCGAACGAAACCGAGGCACTCATCGGCTCGAGCGCAGGGTGTTCGCGGCAGAGCGTGTTCCAGAGATCGCCGACGCACGCACCATCCTGCAGCTCACGAGAGGCTTCGCTGGCCATCACCTTCTCCCGCAGAGAGGCAAAGTAGAGGACGTGCACCCGCATCAGCGGAAATCCTGGCGCAGGAACCAATCGACCGGCCATGCGGCCGGGCGATGGACGAACAAGAGTACCCCGGCAAGTATGACGAAGGGGAGGTAGTCGAGCTCCTCGTAGGTGATCGAACCGAGGAGGAGGCCGAGGATGGCGATCGCCTCACAGAAGCACCAGGTCACCAGGCATGCGACGCGCAGCCTCTCGAAGCCGGTCGTCGTCCGCTTGCGCACGACGCGGTCGAGGTCCGCCACCTGGCCTCGCCAGATGAACGAGGCGATGGTGAGGATCGCCGCCACGACCCAGAATGCCGGACGCAGATAGTCGACGAACTCCGTCTCGACCAGGTCGCTCTGCTCAGACAGCAACAGCAGAATGAGGGAGTAGAGGAGGATACTGCCGACGAATGCGAGCCAGATCGTCTGCAGCCCTCGCACTACCTCGTGATGCGAGCCCTCGTCGATACGGCGATTCATCGACGACCCACGAGTCCGACGAGGTGTCCGAGCTGCGGCACGATCAACTTCGTCATCGCCAACTCGACGGCCTTCGTCGAACCCGGCAAGCAGAAGACGGCGCGATCGCCGACCAGTCCGGCGACGGCGCGACTCAGCATGGCGGCGGCGCCGACCTCCTCGTAGCTGAGCATTCGGAACAACTCGCCAAACCCCGGGATCTCGCGCTGGATCAGCTGCGAGACCGCCTCGAAGGTCGTGTCGCGAGGGGCCAACCCAGTGCCGCCGTTGGTGATGATGACGTCGGCCACGCTCGGCGGCAAGCGGATCAATCCGACGATCGACTCCGGTTCGTCCCTGACGATTCGGTAGAACACCACCTCGTGCCCGGCCGCTGTGATGAGTTCACGGATGCGCCGGCCACTGCCGTCGTCGCCCTCACCGCGCGTATCGCTGACGGTGATGACGCCGACTCGAACCGCGGCCGAGTCCTTTGCGTGATGATCGGAGTGCGCCACGAGCCGCAGGATAGGAGACGTTTGCATTCGGGGCAACGAGAGTTTGGGGGGGAGAGTTGGGGGTGTTGGTGCCGGCGCGCGACGGTCGGCCGTATCCTGCGACATGCTCGGTTGGACCGGTTCGGGATTCGTGGTAGCCCAGCTCTGATGCGGTCGTTGGCGAGGGGAGCGGGGGCGCCATTGCATGGTTGATCTGATCGGATCCCTGAACGACAAGCAGCGCGAGGCGGTTCTGCATGGCGACGGTCCGCTCCTGATCCTGGCCGGCGCGGGTTCGGGCAAGACTCGCACGTTGACCCACCGAGTTGCGCACCTGATCCAGGAGCGCGGTGTTCAGCCGTGGCAGATCCTTGCGGTGACGTTCACCAACAAGGCAGCCGGCGAGATGCGCCATCGGGTGACGCAGCTGGTGGCGGGCGACGAAACGCCGTGGGTGTCGACGTTCCATTCCTTCGCCGTGCGCATCCTTCGGCGCGAGATCGGCGCCCTCGGATTTGCCGCTCAGTTCGTCATCTACGACGACCGCGATCAGGAGCGGATGCTGAAGGATTGCTTGGCCGACTGTGGAATCAGTGACAGCACGATCGGCGTGCGCGCCGTCGCCGCGCGCATCGACGCCGCCAAGAACCGCGGCCTGGGACCTGAGGGGATACAGCTCGGAGATGAGAAGAGCGCCATCGTCGCGCGCGTCTACCGCATGTACCAGGAGCGATTGCGTCGCTCGAACGCGCTCGACTTCGGCGACCTGCTGGTGCTCACCGTGCGCCTCTTCGAGCAGTTCCCCGAGGTGGCGGCGCGGTATCAATCGCGCTTTCGCCACGTCCTGGTCGACGAGTACCAGGACACCAACGCGGTGCAGTACCGGCTGACGCGGCTGCTGGCATCGACGCATCGCAACCTCTGTGTCGTCGGCGACGACGACCAGTCGATCTACCGTTGGCGCGGTGCCGAGATCGAGAACATCCTCAACTTCGAGCGGGACTTCGCCGACGCGGTCGTCATCCGCCTCGAACAGAACTACCGCTCGACCGGCAATATCCTGGCCGCGGCCAGCGCGGTGGTCGCCTGCAATGCCAACCGCAAGGGAAAGACGCTGTGGACCGAGAACGCGGCTGGCGACCGCGTCGTCCTGGCGACGCTAGGCGACGACCTCGACGAGGCGCGCTTCATCGCCTCGGAGATCAAGCGACTGGTCGCCGGCGGCGCGAAGGGGCGCCAGGTCGCCGTTTTCTATCGCACCAACGCGCAGTCCAGATCGATCGAGGAATCGTTGACGCGCAACCAGATCCCCTACGCCATGGTCGGCGGGGTCAAGTTCTTCTCGCGCGCAGAGGTCAAGGACGTACTGGCCTACTTGCGACTGTGTTTGAACCCGACCGATTCGATTGCCGCGAAGCGCATCGTAAACCTGCCGGCGCGCGGCATCGGCAATGTGACCGTCGGCCGCATCGCCGCTCTCGAAGAGGACGTGCCGGGTGGATTTCTCGGCGCCTGCCGGGCCGCGCTCGATCGGCAGGTGTTGCGCAGCGGTGCGGCGGAGAAGGTCGCCAAGTTCGTGCGGATGATCGACTCGTTCCGCGAACGCAGCGGCGAAATGCAGTTCCCCCAACTGGCCGCCGCTATCGTCGAAGACTCCGGCTATGGTCCGATGTTGCGCGGCGACGGATCCTTCGAGGCTCGTGAGCGCTTGCAGAATCTGCAGGAGCTGTTGTCGGGAATGGAGGAACGCGCCGCGGCGGGCGAGAGTCTGCAGGACTACCTGGAACAGGTCGCCTTGGTGACGGATCTCGATTCGTACGACGGCGCCGCCGATCATGTCACCTTGATGACCCTGCACGCCGCCAAGGGACTCGAGTTCCCCTACGTGTTCATGACCGGGATGGAGGAGGGGCTGTTTCCCCACGCGCGTGTCGCCGGCGACGACATCGAGGAGGAGCGCCGCCTTTGTTACGTCGGCATGACGCGAGCGATGTCGCGACTCTACCTATCGCACGCGCAGCGGCGTCGGGTGTTCGGAGATTTCCAGGCAAACGAGCGCAGCCGATTCCTCGATGAGGTTCCGGCGGATCGAGTACGCGTCGTCTGTGCCGCGCCGCGCCCGCAGAGTTCGAGCGTGGGACTCCCACGTCGGCGTCCGACCTGGATGGACGAGGCCGAGTCGGACGAGTCGGCCGAACCACGCGTCGTCTACGATGGAGAGGAGGGGCTCCGCGTCGGCGGCAAAGTGCGCCACGCGTCCTTTGGCGAGGGCGTCATCCGCGGCCTCGAGGGCAGTGGCGACGGGCGCAAGGTGACGGTTCTGTTTCGCTCCGCGGGCATCAAGAAACTGGCGCTCAAATTCGCCCGTCTCGATCCCGTTTGAAGTGAATCCGCCGGACCGCTGTTCGCAAACCGCGCAGGTCGCGGCACCAGACCGGCGGCATCGGTTCAATTGGCGTCGTCGCCCGTATCATCATCATCATCGTCGTCGTCGTCGTCATCGTCATCCTCGGCGGCAATCTCCGCGTCGAGTTCGAGATCGTCGAGGGACTTCTTGCCGTCCTCCTTGCGAGCGAGGCGCTTGCGGTTCTTTTCTTCCTGCTTGAGGCGACGCGCCATTTCCTTGCGGCGCTTTTGGTCACGCTTGAAGGTTTTCCCTCCAGCCATGGGACGTTCTCCTTTCGCGCTCGCGCGGAGCGTTCGAACAATTACCAATGCGCGTCGGGCTTCGCAACGAAGCTGGAAGACGCACGCACTAGTTTATGTGCAAGCCGAAACGACTCCATCGGGGCAGGCACGTCGGCGTGAAGATTCTTCCGACGCCGTCGCGGCGTAGTTCGTTCCAGCAGGTCTCGCTATCGCGCGACCAATACACGAAGGTCGCCCGTCCCTTGATGTCGGCGACATTGGCGAAGCCCCAGAATCGACTGTCGTAGCTGTGGTCGCGATTGTCGCCCATGACGAAGAATTTGCCGGGCGGAACAGTCTGCTTCGCCATATTGTCGCGCTGGCCGATCGCCACGGGCTGCTCGAAATGGGCGTGCGAGTCGTCCGCCGGTGCGTCGTTGACCAAGAGCTGCTTGTCGCGAATCTCGATTGTGTCACCGGCAATGGCGACTACGCGTTTGATGAGGTCGGTTTTGGGATCGTGCGGGCCCACGAAGACGACGATGTCACCGCGTTCGGGCGGTTTCATCTCGGTCAGGGCGAAGTCGGCCAGCGGCATACGCACGGTGTAAGCCAACTTGTTGACGAAGATGTGGTCGCCGATCTGGATCGTCGGCAACATCGATCCCGACGGCACCCAGAATGCCTGGACGACGGAGGAGCGCACTGCGAGAGCGATGAGGATGGCCGGGCCGAGGGTCTTCGCCAACTCCAAGGAGCCCTGAAGGAAGGACTGCCAGATGGGTGTATTGTCGGCTCCGCGTCGCGCGTCGGTTGCCGCGGAGCCTTTCTTGGCCTCAGACCGTTTCATAACCGCTCACTCAATACCCCGCCGCGCGGCGCGTCAAGACAGCGGCGTTGCGAGGGTTTGCCGGCGCGACGCCGGCGAGGTGCGGCGGTGGCGGTCAGAACTCGACGGAGAAGCCCTCGGCCTCTTCGCTTTCGGCCTCGATCAATACGACCTTGGCGCGTCGGTAGGCGGCCGGCGGGACGAAGACGTGACCGCTCACGCGCGCGCCGGGAGCGATGTCGCCATCGATCATCTGTTCGCTGCGCGCGTGATCCCGCCACTCGGGCGGCAGTTTCGATAAGACCTGCTCGATGGCCAGCGGTCGAACGCGATTGCCCTCCTCGGTCACCAACTGCAGACGGCGCACTTTGAATCGGTAGTGAAGGTCGGTGCGGTTGGTGATGGCGACGCGCACCGGGGTGACGCCGAGAATCTCCGGCGCGCCGCCAATTTGTTCGACCGCGTCGCCGCCGCTGAGAGGCTTGATGGAGACGCGCAGCATGGCGAGCGGCTGTCGCGATTCGATCCGCGGCTGGCGAACACGCGTCGTCACGGCTCGCTCGATCTCCGTCGGAAAGTCGCGCCGGAACGCCAGGCGCTTCTGTAGGGGCTCCTCGGTGGCAGCTTCAATCACCGAGCCGCGATCGTCACAGGTCAGGCGAACGGCGACGCCGTACGTGGCGCCCACTTCGCCTGTGTACCAACCGGTGTGTCGCACCGCGCGGATCTCGCCAATCAGACCCGGCGACGGCGGCAACACCGTGTCGACTCCGTAACCCATGCGCTTGAGGGCCGCCCGCGCCGCGGCTGTGGCGCCGCGACAGGTCATCCCGGCGCGCTCCAGACGCACTTGCGCGGGAAAGTCCGGTTCGGGAGAAGGGATATTGCCGCTCGCTCCCCTCGCAATCGCCGGCGGCAGCTTCGGCGACGCACAGGCGCTGATCAGCAGTAGTGCGCAGACGCCGGCGTGCGCCAGCCTTAGGCCGGACATCCGTTGAGAGAGTTGCCGACGCCGCGGACGAGTTCCGAGATTTCGATGCTGCCGCTGCCGTCGGCGTCGAACGCCGTGCAGTAGATGACTTCGGTTTGGCCGAGCGCGATGTTGACGCCGATGATCAGCTCGTTGATGGCAACCCTGACGTCGCCGTTGCAATCGCCGACGCATGTATCGGGGCCGGTCGGCGTGTTGGTCGGCGTGTTGATCGGGGAGGCAACCGGGGTATCGGTCGGTGTCGCCAGCGGACGGTCGGCGCACTGCCCAACGGTCAGCGCGGAGGGACTGACGCCAGCCGGAATTGGCGCCAGCACGGCGTTCTCGTTCTGCGTGTCGATCACCGAAAGACTCTCACCCTGCTGGTTGGCGACCAACAGCAGGCCCTCTGCGGTCAGCGCCAGCGCGACAGGACTCTGGCCGACGCCGATCGTCGTGACGTTCTCCTCCGCCAAGTCGACGGCGGAAACGGTGTTGCTGCCATAGTTGGCGACAAAGACGGTGCCGCCGTCACCGGTGACCACGATAGCGTATGGCAACTGCCCCACCGTGAAGGTGTCGATCGTGTCGCCGGATGCCATGTCGACAACCGCCAATGTGCCGCCCTCGCTGGAGACGTACGCTCGATCGCCGCTGGGCGACAGGGCAACCGTCAACGGGCGCTCGCCGACATCGCCCATCTCGACGGTTGCGCCGGTTGCGGAATCCAGAATGAAAACACGGTTTTGATTCCTGCTGGTGACCACCAGCTTGCTGCCGTCAGGACTAATCGCCAGGCCACGCGGCTGGCTCGGAGCGTCGAAGCGCCCGATCTCCTCATTGACGGAGGGATCGATGGTGACGATTGCCTGCGCGGCCCAGCTGATGACGTAAAGGCGCGACCCATCTGGCGAAAGCACGAGATCTGTCGGGGTGTTGGCAAGCGGGATCGACGTCGGTTCGGGCGGCGATTCCGGGTCGGTGTAGTCGATCACCCAAACCCTGCTGCCGTCGAACTGCGTGACATAGACGGCTGACGACGCAGGTCGTACGGCGATATCCGTCAACTGGCAGAGTCCGACATCGCAGCCGGGCAGAGCCGTGGCGCTGCGCTCCTCGCCGTCCGGGATCGCCAGAATGCGCAGAGTGCCGACCAACTGATTGCCGACGAAGGCGCACTCTTCTGCCTGTACCGGGTGGCTGAAGCCGGAGAGCAGGGCTCCGAGCAGACCGCATGCGATCGCGCCGCAGAGGTGCGGCTTGCGCGACCATCGCCTGTCGTGGTGGATATCGCAGTCTCGCTTCATAGGCATCAGTCTTTAGTGGCGCCGACGGCGAGCAGCAAGCGAAATGCGAAGACGCAAGAAAAATCCATAGGTTGTCGCGGACCAGGCACCTGCTAATTGCCTTGCAAAACAACTGGGGCACAACTTAGGATGCCTCGGTCAACGGACGGTTATGAATGATAGAATGCTTGAGGCCCGCCGCGCGACGGGGATTATTTCGCTCGGCGGTGGGGATGACAGTACTACTGGGTGTCGTGCCGATTTCGCTGGCGGTACCGCTCTTCGGTCGGCCCGCCACATATGAAGTGGATGGTGCGCCGCTGGGGATTGGAGCATTGGAACTCGATGGGGGACAGGGCCTCGACATTGCGACGGTCAACAGCACGGGGGAGGCGGGACCCTCGATTTCTTTTCTCAGAAATCGAGGCGACGGCAGCTTCCTCGCGGAGACCAGGGTCAACGTGAGCGGATTCACTTTTCAGACTGGGGTGATGGCGGACTTCAATGACGACGGTCTCGGCGATATCGCCGTCGCCGGTAATGCCATCATTACTACCCCCGTGCGCGGCGTTGTTCTGGTCTTTCTCAACCAGGGCAACGGCACTTTTGCCGCGCCGTTGGAGTACCGATTGCCGGGAATTTTTCCGCAGTGTCTCGAAATCGGCTATGTCGACGGCGATGCCGCGCTCGACTTGGTGGTGTGTCATTCGACGAGCACCGGCGGAACTTCGGAAGGCCGTATCACGGTGTTGCGCGGACACGTGTCGCAGGGAGCACCGACCGGCATGTTCGTTGTCCCCACCGGTAGCGTGTACAGCGTTGAGGTCGGCATCGAGCCGGTGAGCGCCGACGTCGGCTACGTCGACGGCGACTTGAACGCGGATATCGTCGTCGGCGACGCCGCCGCGTCCGCCGCGTATGTTTTGTTCGGCACCGGCAGCGGGTTTACCGCACCGCAACTCGTCGGCGAAGTAGCTGCCGCTTCTGCCGTCGCTGTCCTGCCGCGCGAGGGCGGCCACGCAGGGATCGCGGCGACCAGTCGCACCCGCGGTCGGCTGATGATTTTCGAGCAAGCGACCGCCCGATCATTCGACCTCTTCGAAGAGTACCAAACGCTGTTGCCGAGTGCGCTGCGGGTGGCGGATTTCGATATGGACGGGATGCCCGATATCGCTTTGGCTTCGAGCCTCGGCGCCGAGCTGTGGGCCGGACTTCCCTCAGGCGGCTTCACGCGAGCCGAGCTGATCTACACCTCGTCGATCGACCCGCTCAGTACCATTGATCTCGAAGTTGGCGATTTCAACGACGACGGACGTACCGATGTGGCTGCCAGTTCCTCTCAGGAAGATCGCGTGACGGTCGTCCTCAACGGCGCCGACGCTCCTTTCACGCCGACCAATACGCCCACCGCGAGCAACACCCCGACGATCACCCTCACCCCGACACGCACACCGACGCCGACGCAGACGCGCACGTTCACACCGACCAGCATCGGCCCCACGGCCACCCCGACTCCAATCGTAACGACGACACCCGCCGGCCCCGGCGATGCGAACTGCGATGGTCGCATCGACGATGCCGACGTACTCGGTGTACTCCGTCGACTTTATTCGCAGGGCTGCTCGGCGGCCGATGTGAATGGCGATGGAGTCGTCACGGCGGCCGATGTGATCGCAATGCTCCTACTCCTCGACAGTCGCCGCTAGAGATGCCCCGAAGGAAGTGCTGATGAGACGTACTCAACGACCCTCGCTGATTTTGGTGGCGCTTGCCGCATGGTTGATATCCGCCGGAACCGTTTATGCCCAGACGGATACGCCGACCAGCACACCGACGGACACGCCGACTGCGACGGCGACCAGCACGCCGACGGACACTCCGACCAGCACGCCGACGGACACGCCGACTGCGACGGCGACCAGCACGCCGACGAATACGCCGACCGAGACGCCGACGAATACAGCGACGGCGACGGCGACCAGCACACCGACGGATACACCGAGCAGCACGCCCACCAATACGCCATCCAGCACGCCGACGGACACACCGAGCAGCACGCCGACGGAGACGCCGACCAACACGCCGACGCAGACGCCGACCAGCACGCCGACGGACACGCCGACCAGCACGCCGACGCAGACGCCGACCAGCACCCCGACGGAGACGCCGACCAGCACGCCGACGGACACGCCGACCAGCACGCCGACGCAGACGCCGACCAACACACCGACGGACACGCCGACCAGCACGCCGACGCAGACGCCGACCAACACTCCGACGGACACGCCGACCAACACGCCGACGCAGACGCCGACCAATACACCACAGATCGTTCACATTGATCTCGGGTCTGGAATTGGCCTCCCCGGCGGCATGGTGAGCATCTCGTCGACGCTCACCTCTTCCGGCTTGTCCGTGGCCGCGGGCGGAAACGACATCTCGTTCGACAACACGGCACTGGCGCTGAACATCGCGAACTGCGCGGCCAGTGTGCCCGGCAAGAGCATCTCCGGTGGTGTCATCAGCGTCGTCGGAACGACGACGACGGTACGTGTCATCGTCCTCGGGGCGCCCCTCAATCCGGATCCCATTCCGGACGGCACGCTGTACACGTGCGGTTTCAATATCCTCGTCAGTGCGCTGCCGGGCATCTATGCGCTGACGACATCCAATCACCTGGCGCAGGACCCGTTTGGTGTCTCGCTGAGTCCGGTGGTCGGTATGAACGGCAGTGTTACCGTCACGTTGGTCGGTCCGTCGGCGACGCCGACGAACACGCCGACGATTACGCCGACGGCGACGCCGTCGAGCACTCCGACGATTACGCCGACCCTGACGCCGACCGGTACACCGACTGATACGCCGACGGTTACGCCGACGCCGACCGACACCCACACGCCGACCGAGACGCCGACCGAGACTCAGACGAGCACGCCGAGCGATACGCCGACGGTCACGCCGACCGGCACACCAACCGACACGCCGACCGAAACGCCGACCAGTACGCCGACGAGCACACCGAGTGATACGCCGACGGTGACGCCGACGCCGACCGACACCAGCACGCCGACGATTACGCCGACGAGTACGCCAACCGACACGCCGACCATCACGCCGACGCAGACGCCGACGTCGACGCCGACGAATACGCCGCAGATCGTGCACATCGATCTCGGATCGAACGTCGGCCTCCCCGGAAGCATGGTCAACATCTCGTCGACGCTCGACTCCTCCGGACTTTCGGTGGCGGCGGGTGGAAACGACATCTCGTTCAACAACACGGCCCTCTCGTTGAATATCGCGAACTGCGCGGCGAGCGTGCCGGGGAAGAGTATCTCCGGCGGTGTCATCAGTGTCGTCGGAACGACGACGACGGTGCGGGTGATCGTCCTCGGAGCACCTCTCAATCCCGATGAGATTCCCGACGGGCCTCTATACACCTGTGCCTTCAACATCCTCATCAGTGCACTGCCTGGTACGTACGCCCTGACGACGTCGAATCACCTGGCGCAGGATCCGTTCGGCGTCTCGCTGAGCCCGGTGACCGGGTTGGACGGTAGCGTCAACGTCACGCTGATCGGACCTTCGCCGACGCCGACCTCGACACCGACGAACACGCCTACCTCGACGCCAACCAGCACGCCGACCATCACGCCGACGGCGACGCCGACCAGTACGCCGACGGACACGCCGACCGTGACACCGACGCCGACGTTTACCCATACACCGACCGAGACGCCGACGGAGACGCCGACCAGCACCGCGACCAACACGCCGACCGAGACGCCGACCAGTACGCCGACGGACACGCCGACGGAAACGCCGACCGAGACGCCGACCAGTACGCCGACGTCGACGCCGACGGATACGCCCACCGGCACCCCCTCCAACACGCCGACGAGCACGCCGACAGACACGCCGACGAGCACCCCGACCGAGACGCCGACCAGTACGCCGACGGACACGCCGACGAGTACTCCGACGAGTACGCCGACGAATACGCCGACGAGCACAGCGACGAGCACCCCGACGGACACGCCGACGGAGACGCCGACCAGTACGCCGACCGAGACACCGACCAGTACGCCGACCGACACGCCGACGTCGACCCCAACGGAGACACCGACCAGTACACCGACGGACACGCCGACCGAGACCCCGACATCGACGCCGACGCCGACCCCGACCGATACGCCTACGATCACGCCAACTCCGGTGAGCGTTGTGATCGGTTTGGGAACCGGATTTGGTTTGGCCGGAACCTCCGTGCAGATCGCGGCGACGATCGACGTGTCGACTGGCGCCTTCACGGTCGCGGCTACGGGCAACGACATAACATTCGACAACACGGTGATGTCGATCAATCCCGCGAGTTGTGTTTCCAACCCGGCGCAGGGCAAGGCGATATCGGCCGGAATCGTCAACATCTCCGGCTCGCAGACGACTCTGCGCGTATTCATCCAGGGGCCGCCGCTCGACAACAGCCCGCTTCCGGACGGTCTGCTCTATACCTGTACGGTCAACATCCTCGGCGGCACGCTGCCGGGTACGTATCCTTTGATCAATTCGAATCAGATCGCCGAGGATCCCGACAGTCTGCCGGTGACGCCGGTAACCGGCCTCGACGGTTCCGTGGTGGTGTCGTTGATCGCGGCAACCGCGACACCGACGAACACGCCGACGGTGACGCCGACGCCGACCGATACGGCGACACCGACCGATACGCCGACGGAGACTCCGACGGCGACGCCGACCGACACGCCGACCGTTACGCCGACGCCGACCGATACGCCGACGGAGACTCCGACCGATACGCCGACCGACACGCCGACGGTGACGCCGACGCCGACCGATACGGCGACGCCTACGGACACGCCGACGATCACGCCAACTCCGCTCAGCGTGCTGATCGGGCTCGAGACAGGCTACGGCATCGCCGGTACCGCCGTTGAGATCGCCGCAACGATTGACGTCTCCACCGGCGGCTTCACGGTCGCCGGAACCGGCAATGACATCACATTCGACAACACCGTTCTGGCCATCAACCCGGCGAGCTGTATTGCCAATCCGGCGCAGGGCAAGGCCATCTCCGCCGGCATCGTCAATGTCTCCGGCACACAGTCGACCCTACGTGTGTTCATCCAGGGGCCGCCGCTGGACAACAGTCCGATCCCGGATGGCCTGCTCTACACGTGCGCGGTCGACATCCTCGGCGGCACGCTGCCGGGCACCTATCCGCTGTTCAATTCGAACCAACTCGCTCAGGATCCCGACGGCTTGCCGGTATCGCCGGTGGCCGGCTTCGACGGCGCCGTGGTGGTGTCTCTCATCGCCGCGACCGCGACGCCCTCGGACACTCCGACTATAACGCCGACACCGTCCGACACGCCGACCAACACGCCGACGCCGACGCCGACCGACACTCCGACGGACACGCCGACGCCGACGCCGACCGATACACCGACGCATACACCGACGAACACGCCGACGCCGACGCCGACGCAGCCGCCGCCGGTTCTCGAGATTCACGCGTCCGCCAGCAACGATCCGGCCGGCCCGGGCTCGCTGCTGACCTATAATCTGACCTTCAGCAACGCCGGTGGATTGGGCGTCGGGATCACGGTGACGGCAACGACACCGCCGGGAGCGGTCTTCATCGGCGGCAAGCCGGCGCCGACCTCCGATCCCGGATTCGGTGGCACAGGACTGATCACTTGGGACTGGGTGGATCTGCCCGAAAGCGGCGGCGGCGCGGTTTCGTTTACCGTGCTCGTCGGCGCTGCGCTGCCCAACGGGACCAACCTCGTGTTGACCGGTTACGACATCTCCGTGCTGGAACCGATCGTCGAGACGATCACCGGACCGGATCTGGTCGTCACGGTGCAATCGGATCTGACGTTGACGATGCAGAAGCTCGATTCACCCGACGCAGCTGAGCCCGGCGACATTCTGACCTACGAGATCATCGTCTCCAACACGGACAACGTGGCAAAACAGAATCTGATCCTGCGCGAGCTCTTCGATCCCAATCTCAACGTTCTTTCGGCGGTTCCGCCGGCGGATGCGGGGTCACTAGATCGCTGGACGATTCCCTTTCTTCCCGCGGAGTCGACCTTCGTCGTGACGATCCAGGCGGAGGTGGACGTCGACACCAGACCCGGTGTGATCGTGCGCAACTTTGCCGAGGTGATGGATGCGCAAGGGCGGGTGGCGCGCAGCTATGAAGACACGCAGACGGCGGCTCCAGCAGCTCTCAGCATGTCGATCGACGACCTGCCCGACCCGATTGGCTTCAATGAGGACGTCGTTTACGCGATTACCTTCGCCAATCTGACGAACGACGACATGAACGGCGTCGTCGTTTACGCCGACGTCGATCCCCGCCTCGACTTCGAGTTCTCGAGCCCTGCGCCCGATGCGGGGAGCCTGTACTCGTGGACCATCGGACCGATGTTCTCCACCTCGGCGGACCGCATTTTCGCGACCTTCCGCGTCACCGATCCGACCTTGTCGGATGGCACCTTATTGCCAGTGCGCGCGTGGGTGATCGACGAGGGCGGCCGACTGGCGAGTGGCAGTGAAGTTACGGTGTACGCCGAGTCGATCGGCGCACGCAGTCCGTATGTGATGACCATGACCGGTGCGCCGCGCTCCCTGCGCATCGGCGTCGTCGAGGACGTCGTCTACATGATCAAGCTGCGCAACCAGAGCGCAACGACGATGAGCGGTGTCGTCATCCGCAACGCGCTGCCGCCCGCACTCGATCTGGTTGAATCGGTGCCGCCGCCGACGGCGAGCGACGGGAACCTTCTCACCTATAATTTCTCGTCACTCCCCTCTGGTGCGTCGGCCTTGGTCGTCATCAAGGCGACGCTGGGCAGCTCTGCCAGTCCGGGTATCTCGCTCGTCAACCGGGCGACCGTTCTCGACGCGGCGGGCAACACGGCGCAGGCCACCTTCCAGGGCAATGTCCGCGCCGGCAGCACGAGTACCAACACGGGGAAACTGTCGGTCAAGCTGACGATGCCGAAACGGGTAACGATCGCCGGCGGGCGGGCGGGCCGACTGAAGTCGACGATCTCGATCGTCAACGGTGCTCGCGGTGATGCGGAAAACGTGGTGGTGACGTTGCGCGGTCCCGCCACGGCGGCGTTGACCTCGGCGATCCCCGGTCCGAATACGAGTTCGATCGAGAGCGGTGTCCTGACCCTCACCTGGGTATTCCCGACGATGAAGGGGCCGGGGAACCAGTCGATCAAGATCAATCACGACGTTGCTGCCACCGTGCCGAACGGGGTCGTCTTGCCCTTCACGGCGACGGTCCGCGCCGACGACGGTCGCAACGATTCGATCTCGTCAAACGTGGAAGTGAGCAACCGCTAGCGAAAACGCGAGTAGAGAGCGCGCAGCGTCGCGCTCTCTACCCGCGCGGTTGCCTCAGCCTGTGCCCGAGCCGCTGCTCACGAGCGCGGCGGGTTTCAGTTGAGCGGTCGGCATTGCGCCGACGTCGGCTGGGTGCGTTGGCAGCGCAGGGTGTCCGTCACGCCCGACGAGAGGTGCGCGCAGGAGTTGTCGATCGCCGTGCGCAACCCCTCCACCTCCGTCTTGCCGGTGACCGTGCGGCAGATGCTGCGCCCTTCGAAGTCCATGCAGACGGTGCACTCGAAGTCGCTGACCTGGAAACTCGAGTAGATTACGTAGCCGAAAACCGGCAGGAGAAAACCCGCGGTGACGACCGCGTTTCGCCAGGGATGCTTTCGTTTCATTTTCGCAGGGGAAGGGGGAGGCGGCGACTCCTCGCCGCTGCCTCCACCCCGTGATCCCCGCATTTCAGAGTTTGCTGAGGACCGAGTCGGCGCTCGAGACATCGAGACCGGGACCGGGCTCGACGAGTACGTGCTCCACCTTGCCGTCGTTGACGATGATCGCGTAGCGCTGGGATCGCTGGCCCATGCCGAAGCCGCTGCCGTCCATCGTCAGGCCGAGCGCGACGGTGAAATCGCCGTTGCCGTCGGCAACCATGCGCACTTTGCCGTCCGCACCCTGGGCCTTGCCCCAGGCGCCCATTACGAAGGCGTCGTTCACCGAAAGGCAGACGACGTCGTCGACGCCCTTGCTCTTGATCTCCGCCGCCTTCTCGACGAACCCTGGTAGGTGCTTCATCGAACAGGTAGGCGTGAACGCGCCCGGCACGGCGAAGAGAACGACTTTCTTGCCGCGGAAGATGTCACCGCTGGCGACATCCTTCGGGCCGCCCTCACCCATCTCCTTCAGCTTGATGTCTGCGGGAAGCGATTCCCCTGCTTTGATCGGCATGGTTGTTACCTCCTTCCAATAGGAAACGCCGCCGCGCCATCGGCGGAACTCGCGACGCGACGATCAGATAGCCCAGCGTGCGTTGCCCGGAGCGGCGCTGGTTTCACGCCCCGGGAATGATCAGCCGTTCAACTCGGCGAGGATCGGCACCAATTCCGGTTGGCCGATGCCGCAAATCATCGTCGTCACCGCGGAGTTCTTCCACAGGGCGAACCTCTCCCGGATCCGCTCTTTCGGTCCGATCAATGTCACCTCGTCGACGAGTTCGTTGGGCACCTGCGCAGTGGCATCCTTCTTCTTGCCGTCCAGGTAAAGGTCCTGGATTTTCTTCGCTTCCGCTTCGAATCCGTAGCGACAGGCGAGGTCGTTGTAAAAGTTCTTGCCGCGCGCGCCCATGCCGCCGACGTAGAGGGCGAGCATCGGCTTGATCATGTCGATACCTGCCTGCACGTCATCGGTGAGAATGACCGTCGGATTGGCGGCGATGTCGAAATCCGCGTAGCTCTTGCCGTTGCCGGCCTTGGCGAAACCCGCCTCGATCCGCTCCCCGTACATCTTCATTGCGCGTTCGGGCGAAAAGAAGATGGGCAGCCAGCCGTCGGCGATCTCGGCCGTCTGCTCGACGCTCTTGGGACCGATGGCCGCTACATAGATGGGAATCTGGCGGCCGTGCAGGATGCTCTTGAGCGGCTTGCCCAGGCCGCTGGCATCAGCCCCCCGGTAGGGGATCTGATAGTGCGGGCCGTCGTAGGTCAGCGGCGCTTCGCGGGCGAAGATCTGGCGCAGGATCTCGATGTATTCGCGGGTGCGTTGCATCGGCTTGCCATAGGCGACGCCGTGCCATCCTTCGACCACCTGAGGCCCCGATGCGCCGATGCCGAGCAGGAAACGGCCTGCCGAGATCTGATCCAGGGTGGTCGCCGTCATCGCGGTCATTGCCGGCGTCCTTGCCGGCATCTGCATGATCGCCGTGCCCACCTTGATTTGCTTGGTCTGTCCGGCGATCCACGCCAGCGGCGTTACCGCATCGCTGCCGTATGCCTCGGCCGCCCAAACGGAATGGAGGCCCAGATCGTCGGCCTGTTTCACCAGGTTCATGTCGATCGACATGGATGAACCCGAGTATCCGACGTTGATCCCGATTTTCATGAATCCCTCCTCAGACCAGTCGTAATCTGTA
>JBGTMF010000599.1:0-8028 GCA_041743795.1 Thermodesulfobacteriota bacterium | reverse complement strand
GCCCTGAGCTCCGGCGGCAACCGTTCCTCACCTCCACCAAGTTCGCGCTGCTCGTCCTGGTGGCCGTGGCGCTCGTTGGCTGTGGCGGGGCCGAGGCGCCATCGGGGCCGGACGACGCCACGTCAGAAGACGAGGCTCCCTCCGCTGGGCAGCGCGAGTCCGGCCTGGGGCTGCGGCGTCTCGCCACCTTCAAGAGCCCCGTTTACGTGGCCCAGCCCCGGAACACCTCCAACCTTCTGTTCGTGGTCGAGAAGAGCGGCAAGGTCCGCGTCCTTCGCAACGACAAGCGCCTCTCCCGACCCTTTCTCGACCTCAGCAAGCGGGTGCTCGATGAGGGGACCGAGCAGGGTCTGACCTCGATCGCCTTCCCTCCCAATTACGGGCAAAGCCGCCGCTTCTACGTCGCCTACACCGCCGCTCCGAACGGCGCCCTACGGATCGAGGAGTACCGCAGCTCCCGCAAGCACCCGACCGTCGCCCGCTCCCGGACGCGCCGCACCGTGCTCACTATCCCCCAGCCCGACGCGATCCACAATGGCGGCCTGCTCCAGTTCGGACCCGACCGCCGCCTCTACATCGGTGCCGGGGATGGCGGCCCCAGCTATGACCCCGGCAACCGGGGTCAAAACAGGGACGTGCTGCTCGGCAAGATCCTCCGCATCGAGCCCCGCCGCAAAGGTAAGGGCAAGCCCTACGGGATCCCGGCCGGAAATCCGTTCCGAGGCCGGGGCCGGGCCGAGATCTACGCCTACGGGCTGCGCAACCCCTGGCGCTTCTCCTTCGATCGCGGCACTGGAGACCTGTACATCGGCGACGTCGGCCAGAGCGGCGGCACGCGGCGCGAAGAGATCAACTTCCAAGCCGCGGCGAGCAGCGGTGGCCAGAACTACGGCTGGCCGATCGCCGAAGGGACGCAATGTGGTCCCGGAACGTGCGCGCTCGCCAACTGCCCGACGCCGATTCCGACGTGCGAAAGCCTCACCGTTCCGATCTACCAGTACAACAGCGGCTGCGCCGTTACCGGCGGTTACGTGTACCGAGGCACCAGTATTCCCGAGCTGGTCGGGCGCTACGTCTTCAGCGATTTTTGCTCTGGCGACATCATCGCCATGGACGTAGGGACGCTCGAGGTTCCAGTCATTGCCGATTCAGGTTTTGCTCTGACGAGCTTCGGCGAGGATGTCGGCGGCGAGATCTACGCCGCTGTCGGCAACGAAGTCTACAAGCTCGTGCCCGCGCCGGGCAACCAGACCGCCACACCAACGGCGACCGCGACGAGCACGCCGACACAAACTCCGACGTCGACGGTTCTCGGCGGCGGCACACTGGATGTGGACGGAAATGGCGTCATCGAGGCGGCGACCGATGGAGTCTATGTCTTCCGGGCTCTTCTCGGACTCCAATTGGTGGTACCCGAATCGTTTAGAGCCCTGGATCCCTCCATCGCGTCCGATGCCGATATCGCCACGGCGGTGTCCTCTCTGGGCGAAAGTCTGGATGTCGACGGCGACGGTGTGGTGCAAGCGGCGACGGATGCAGTCTATGTCTTTCGCCGTCTCCTCGGACTGCAGTTCGTCGTTCCGCCGGCCTTTCGACAACTCGACCCGAGCATTCCCGACGACATCACGATCGCCGCCAACGTGGATGCCTTGTTGGGCAATTTGGCGACGAGTCCCGATTGACGGGTGGGCAATCGAGCGACGTCTCTCTCCTGGCACCCTGCGCCGCGCCAACTACGCGATCACGCGCTCGATCTCGGCGACCAGGTCGTCGACTCGAATCGGCTTCGACACGTAACCGTCCATACCGGCCGCCAGACAGCGTTCCTCGTCCCCTTTCATGGCGTGCGCGGTGAGGGCGATGATCGGCACGTGAGCGCCTGCGGAGGCCTCGCGCGCACGGATCATCATGGTCGCCTCGAGGCCATCCATCTCAGGCATCTGCAAGTCCATGAGAACCACGTCGAAGGCGCCGGGGCCGGCACTCTCCAACGCCGCCAGCGCCTCTCGTCCGTTGTTGGCGGTGACTACCGCGTGGCCGCGCCTTTCGAGCAATTGCGCGGCGATCAACCGGTTGACGTCGTTGTCCTCTGCCACGAGCACGCGCAACTTGCGCCCTGCTTGACGCACCTGCGGGCGGGGGACTCTGCCGGGGGCACCGGTAGTGAGCACCGTCGGTTGCATCAGGGCAAGGGGCATCGTGAAGTGAAACGCGCTGCCCTTCTGGGGTTCGCTTTCCAGCCACAGACGGCCGCCGAGCAGAGTGGCGAGTTTGGTGGAGATGGCGAGGCCGAGTCCGGTGCCTCCGTATTTCCGCGTTATCGAGCCGTCGGCCTGAACGAATGGTTGGAGGATCGCCGCATGTTTTTCGCGCGCCACACCGATGCCGGTGTCGGCCACGCTGAACATCAGGGTGGCCGACACCGCCGTCTGCTCGACGACCGCAACGCTGAGCACGACTTTGCCGCGCTCGGTGAACTTGATGGCGTTGCCGAGAAGATTCGTGACGATCTGCCGCAGGCGATTCGAGTCGCCGAGGAAGGCGGCCGGCACGTCGGCCCCGACGTCGTAGAGCAGTTCGAGTCCCTTAGCGTGGGCCTGCGCGCCGAACTGCCTGAGGGGCTCGGCGAGGCAGTCATGCAGATCGAAGGGGAGGGCATCGACGTTGAGCTTGCCGGCCTCGATCTTCGAGAAGTCGAGGATGTCGTTGATGACGGCCAACAATGTATCGCCGGACGAGCGGATGATCTGCAGACATGCGCGCTGCTCGTCCGTGAGGTCGGTCTCCAACATGAGATCGGTCATGCCTACGACGCCGTTCAAGGGTGTGCGGATCTCGTGGCTCATGTTCGCCAGGAATTCGCTCTTTGAACGGTTGGCGGCATCCGCCGCGTGCTCCGCACGGCTCCTCTCCACGATCTCCTCCTGAAGGGCTCGGTTGGTGCTCGAGACTTCCAGTTGGGCCAACTTCAACTCCTGAATGTCCGTGCAGGTTCCGAACCATTTGAGCACCGTGCCGGAAGCGTCGCGCAGGGGTACGCCACGGATCAGCCACCAGTGGTAGATCCCGTCGGCACGACGCAATCGGCATTCGATGGAATACGTACCGTCCGTCGTCGTCGCGTTCTGCCAGGCGTCGATCGCTCGCTTCCGATCCTCCGGATGGAATGGCTTGGTCCACCCGTCGCCTCGGCTCTCTTGTTGCGTCAGTCCGGTGTAGTCCATCCACTGTTGGTTGAAATAGATGTTCCACCCGTCGGGCCGCGTGATCCAGGCGATCTGCGGCATGGCCTCGGTCAACGTGACGAGCTCTTCCGCGTTCCTTTGCAACGACTCTGCCGCTTGCTTCGCGTCGGTGATGTCGGTGACGATTCCGGTGAGGCGGATCAGTCCACCGGAGGCATCGAGAACCTGAAAGCCGCGGCTGCGAACCCAACGGACCTCGCCACCGGATCGCATGATGCGGTACGCGACGTCGATGCTGCGCGCGTCGTCCTCGAGCGTGGCGAAGGCGGCCAGCACGCGCTCCCGGTCCTCCTCCAGGATATGCTCCGACCAGTTGAGTGGACTTGCGTAGAAGCTATCCGTGGAACGCCCCCAAATGCGCTCGAAGGCGGGGCTGATATAGTGGAGAACGCGCATATCCGCGGAGCGGATCCAGAACGCATCGGTGATGTTGTTCACCAACAGTTCGAACTTCTCGTTGCTCTCGCGCAAAGCCTCCGCCGCCCGCTTGCTCTCGGTGACGTCGCGAATCGAACTGAACATTGCCGGTTCACCGTTGTAATCCATAGACAGACTCTGGGTTTCAACGTCGATGATCGCGCCGTCCAGCCGGATGAGTCTGGTATCGTGCAGAGGGAGGAGGCCGGTCCGCTCGACCTCGTCGATGCGCTGTTGCTTGGCCTGCCGGTCTTCGGGATGGACCAGGTCGAGAATCGACGCGCCGACGAGGTCGCCCTCGCAGGTGGCACCCATCATGCGGATGGCGGCCGGATTGACGAAGAGAATGAACCCGTGTCGACTGACGACGATCGATTCCGGCGACCACTCGACGAGGGCGCGGTAGCGAGTCTCGCTTCCCACCAGCGCCTTCTGGGCCGTGTCGAGCAGTACCGGCGTCCGGCTCCTCGAATCGACCACCGCATCGATCTGTCCCGACAGCAGCGCCGCGATCGTCGCTTCGGCCTCGGCAAGTCGGATTGCGAGATTGCGCGCGTTCTGCATTCCGTCGTCATTCATTCCAAGGACAGCGTCATCAGAATCGTCTGGGTATCGCTGAGATCCCCGATCAGCCGCTGCATCGGCCCCGGCACCAGCTTGAGCAGCGTCGGAGTCACGAGAATCTTGTCGTCCATGCCGCGTTGCGGGTGTAGGAACAGATCGACGATCTCCAACTCGTAGCCGGAGGGAAAGTGCTCAGTACAGATTGCCCTCGCATTTGCGATCGCGCGCACCGAGTTCGGCGCGTTGCCGGCGACATAGAGGCGCAGCTTCAGATCGGCCTTTGTGGTGGGCACCGTGGCAATGTTAGCGGGCATGCCGGCGACCGCGCCCCGCTGGGGTTCTGCTCGCATCCGCGCTCTCGCCGATGGCTTCCTCGTCGTCGGCATGCCGCAGCTTGCGCAGCATCTCGCGGTCGGCCTTCAGCAGTGTCGAAGCTACTCCGGCGGCACTGTCGACGACGCTGAGCTCGGCGGCGCGAGCTTCCATCTCCGTTTGGATGATCTGTAGTCGCGCGGCGGCCTCAGCCTGTCTCAACTGCAACTGCAGGCGCTTGTGGTCGGCCATGATCTGGGCGCGCTTCCTCTCCGCTTGCTCTTCCTGTTCCCACTCCCAGCGAGCCACTCCCATGAGCACCTTGCCCTGGGCGACGAAGACGTCGGTGAGGGTGACGCCGCCGTCGGTGAGGGTCAGCTCGCGAACCTGGTTCGAGTGTCCAGTGCCGCGCGATTTGACGATCGTCAGCGCTCGGTTGCGCTCGCCGTCCTGCACGACGTACGAAAGATGGATCCACGTATCGGCGATCGTCGAGATGCCCGTGGCCGTCGCCTCGTCGGTACTGATGCCGTCCATCAGGGATGTGTTGACGACCGTGATCTCTTCCGCTTTGAGGAAATCGAGGAACTGTTGCGCCGCATCCGCCGAGGCGAGGTGTGCAAGTTTCGTCGACAGCGCGGAGAGCGGATCGACGATCAAGCACCGCGGCTTGTGCTCGCGCACCTTCGCCCGCAGCGCGCTGAACTGGTCCTCCACATTGGGGCCCCGCGTGCGCGTCGAGTACATGCGGAGGGTGCCGGCCTGTACGTAGGGGCCGAGCTGAATGCCGACCGAGCGCAGATTGCGGACGATCTGATCGGCGCCTTCGTCGAAGCTCACGTACAGGGTGTGCTCGCCGCGCGAGCAGGCAGCGGCGGCGAAGAGCCCGCAGAGGGTCGACTTGGCGGTTCCAGGCGCTCCGGAGATGAGGACGTTGCTGCCGCGGTAATACCCGCCACGCAGCATGTGGTCGAGACGAGGCAACCCCGACGAGATGCGCTCGTTGCTCACCTTGTACTTGAGCTCGGTCGGCCCACGATGGGTGAGCTGCATCCCTTTCGTCGTCAGCGCGATCGGAAACTCGTCGCCGCCGAATGCCGAGCCGCGGTACTTCATGACGCGAAGCGTGCGGAAGGCCGAGCCGCTGACGACCTGGTGTCGGAGGACGACGACGCAATCGACCATGAACTGCAGGAAGCTGTAGCGTCGGTCCTCGTCGATGTCGCTCACCTTCTGCGTGATGATTCCGGTCAGACCGGTCCGCAACAACCACTCGCGGACGCGGTAGATCTCGCGGCGCTCGGCCGTTGCATCGTCGAGAAGACTCAGCAGGACGTCGATGCCGTCGAAGACGACGCGTGTCGCGTTCATCTGCGCGGCCTTTGCCTCGATGATCGTGAGCAGGCCAATCAGGTCGAACTCGCCTGATTTGACGACATCCGGCGTGAGTTGTGCGTCCATGAAGTAAAGCTTCTTCTTGACGAGCTTTGGGAGGTCCCAACCGAAGGTGGAAGCGTTGCCGATGATCTGGCGCGCACTTTCCTCGAATGCCACGAAGATGCCCGCCTCGTTGAAGTTACGTGCGCCGAGCGCCAGTGTTTGCAACGCAAACACGGTCTTGCCGCTGCCCGGTCCACCCATCACCAGGGTCGTCCGTCCGCGCGGCAGCCCGCCTTCCGTGATCTCGTCGAACCCTTGGATGCCGGTGAGCATCTTGCTCACTGAGGTAGGCGGTGTCTGGCTTGTTTTCGGGGGTCTCTTGCTCATACGCAAGTATACAGAAGGCGACAACGCCTTGTCACTTGCGTATGAGTACGCACGTGAATCTACGTTGAGAGTTCGTTGCGGGTGGCCAGCGCGCGATGCGGAGCTGCCTTCGCGCGCTGTTCCAGTGGCGCCGCGTTCAGCGCGGCGTCAGCAGGACGACGGGGATGTCGCGCGGCGATTTCGCTTCGTATGCGTCGTAGTCGGGCCACTGCGCGGTCATGACCGGCCAGACGCGGCGCTTCTCCTCCGGCGACGCGGTGCGTGCGGTGACGGGGATGACCTTGTCCCACACCTGGATGTCGACATCCGGGTGGGCGAGAAGATTCTCGTACCAACCCGGGTTCTCCGGCGCTCCTCCCTTCGAAGCGACCAGCACGTAGTCGTCGCCGGCGCGGCCATAGATGAGCGGAACCTTGCGCAGCGCTCCGGAGCGCCGCCCGCGCGCGTGCAGAATGAGGCAGCTGGTGTCGTTCCAGTCGTGACCGGTTGCGCCGCCGGTCTCCTCGTACTTGTGGACGTGATCGTCACCGAACAGGCTGTAGTCAGGCATGACTAAGTTTTGCCACAGCGCGCGGGCGTTGGCGACAGTTGCAGGGGGGGCACGATTTGGAGATCTCAGCGCGGAGTAGAAGTATCCTCGAGCCAGTTCTTCAAGATATCGCCGAATGCAGGATCCAGAGGCACCCAGTGTCCGCAGTCGAGACCGAGCGCTTTGCCCCCTGTGCTCTCGATGTGCTGGATCCACTTCTTCGAGTGAAACGGGAAGGGTTTCTTCTTGCCATAGACGAAAAGCAACGGTATCCGCGGCCAGTAATCGTCGGTCTGACGTTTCGTGCGTCCGCTGAGAATTTCCCGCCACACATTGCGATAGGGGTAATTCATCCAGGAGTTGATCTGTTCGGAGCGCCTCGGTGCTTGCATGGCGGCGGCGAGCGAGCGAGTCATCCAGTCGCCGATCGGTCCGCCGAGGACAAACGCGGCTATCAACCACCACTGGTACGCGACGATTCCCAGCATCGCGGCGGGACTTGGCTCGACGTGGGGCGCGATGTCGAGCCCGACGAGGCGAGCGACGAGTTCCGGATGCCGTTGGTGGAGGATATACCCCCAGTAACAGCCCCAGTCGTGCAAGACGAGTGTGACCGGCGCATCAGCAGAGACCTCGCGCACCATCTCGGCGAGAGCCTCGACGATCTCGTCGGTACTGTAGCCCCACCGCGCGCTGCGTCGTCCATCGAAGTTCGGCATCGTGGTGCGCACGCAGCTGTAGCGGGCCGAGAGGGAGGCTACGTGTTGATCCCATAGGGTTGCGTCATCGGGCCATCCCTGGATGAAGACGATGGTCTCACCTGAGTCAGACCCCTCGACGATCGGTTCGAGGCGCAAGGTTTTGATCCGCATCATCGAAGAATGTCCTAACTTCGACGAAGAGGAAAGAAGAGGGCATCGACGTGGTGTTGTCCCTGGATCCTCATGGTTCAGATTCCCTTTTTTCGCGTCGGCGATCGCGGTCGTCATCGAACCGGGGCCTCGAGCGTCGTCGCGGTGTCCAGTTTCGCTGGCCCTTGGATCGGCGTGGTGTTAGGGACTGCGCGCGACGCAGGCAATGCGAGGAAGCGGAGGGAGTTTCATGAACGGATATGCGCCCGAACACGCCCGCCGACTGCTCAGCCGCCGCCGCTTCTTGCGGGCCGCGGCTGCGGCCTTGCCGGCCACGGCCGTG
>JBGTMF010000598.1:0-10693 GCA_041743795.1 Thermodesulfobacteriota bacterium | reverse complement strand
GCCTCGGGCGCCCCTGCGGCGCTCGCGAGCGCCGCTTGACAACGCGCCGGCCGGCGACGAATATCTTCGATAAATCAATGGGTTTTGCCGGTTTCGTCTCCTGCGAAATTGGCTCGGCTGGTAACGAACCCGGAGCGTGGATCTGAAACGACGATTTCTCATGGGCCTGGCGTTGACGGCGGTGCTTTCCGTCGCCGCGCTGGGCGGTTTGCCGTCGCTCGCGCCACCGGTCGAATTGGCCCTCGGCCCCGACGGCTGTGAGCTTGGCTTTACCTGCTCCAACGATCCACAAGGGTTGGCTCTGGTCGATGTCGATGGCGACGGCAACCTCGACGTAGTCACCGCGAACAACGGCAGTGACGATGTCTCAGTCCTGCTCAACGACGGGCAGGGCGGTTTCATCCTGTTCGCCACGCTCACCGCGGGGGCGGGACCGTCTGGGATCGCCGCGGCGGACTTCAACCGTGACGGCAAGGCCGATCTCGCCGTCGCCAATACCGCCGACTCGACAGTCGGCATCTTCCTCGGCGTCGGCGACGGGAGCTTTGCGGCGGCTTTCAATGTCGCGGTGGGACTGTTTCCCGAGAACGTCGTCACCGCCGACTTCGACGGTGACGGGTCTGCCGACTTCGCCACCAGCGATCTTTTCGGCGATACCGTTACCGTGCTGCTCGGCAACGGCGACGGCAGCTTCGCTGCGCCGTTGAGGATCGCTATTCCGTCCGGCCCAATCGGCCTGGCGGTGGGCGATTTCAACCGCGACGGCACGCCCGATCTGGTGGTGACGCTCGACGATATGTCGCCGGGCGAGGTCGCAATCCTGCTCGGTGACGGCGCCGGCGGCTTCGCGGAGCAGGGACCGAGGCTGATCGCCGGCGATGCCCCGCGCAGCGTCGCCATCGGCGATTTCAACGGTGACGGTTTGCACGACCTGGCTGTGCCGAACTGGGGCGAGGACACCGTATCCGTCTACTTTGGCAACGGTGACGGGACCTTCGAGGACGGCCCGGTGCTCGACGTCGGCTTGCTGCCCGAGGACGTGGCAATCGTCGACCTCGACGGCGACGGCGCCGCCGATATCGTCACCATCGACGGGTTTGGCGCGGATACCGGCGATGGACTACTAATCGTCGTCCCTGGCAACGGAAACGGCACCTTCGAGCCAGCCGTAGCGTTCGCCGTCGGTGGCGGGCCGAGCGCGGTGGCCGTCGCGGATCTCAGCGGCGACGGCGCGCCGGACATCGTCACTGCCCATTTCGACTCGGACGACCTGGCCGTCACCGTCAATCTGGCAGGCCCCATTACTGCCTGTGCCGGTGACTGCAACGGCGACCGCGCTGTCTCCATCGGTGAGCTGATCGTCGGTGTCAACATCGCCCTGGGGATGCGTCCGGCGGCCGATTGCACGGCGCTCGACCGCGACGGCAGCGGCACCGTCAGCATCGCCGAGTTGGTAGCCGCGGTGAACAACGCCCTGCATGGATGCGATTAATCTATGGCCGCGCCTTTTGACACGCGGGGGTTGTTAGGA
The DNA here is from genome assembly GCA_041743795.1 of Thermodesulfobacteriota bacterium. Taxonomy (GTDB): domain Bacteria; phylum Desulfobacterota; class Binatia; order HRBIN30; family CADEER01; genus CADEER01. The sequence continues at coordinate 9,162 of JBGTMF010000598.1, read as the reverse complement.
TAACAGGATGGGAGATTTTCCCCCGAAATGGGTGCCGGGGTTTGTCGAATGAGGAGCGCGAGGAAGGCGGAAATCTGGGGCTTGGAGAGTTCCTGGTTTCGTATCGGTCGCGCTGAGGAGGCTTGCGAATGTTAAAGCGATCCGCGTTGGCGGCTGCTGTGGCCGTCGGCTCTGTGCTCTTGCACCCGAGCGCACCAGTGAACGCTTTGGATGACTGTGTGACGAATTGCGCCGAGATCACTGTCGGTGAAGGCACTGTGCCGCTTAGCGGAGGGTCCGGTTCGGTGCCGGTCAGCTTCCAGCAGGCGCCGACCGTTGCGCCGGTGGGCGAAGGCCCGGACGACATTGCGGCGATCGCGTTTTCCATAGGCTTGCCGGGCGATGGTTCGGGCAGTCCCCTGATCTTCGAGTGCACCGCCGGCCAGCTGGCTGAGGGTGCTGTCACGCCAAGCGCGGCGATCAACAGCAACTTCGCCGTCGTCGTCGAGAACGAGTCCTGCAGTGGGCGGGCCCGCTGCCTCTGCCCGGTGGAAGGCGAACACACCCGCGACGATTTTATCAACATCGTCATCTACGGCCCGAAGGAGGTTCCGTCGGGCGGACCAGTAGTGATTCCCCGGTTGCCGAACAGTGGAACGCTGGTGACGTTGAATCTACGCGCCGGCGAAGGCGTTCAGGAAGACGATATGTTCGACCTGCACGTATATTGCGAGCAGGATAACGGCACCCCCGCCAAGCCGGAGTTCGCCGCCAACCTTTCGATTGGCGATCAATCCGCCATCGATCAGACGGCTAACGAAGCGGAAGACCGCAGCCGAATCAAATGCAATAGTGGTAAAGTCACGATCGGTGGCCTGCCCCCCGCCTGCACGGGCGATTGCAATTACAATGGCATCGTCGCCATCAACGAATTGATCGTCGGCGTGAATATCGCTCTTGGCAATGCGAACGTTTCGACATGTACGGCGATGGATGCAAACGGCGACGGAACTGTCGCCATCAACGAGTTGATTCAGGCGGTCAACAACGCGTTGAACGGTTGTCCTTCTTGATTCAGACGGATAAAGCGAGTTTGTACAATGGAGTGGAGTGGCCGCAAAGGCGGCGATTAGCAGTGAAATGCAATCTTGGTGAGGGAGGAAATATGAGACATTCGCAATCCCGCAAGGGCGTCGCTTTGCTCGGCGCTGTGACGATGGTATTTTTCTCGGCAGTCTCGGCGCACGCGGTCGCAACCCTGACCGTCTCGGACGCCGCGATCCAGCCCGGACAGTCGGCGCCGATCACGGTGACCCTGGCGACGGGCGGCGACGATATCGCCGGCACGGAAAACCGGCTCGGCTTTCCGGGCGAGTTGACGGTCAGCAACTGTACGGTCAACGAGGCGATCAACAAGCCCGCGACCGCGTTTGCCGGCACCAACCCGATCACGGCTCTAGTGTTGGCTCTCACCAACACTGATGCGATTGCAGATGGTTCGGTGCTCTACACCTGCACGGCTACGGTCGCTGGTGGTGCCGCCGACGGCGATTACGAGATCGGTTGCACCGGAGCCGGCGCCAGTGACCCGGCCGGCAACTCGATCGACACGGACTGCGTCAACGGCACGATTACCGTGACCGGCCCGCCGCAGGGATCCATCGACATCGGTTCTGTGACGGGCGCGCCGGGCGAGACGGTGTCGGTCGACGTTTCGCTGACCGTCGCCTCGGGCGCGGAGATTGCCGGCACCGAGAACGTCCTCACGTTCGCAGCCGGATTGAGCGGCGGCACAGCGGCAGCGGGCATCCAGCTGCAAGAGTGCGCAGTCAACCCAGGGATCAACAAGGGCGCTACCGCCTTCAGCTTCCAGCCGGCCGCTTGTACGGAAGGGATTGATTGCGAGAGCTTGAAGGCCTTGGTGCTGTCGCTCAACAACGTGGATCCGATTCCGACGGGTTCGGTGATGTACACCTGCGAGGTTGTCATCGGCCCGGACGCCGCTGTTGGATCGTACCCGCTGACCTGCTCGGATGAAGGTGCCAGCGACGGTGAAGGGCAGGACGTCTTCATCGAATGTATCGATGGCGCAGTGAACGTCGAAATCGCCGACACCCCGACGCCGGTGCCGACCTCGACAAACACGCCGCAAGACGCGACGCCGACGCCGACGATGGACCAAGATCCGACGGCGACGAACACGCCGACGAATACGCGGACCAATACGCCTCCGGCGGATATCGATGACGATTCGTGTGCGATCGTCGCGCCGCAGTCGACCTCGACGGGTTGGATGCTGTTGCTGCCCATGGCCGGCCTGTTGTGGTTGCGCCGCCGGAGCCGCTGAGGGCTCTTGGGTTTTTGATCGAAGCTGTATGACGACGAAGGGGGAGTCGAGTGTCCTCGACTCCCCCTTCATCGTTTGCATGAGATTTACTTGATTCGACTGAACGTTCGGGAAATGGGTTCCGGTAGCGCGGTTGAGACGTCTGCCAACGAGGGAGAGCAAAATGGGATACATGCGGGTTCGTGGATGCGCCAATTTGATCGGCGCGGTGACGATGGTAGTTTTTTCGGCGGTGTCGGCGCACGCCGTCGCTACGCTGACGGTCTCTGATGTCGCCCTCCAGCCGGGCGAGTCGGCGCCGATCACGGTGACGCTGTCGACCGGCGGCGACGATATCGCCGGCACGGAAAATCGTCTGGGCTTTCCGGGAGAGCTGACGGTCAGCGACTGTGAGGTCAACCCGGCGATCAACAAGTCCGCCACCGCGTTTGCCGGCACCAACCCGATCACGGCTCTGGTGTTGGCGCTGAACAACACCGATGCGATTGCCGACGGTTCGGTGCTCTACACCTGCACTGCCACGGTCGACGGTGGTGCCGCCGACGGCGACTACGAGATCGGTTGCACCGGGGCCGGTGCGAGTGACCCGGCCGGCAACTCGATCGATACGGACTGCGTCAACGGGACGGTCACCGTAACCGGGCCGCCGTTGGGCACGATCGTTATCGGCAGTGTGACGGGAGCGCCGGGCTCGATGGTATCGGTTGACGTTTCCCTCACGGTCACCGGGGGCACTGAAATCGCCGGTACCGAGAACGTCCTCACCTTTGCCGCTGGGTTGAGCGGTGGCACGGCAGCCGGCGGCATTCAGCTGCACGACTGCATCGTGAATCCGGCCATCAACAAGGGTGGTACGGCCTTCAGCTTCCAGCCCTCCGCATGCACTGAGGGCGCGACCTGCGAGAGCATGAAGTCTCTCGTTCTCGCCTTCGACAACACCGCCGCGATCCCATCCGGATCGGTCCTCTACACGTGCCAGGTGGCGATCGGCCCGGACGCCGAGGGAACCTATCCTCTCACCTGCTCTGAGCCGGGTGCCAGTGACGGCGAGGGCGTTCCGGTCTTCGTCGACTGCGCTGACGGCTCGGTGACGGTTGCGGAGGCGACACCGACGGCGACGATGGAGCCGACCTCGACGAACACGCCGGTGGTGCCGACGGCAGTGCCGACGGGGGAAGTGACAGCGACGGCGACCAACACTGCGACGAATACGCCGACCAATACGCGTGTGCGGGTCAGTGACGAAGACGACGGTTGCGCAGTCGTCGAGCCGCGTGGGTCTTCGGCCGGCTGGACACTCCTGCTGCCGTTGGCGGTGCTCTTCTGGAGCCGCCGCCGCACCCACTAGTGACGAACCGGCAAAGTCCGCGAGGATGAGCCGCGAGAGGGGGTCGAGTTCAACTCGACCCCCTCTTCTGTTTTTGCCCGCTGATCGCCGCTCGTGCGAGTGAGCCCTTCCGAGAATCCCGTCGCGGATGAAGGCAGCGAGAATCAACTCGCTGGGCGTTGCGCCCTGGATTCCTCAGGTGAAAATCTGGATGGTGGCACGATGTTGATGCAGCGGAAGAGGGTCCTCGTCTGTGGTGTCGCCAACGATCACAGCATCGCCTGGGCGATCGCCCAGCGGTTGCACGCCGAGGGTGCCGAACTCGCGTTCTCCTATCCCAATGAGGCGATCGAGAAGCGGGTCCGTCCGCTGGCGGAGTCGATCGGCGCGTCGCTGGTATTGCCGTGTGATGTTACGAGCGACGACGAAATCGACGCGATGTTCGCCGAACTCTCCCGCCATTGGGATGCCTTCGACGGCTTGCTTCACGCCATCGCCTTTGCCCAGCGCGACGAACTCAAGGGTCGTTTCGTCGAGACGACTCGCCAGGGGTTCCAGATGGCTGTCGACATCAGCGCCTACTCACTGGTGGCGATGGCGCGCCGAGCCGAGCCGCAGCTGGCTGGTCGAAAGGGCTCGATTCTGACCCTGACGTACTTCGGCGCCGAGAAGGTCCTGCCCAACTACAATGTCATGGGCGTGGCAAAGGCCGCACTCGAAGCCTCGGTGCGCTATCTGGCCGCCGATCTCGGGCCGCGCGGCGTGCGCGTCAACGCGCTATCGGCCGGGCCGATGCGGACGCTGTCCTCGGCGGGAATCAGCGGCTTCAAGACGATGCTGCACCACCACGCCGAGCGCTCGCCGCTGCAGCGCAATACGACCGGCGAAGACGTCGCCGGCACCGCGCTCTACCTGCTCAGCGATCTCAGCGCCGGCGTCACCGGCGAGGTCGTGCACGTCGATGGCGGCTACAACATTCTCGGCATGTAGTTGGAAGTGGAGTTGCGGCGGCGTCGATGCGGACTTCTTGATTGACGCGAGAACGATTACACAACAATGAGACGCGTCCTCTTTGAAGTTGCCGGCTATCCGGTGTCCAGTTTCTGGGCGATGGCGTTTCTCGGCTTTGTCGTCGCCTTCTTTGTCCTGCGGCGAGGACTGCGGCGTCGCGGCTACGACGGACGCCTTGCCTACGACATCACGCTGTGGGCGTACGTCGGCGGCTGGGTCGGGGCGCGCCTGTTTGTCATACCAACCGGCTGGGAGTACTTCGTCGAGTCGCCGATTCTTTTCCTGCTCTCTGGTAGCGGCTGGGTCTGGTACGGCGGCGTCATCGGCGGTGCAGCCGCGGTTTGGCTCTGGGCGTGGCGTAACGACTTGCCGATTCTGGCACTCGGCGACATCGCGGCGCCGGCCCTCGCCGTCGGCTTGGGAATCGGCCGCATCGGCTGCCAACTCGCCGGCGATGGCGATTACGGCATTGCCAGCGATCTACCCTGGGCCATGGCCTATCCCGACGGCGTCGTGCCGACCCTCGAGCGAGTCCACCCGACTCCCGTCTACGAGATGCTAGCCTGCTTCGCCATCGCGGCCTACCTGATGCGCATACCGCCGACATCGCGGCCGCTTGGCTACCAACTCGGTCTCTACCTCGGCCTCAGTGCGGCGGTTCGATTCGCCATCGAGTTCGTCCGTCGCAACCCGGCCTGGCTGCTTGGGCTGACCACTGCGCAGTGGATGTCGATCGGCAGCATCGCGCTCGGCTGGTACCTGGTACGCACCGCCCGCGAGGAGTGGCCTCCAGCGGAGAAGTTTGACATCGCCGGCCCGGCAGCGGAGGCGGAACCCGCGGAACCATTTTTCTGATATAGCGGCGGCGGCGTTCAGGGCCGCCGCGTCGTCCGTTTGATTCCCAGTCGCATCAGCCCGGGGGCCAATGCGCGCACCGCGTAAGCGGCGGCGATACCGCGAGGGAACGTCAGTTCGCGTTTGTCTCGTCGCAAGGCGTCGACGATGGCGTCGACGAGATGCTCCGGTTCGGCCATCAACTTGCGCGCCGTTGCCGGTATGCGGCGCAGTGCCTCGTCGTCGAAGAAGCCGGTGCGGACGGCGCCGGGGCAGACGGTGAGGGTGTGGATCCCGTGATTCTCGATTTCGAAGGAGAGAGCTTCGGCGAGGCCGACCATGGCGAACTTCGACGCCACGTAGGCGCTCTCGTCGGGTACGCCGATGCGCCCCGCCACCGAGGCGATGAAGACGAGGCAACCTTGCCCGCGCTCGACCATCCCCGGCAGGAGCGCCTTGGTCCAATAGACGCTGCCGAGGTAATTGACGCGCATCATGTTCTCGATGTCGTCGACGTCCCACTCGAGAAACGATCGGTGATGCCCGTAGCCGGCGTTGTTGATCAGCAGGTCAACGACGCCGAGGTCCGCCTCGGCCCGCCGCGCGGCGGCGAATACGGCATCGCGGTCGCCGACGTCACAGGCGAGGACGAACGCCTCGCCACCGGCGGAGCGGATGCTCGTTGCGACGTTCTCGAGTTGGTCGAGGCGGCGGGCCGTGAGCAGAACGCGCATTCCCTCTGCCGCCAGGCGCAAGGCGAGTCGCTTGCCGATGCCGCTGGAGGCGCCGGTGATGACGGCGGATCTTCCGCGCAGGTGCATCGTGGCAAACAGCGGTTCGAGAGGCCGTCAACCCGCTGCGCTCTTATGGGCGGTCCGGCGGGAGTTGGCCTTGCGCACACTTCCCTTGCGCTTCTTCGGCTTCGCACGGCGCTGAAGATCCTTGAAGGCTGATTCGATATAGGCGACGAAGTCGTGCAGATCGGGGATGGCTTCCCAATCGGCATTGAGGCCCCAGAAGAGTCCACCGTTGTAGCTGAACAGGCCGACGACGAGAGCTTGGTTGCGAAACAGGGGTACGACCGGGTAGGTCGTCAACATCTCGCACCCTTGCAGATACAAGGGGATCTGCGGCCCCGGCACGTTGGTGACGACGAGGTTGTACGGACGGGCTCGCTCGGCCATGCGCACCGCCTGGACGAGCACATTGGGCACCGTCCACTCGGCGATCGCCGTCAGCACTTCGGCTCCTACGGCTTGCCGAGATTCCTTCAGGTCGGCCATCGTCTCACGCACCGCTCGCAGGCGATCGACCGGATCGTCGAGGTGGACCGGAAGTTCGGCAACCATCTCGGCAATGCGATTGCCGAGCGCGCCCCGTTCGTCGTCGGTCCGCACGCTGACCGGCACCATCGCACGGACGGTGAGGTCGTCGGAGTCGACTCCGCGATCGAGGAAGAATCTGCGCAATGCGCCGGCGACGATGGCCAGTACCACGTCGTTCAGCGTCCCCCCGAGTTCGGTCTTGATCGCCTTGAGGTCGGCGACGCGCATGGCCGTCCAATCGAAGCGGCGCGACGGGCCGACCTCGACGTTGAGGGGGGTGTTCGACGCCGGGTTGAGCGCCGGCGTCAGGGTTTCCATCACTGCTGACACGGCTTCTTCGGCATTGCGCAGTGCCGCTTCGGGATGGCGCAGGCCGTGGCCGACGGCGTTGAGCAGTTCGAACGGCTGGCGGAAGCGACGGCGCACTTCGTCGACGATCAGGCCCGCCTCGCTGGGCCGCGGCCGCGGTACCCAGGGGAGGGGGTGACTCGGTTGCGGGTTTGGTTCGAGATCCATGATCACCGACATCAGGTCGGCACCCGAGATGCCGTCGATCAGGCAGTGGTGCGTTTTCGTCACCAGGGCGAAGCGGGTGCCGTCATCGAGTCCCTCGACGAACCACATCTCCCACAGCGGTCGCGACCGATCGAGTTGCTGCGACTGGATGCGGCCGACCATGCGCTTGAGCGTGCGCTCGTCGCCGGGACGCGGAAGCGCCGAGTGGCGAACGTGATAGTGCAAGCGGAAGCGGTCGTCGTCGACCCAGATCGGCAGTCGTTCATAGGGTAGAAACGCGAGTTTCTGGCGAAAGCGCGGCACCAGATGGAGGCGCGAGTGGATGCCGCGGCGGATGCGCTCGATGTCGATGCCGCCGTCCTCGGTCTTTACCGGCTCGGCGTCGAAGATGAATACGCCGCCGACGTGCATGTGGCAGCGCGAGTCTTCCAGACCGATGAATGACGCGTCCAGTGCGCTGAGTCGCTCGTAGTATCCCATCATTCCACCTCGGTTGCCGACATTGGCGGGAGTTGGATGCGCGGCTCGTCGGGATTGGCGCGGAAGAGGATCAACACTCTACCGATCGACCCCGCGACATCGCAGCGCAGGCGCTCGGAGAGTTCGGCGGCGGCGGCGGCGCGGTCGATCGGCGCCTCGGCGGCGACGCGGACCTTGATGAGTTCGTGATCGGTCAGGGCTGCGTCCACCTGGCTGGCAACGGAGTCGGTCAGCCCTCGCTGTCCGATCTGCACGAGGGGTTTCATGTCGTGGGCCAGACCGCGCAGGTACTTCTTCTGTTTACCGTTCATGCGAACCTCAGGACGGTCATAGTTCGCCCGCTGCCCGCACCGCAAGCAAACTAGAGAAGCTGGGGGCGCGAAGAATCGAGTCGCCGGCGCGCCTGCTAGCGCCCCGCCGCGGCCTCCCCAGTGCCGGCCCGCGCCCGTCAACCCAGCCGTGCTGGCGATGTTTCTTCAGCGCGTCGGTTGCCGCAGGGGGAGGCCGGCGGCTTCGTAGACGGCGTCGATGACGCGCATATTGGCCACCGAGTCCTCGCCTTCCGTCGGCAGGGGGGATCCGTCGGCCAGGGCCGCGGAGAAAGCTCGCAGCTGCGCCGTGTAGCTCGACGGCCCACCGGCGCGCTCGCGGCGGGACGATCCGCCAGCGCGCACGCGGATCGAGTTGTAGAACTGAGGGCCGACGAAGTTGACGACGTCGATCACGCCCGCATCGCCCTTGATGCGGGCGCTGACTTGGAGCACGCGCGGCGACCACATCGAACAGCGGAACCTCGCCGTGCGGCCGTCGGCGAAGCGCAAGTCGGCACTCATGGTGCGGTCGATGTTAGCCGGTGATTCCACCGCTGTGGCGGCGAGCACCCGCGGCTCCGCCGCTGCCAGGGTGCGAATCAGGTGGATCGGGTAGCAGCCGACGTCCATGGCGGCGCCGCCGGCGAGATCGTAGCGGTAGCGAATATCGCCCGCGCGTACGATCGGGATGATGAACGCGGCCTCGTAGTGACGAACGGCGCCGATCTCACCGCTGGCGAGAATCTCGCGCAGGCGGGCGATCAATGCGTGGTAGCGGTAGTGAAAGGCCTCGACGAGGCGTCGTCCGCTGCGGCCGGCCGCGTCGACCATGGCCTGCGCCTCCTCGGCGTTGGCGGCAAGGGGCTTTTCGCAGAGGACGTCCTTGCCCGCTTCCAGGGCGCGCACGGTCCACAGACCGTGCAGCCCGTTGGGTAGCGGGTTGTAGACGACGTCGATCGACGGGTCGGCGATCAGCGCGTCGTAGGAGCCGTGCACGCGTGCGATGCCGTGCCGGCGCGCAAACGCCGCGGC
>JBGTMF010000597.1:0-4637 GCA_041743795.1 Thermodesulfobacteriota bacterium | reverse complement strand
AGATCGATCGCGATCGCGCCCGAGATCTCGCCGCCGCCCTGCGGCAGTTGGAGTCCCAGGCGCGCCAGCTGCGCGACGCGGACCGGCGACTGCGTGAGCTCAACGAGGACCTGGAACGCCGCGTCGTCGAGCGCACGACGCAGCTGACGCGGGCAAACGAGTCTCTCGAGGAAGAAAATCGCCTGCGCATCCGCGCCCAATTGCGACTTAGTTCGGCCAATCAGAACCTCCGCGAGTTCGACGCCTTCATTTCGCACGAGCTCCGCCAGCCCCTGGCAGCGATGCGGCTGTGGGTCGATCTACTCGAGTCCACTGATCCGGGGAAGCTTTCTGAAAAGCACCGTGGCTACGTAATGAAGGTCTCTGCCGAGGTCGGTCGCATGAGCGAGCTGATCGAGAACGAGCTGACGCTCTCCAAGACCAGTGGAGGCGATTCGGCGACGGAACCGGTGCGTCTCGGCGACGTCCTCGAGGAGCTCAGGCAATCGATGGCAACGCGTCTGCTGGAGGTCGAGGGGGAAATTCACTTCGGCGAGCTGCCGACGGTACTGGCCGATCCGCGGCAGATGCGGCAGCTCTTCCTCAACTTGATCGACAATGCGATCAAGTATCGCCACCCGAAAGAGCACCTGCTGATCCAGGTGCAGAGCACCGAGGAGCACCTCGGCGACTTTGCCGAAACGTATGGCGACGAGTACTGTGAGATCGTCGTCGAGGACAACGGCCGCGGCGTCGCCGCGGACAAGGGTGGCGAGATCTTCGAGATGTTCCGCCGCATCGGCGACAACAACGCGGTATCCGGGTCTGGCGTCGGCCTTTCCGTCTGCCGCCGTATCGTCGAGCGCCACGACGGCATAATCTTCGTCGACACGGCGCCGCAGCGCGGTGCCCGCTTTCACGTCGTCCTGCCGCTGGCCGATCCGCCGCCGTCGTCTAACGTTACTTCTAACGATACTTCGCGGCGTCGTGCCCCCTCAAGTTGACGATCTTCCGCAATGTCGTGACCCAATCAGGCCCTGGTTGATCACAGATCACGTTGGGTGTGGTGGAACATCTTGCAGCCTCGGCATGGAGCCGACCAGGCTCGACCATGTAATTCGTACAGTTCGGGATCATTGATTCCAGTGCCTTCGTCGCATGTTCGACTGGGCACGTCTCTTGCGATGACCTGGGTGCGAGGGCCGGGGCCGGTCTAAGGGCTGTCACGGCGACTCGCAACCTAGTCTAGAAAGGACACAAATAAGATGAGCGGAGACATGGCATTGGAAGAGCGTTTCGAACACTCATTCGGTGAGGACTCGGAGAGTGTGTCGGTGCAAGTTCGCAACGTCGCAGCCGCGACGCCGTACGCAGCTCTCGGTTTTATAGCGGAAGCCATGCGGCGCAGCAGCCGAGCTATTACGTACGCCGCGGCGGCACCGTCTCGATTGGCGCGGGCGACGACCACCGCGCCGCGAACTGTCTTCAGAGCGGTGCGAAGTGTCCCCGAGCGGGTCGGCGACGCCTTTCGCGAGAGCGAGCAGGTCGGGCGCAACACCGTGGATCGAGTACTCGGCCGCAAGTCGACAGTGCAGGCGCAACAGCAGATTCGCACCGCCCGCGCCAAGGCGAAGTCGGTGACGACGAGTTCCATCAAAGCGGCGCGAGCGGCGGCGAACGCGGTTGCGGAAGCCACCCAGTCCGCCATCGACCCCCGCGACACGCGTCCGTACGAAGACCGAACGCGCGGCGACCTGTACGACTTGGCAAGTGAGCGCAACATCACCGGCCGATCGGAAATGAGCAAAAAGCAGCTGATCAAAGCGTTGCGCCGCGATCGCTAAATCGGCGGGCGACTTAGGTTCGCCTCCGCACTGACGTGCCATTCCAGTGGCGACGTAATCGGCCAACGGGGTCGTCTGCGGGCGCGCTCTCGTTGAGGCACGCTCGCAAATCCACTGGGAGACGGCAGTATGACCATGCGAATTATGTTACCGGCCGGCGCAGGTGCGACACGCTTCCTCGCGTGCGCCTTGTTGAGCGTACTACTGGCCCTTGCCTCGGCGGCATGCTCGAGCGGCGATGACGACGGGGCCGACGAGATACTCGGCCCGGCGCCGCCGCTCGAGGCGAGCCGACAGTTCCGCGCTCTCGCGGGCGTCTCGATGGGCGGCTACGGTGCGATGAACCTCGCGACCAAGCGTTCCGACCTGTTCGGCGTGATCGCCTCTCTTGGTGGCCCGGTCGACATGAAGGTACTGCTTCGCGACATCATCGCCGACAATCTCGAGGTCAGATCACAGACGCAGATTCCGCGGGACGTCGGCGACGACTTCACCTTCGATCATCTCGCTCCGTATCCGGACCGCGACACACGGGTCACCATGATCCAAGACCTGGTCATCGCATTCGGCAACCCGTTCCTCCATCACCCCGACGAGAGCCGGCGCTACCTCGCCAGCGACTCGCAGCCGGCCATGTTGCTGCAAGACGACCGGTATGGATCGTTCGAACTCGTCGACGATCCGCGCGGGTTTCTCGACGGCGGCGACGACAACCAAGACGGATTGCGGCAGAGGGGAGAGATTCCCTCGTACCCAACCGACGTGCTGTTGCTGGCCGGCGGATCACTCGCATCTCTGACTGACTCCGGGAGCGGCGAATTGGTCGGTGGCCGTAGTCTCGCAGACCTCGACGGGGATGGAATATTCGACGTCGGCGATGGCATCGTGGTGAACTTCTCCGAGCCGTTTACGGACCTGGACGGCGATGGCGTGTTCGAACCGGACGACGGAGAGACCTTCGACGACTTTGGGCTCGACGGAGTTCCCGGTAGCGGAGACTTCGGCGAAGGCAACGGCCAATTCGACTACGATCCGGATCGTGCTCGCTGGGTGGCGGAGGACCCGTTATCAAGAATCGAGCAGCGCTCGGCCGCCGCCATCTCCGAACAACGCATCTACATGGACGTCGGTACCGACGACGAGTTCGGCTTCGCCGCCCACTACGCGAACTTCGTCGACGCCCTAGTCGGCAAAGGGCTCAGCGTCGGCGTTCAGGACGGATTCCGCGGCAACTGCGCCAATCTGCCCGACCCCGACGACGATTACCTGCTGGTTCGCTACGCAGCGGGCCACATCGGCGTCGAGACGGTCGACCCGGATGACCTATTGGACGGAAACATCTGCGGCGATGCGACCGTCTGGCAGCGTGTAATCAACATGGTCGGATTTCTCAACGAGAGCTTCCCCAATGGCTCGTATGGCCCGGGAATCGGCTTCGACATCGACATCGACTTCGACGATTTCGACTTCGATTTCGACTTCCCGGATCCGAACGTATCGGGGCAGATGATCTCAACCTCCCTCCCCTCGCCCTCCCTCGCTGTCGCCGGCCAGTCCGCTCCGATGCGCGACGTGCTCGTCTATCGACCGCCGGCCTTTCGCCACACCGACGACCATTTCCCGGTCGTCTACCTTCTGCCGGGGTACGGCCAGAGCCCTGGAGACTTCTCGCGCATGGAAATCCTGCTCGACGCGCTGATTCTCTCCGGACAGCTACAGAATATGTTCATCGTCATCCTTCCCGGAGACGGTGGTCGCAGGGGCTCGTTCTACGTCAATCACAGCATTCCGGAGAGCGCCGTTCCCGATCACGAGGACGTGACCTCCGGTCGGTACGAGGATTCGATCATGATCGACTTGATCCCGACGATCGAGCACGAAGTTCTTCGCAATCGGGTGCGGAGGGGATCGTAGAGTGGAGGGCTGATCAGATCAGCCCTCCAGGAGGAACGAACGAGATGAAAGAGAGCTTGAATCAGAACGGAGCGATTGGCTGGGTGTTATTGTGGGTCCTCGGAATTCCGATTCCGCTTCTTCTGCTATTCTTCCTGATTCGCGGCTGTACCTGAACGCCGCTTCCGCGTTCGCCCCGCTCGACCAAGGCTCAGCCCTCACCCACCGCCAGCCCGCGCAGTATGATTTCGGCAACGGCGTCGGCAGTGTCCTTGGGGGAAGTTGCGATGCGGCGCAGGAGTCGGGGGCGGGCGAATTCGCGGCCGAGGCCGCCGAGGACGTGAGCAACGGCTGTGGTGTCGATGGGGACGATCTGTTTCTCCTCGACAGCTCGCTCCAACAGGTTGCGGACGATGGCGATGACGTAGGTCTCGTGAGCGTCGAGCAGTTGGCTGCCGCCTTCGAGGTCGGCGAAGTCGCGGGCGAACTCTGCCGTCGTCGGTTGTACCGCTTCGTTGACGGCTCGCAGGTAGTCGCGCAGGGCCTGTAGGGGCTGCATCGCCGGGGTAATGGCGGCGATGGCGGCGCGGCCGATTCGCTGCAGGCGGCGGTCGACGATGGTGAGTAGCAGTTCGTCTTTGCTTCTCGCGATTCCGTATAGGGTTCGCAAAGAGCAATTCACCGCAGCCGCGATCTGCGCCATGGTCTGGTCAGCGAGACCGCCGCGGACGACGAGGGTCTCCAACGTTTCGATGACCTGGCGCTGACGTTCAGTCAGCTTGCCTTCGCTCTCTGGCGTCAGCAGCGGGCGCGGCGCGCGCACACCGGCGATGTCAGCGCGCGCGTGATCGACGGCAGCGCTGCTCACGCGAGCAGTGCCTCCGGGATGTCCATCTCGCGCGCGCGCAGCCACTCGCCGAG
>JBGTMF010000596.1:0-2358 GCA_041743795.1 Thermodesulfobacteriota bacterium | reverse complement strand
CGCCGCCCGCTGCCGCCGAGCACCGCGGCGTTGCGCCGAAGCGCCGCCGCAAGTAGCGCGGCGTCGGCGGTTGTGCGGTACTTTCCATTCGGGCTAGGGGTATTCCCCTGTTCCTTTCTTTCACCGATGTGTTCCTGGACGCCAGGGAGGCGCGCTTCGTCGAACTGAGCTTCACCGCTGGCAGTGGCGATGAGTCGTTTGTCGATCGGACCGTGCGAATCTCCAACTGGCCTTCCGACGAGGCGCTGATTTTGGTGATGTTTCAGTAGAGGCGAGATGGAAATGGCCCGCCGCGTGGCCTGCGCCGAACGATGATGTCCGGCGCGTCATCGCTACGGCGACGCACCACCTGGGCCGGCAAAGAGGAGAGATACCGATGGCAGCAGCGGCAGCGTCACTGACGAGTATTGCTCCCGGCGTGAGCGAATTTCTCGGTCGCCGGTTGAAAATGCTGATCGACGGAAAGTGGGTCGACTCGGTTTCCGGCGAGACCTTCGTTACCGTCGATCCATCGAACGAGGAGGAACTCGCCGCGGTGCCCTCCGGCAATGCGGAGGATGTCGATCGGGCGGTGCGCGCGGCGCGGCGCGCCCTCGACAGCGGCCCCTGGTCGAAGATGACCGCTTCCGAGCGCGGCCGCGCCATCTGGAAGCTGGCCGATCTGATCGAGACGCACGCGGAAGAGTTCGCGCAACTCGAGACGCTCGACAACGGCAAACCGCTCGCCGTCGCGCGCGCCGCCGACATTCCTCTCGTCGTCGATCACTTTCGTTACTACGCGGGCTGGGCGACCAAGGTGGAAGGCGAGACGATTCCAGTTTCGGTGCCGGGCATGCTGGCCTACACCCTGCGCGAGCCGGTCGGCGTCGTCGGTCAGATCATTCCGTGGAATTTTCCGCTGTTGATGCTGGCGTGGAAACTCGGTGCGGCGTTGGCGTGCGGCAACACGGTGGTTCTCAAGCCTGCCGAGCAGACGCCGCTGTCCGCACTTCGTTTCGGCGAGTTGCTCGACCAGGCGGGTATTCCGCCAGGCGTCGTCAACATCGTCACCGGCTTCGGCGAGACCGCCGGAGCGCCGATCACAGTGCACCCGGGAGTCGACAAGGTCGCGTTCACCGGCTCGACCGAGGTCGGCAAGACGATCATGCGTGCCGCCGCCGGCACGGTGAAGCGCGTTTCGCTGGAGCTCGGCGGCAAGTCGCCGAACATCATCTATGCCGATGCCGATCTCGACGCGGCGGCGGCGGGCGCGGCGGCGGCGATCTACTTCAATCACGGACAGTGCTGCTGCGCCGGCTCGCGACTCTTCATCGAGCGCAAGGCGTACGACGCGGTGATGCCGAAGCTCATCGACTACTCGGAGAAAATCACTGTCGGCCCCGGTATGGACCCCGCGACGCAAATGGGCCCGCTGGTCTCCAGCGAACAGTTCGACCGCGTCAACGGTTTCCTCACCGCCGGCCAGAGCGAAGGTGCGAAAGTGGCGACGGGCGGCGGCCGGCCGGCGCGGTTCGACAAAGGCTACTTCGTGTCGCCGACGGTTTTCACCGACGTGCAGCCGCAGATGAAAGTCGTACGCGAGGAGATCTTCGGGCCGGTGGTTTGCGCTATTCCGTTCGACGACCCGGAAGACGTTGTTCGTGCCGGCAACGAGACGGATTACGGTCTGGCGGCGGCGGTATGGACGCGTGACATCCGGAAGGCGCACCGCGCCGCCCGCTTGCTCAAGGCGGGAACCGTTTGGATCAACTGCTACAACCAATTCGACGCAGCGGCGCCGTTCGGCGGGTACAAACAGAGCGGCTTCGGCCGCGAGATGGGCAAGGCGGCACTCGACCTCTACACGCAGGTCAAGACGGTGTGGGTGAACACCGGCGAGTGACGAATCGCGGTACCAGCCGCGCGGCGGCGGCGAACCTCTACTCCAGCGCCCCCAGTCGGGCCGCGTCTACTTTACGCCGCCATGCCGCGTAGCGCGACTCGCGTTCGTCCGCTCCGACTCGCGGCTCGAAAACCCCGCCCGAGCGCCAGCTGCTGCGTACATCGTCGATGCCGTTCCAGATGCCGACGGCGATGCCGGCGAGGAAGGCGATTCCCAAGGCCGTCGCCTGCACCGTCTCGGGGCGTTCCACCGTCGTGCCGAGGCTGTCGGCCAGGCTCTGCAGGAGAAAATCGTTGGTCGCGGCGCCGCCGTCGACGCGCAGCCGTTCGGGGCGGGTGACGCCGACATCGGCCTGCAAGGCATCGAGCGCTTCACGGGTGCGATGGGCGATGCCTTCGAGGACGGCGCGGACGATGTGCGCTCGGCTCGTGCCGCGCGAAATACCGCCGACGACGGCGCGGCCGTCGGGCTGCATG
>JBGTMF010000595.1:0-5401 GCA_041743795.1 Thermodesulfobacteriota bacterium | reverse complement strand
CGCGCGGCGGCAACGCGGCGGCGTGCGTCGCCGAGCTCGACGCGGCGTTTGGCAGCAAGACGCGCGATGAGTGGCTGCGCATCCTGCGCGAGGACCGCGGCGACTTCATCTTCACCGTCGTCAACGGCGTCGACGACCTCCCCGCCGACCCGCAGATGGCGGCCAACGACTACATCGTCGACGTCGACCACCCCACCTTCGGGACGACGAAGATGGTCGGCGTCCCCATCGGCCTCAGCGAAACCCCCGGCTCGATCCGCGACGTCGCACCGCAGTTCGGCCAGCACACCGAAGAGATCCTAACCGAAACGCTCGGCTACAGTTGGGAGCGAGTCGGCGAACTGCGCGAGCGCGGTGTTCTGTAGTGAGCCGAGACCACCTACGTCCGTCCTTCAACTTGGTTGTTCAATAGCTTGACGCAGGCTATGTGCACACATAACCTGCGTCCATGAATATCACTCTTTCAGTCGACGAAGAAACGCTCCGTGACGCGCGCAAGGCAGCGGCAGCGATGGGGAAGAGTCTCAACGAGGTCGTGCGCGACTACCTGCGCTCCATCGCCAAGCCGAGATCGGCCGCCACCGACATGGCCGAGCTCCGGCGCCTGAGCCTCGGATCCGGCGGCCGTTCGCACGGTTGGAAATTCGACCGCGAAGATTTGCATGGTCGTTCGTAGCTTTATCGACAGCAACATTCTCGTATACACCGACGACGCCGACGCACCGGACAAACAGGAAATTGCGCTCGAGCTGATCGACACCTTGCGCGCCGCGGACCGCGCCGTGTTGTCCACGCAGATCCTCCAAGAGTACTTCGCCGCCGCCACGCGAAAGCTTGGGGTGCCGGCCGAGCTTGCGCGGCAGAAGGTCGAGATCTTCTCCCGTTTCCAACTCGTCGAGATTCAACTCGGGTCGATCCTCGGCGCCATCGATCTGCACCGGCTGCACCAAGTGTCCTTCTGGGATGCCCTAGTGCTCCAAGCAGCGCGCGATTCGAACTGTCCGACGCTCTACACCGAGGACTTGCACGATGGCCAGGTGATCGCCGGGATCGAGATCCGCAACCCGTTCCGCGCCCGCGACTCCTGACCCTCGCCCCGCGCCCCTCTTCCCTCACATCACGGATGCTGGCTGCTGACGGCAACGACCTCGCCGGTCATGTAGCTCGAGTAGTCGCTGGCGAGGAACACCATCACGTTGGCGACCTCCCACGGTTCGGCGGCGCGGCCAAACGCCTCCTTGGCCACCAACTCTTCGAGCAATCCATCCGGCGTCACCTTCTCGAGGAACCGGTGCATCGCCAGGCTCGGTGCGACGGCGTTGACGCGCACCCCGGACTCCGCCGCTTCCATCGCCGCGCAGCGAGTCAGCGCCATGACGCCGGCCTTCGCGGCGGCGTAGTGCGCCTGCCCGGCCTGGGCCCGCCAGCCGAGAACGGAGGCGTTGTTGACGATCACTCCCGCCCGGCGCGGCACCATGTGGCGCAAAGCGGCGCGCGTCATGCGGAAGGTGCCGTTGAGGGTGACGTCGAGAACGATGCTCCACTGTTCGTCGGTCATTTCGATCAGCGGCGCGAAGCCGCCGAGGCCGGCGTTGTTGATCAACACGTCGACGTGTCCGAGATCCGCCTCGGCGCGGCGCCACAACGCCTGAACGTCGTCTTCGACCGTTACGTTGCAAAGGCAACTGCCGACCGGGAAGCGCGAGGCGTCCTTGAGGCCATCCACCGCCTCGGCAAGGCGACGTTCGTGGATGTCGCTGATCACCAGCCGAGCACCCTCCTCCGCGCAGCGCTTGGCGACGGCGAAGCCGATGCCCGTGCCGGCCGCCGCGGTGACCACGACGTTCTTTCCTTCGAGCAGGTTGCGGCCGGTCGGGTACGCGGGCGGTTGCGGCATCGGTCCTCACTTCACGGCGCGCGGTTCGCGCGGCAGTCCCAGCGCGCGCTCGCCGATGATGTTGCGCTGGATCTGGTTGGTTCCCGCGTAGATCGTGTCCGAGCGGGTGAAGAGAAAGAGGCGCTGCAATTTCGACAGCGCGTACGGCGCGCTATCGGCGATCTCCGCGGCAGGGCCGAGGACGTCCATCGCCAGCTTGCCGAGGTTTCGATGCCATGTAGCCCAGTAGAGCTTGGTGATCATCCCCTCGCGGCTGAGTTCGTTACCGTCGATTGCGTTGCTCAGCATGCGCAGGGTGTTGAAGCGCATGATGCGCAGGCCGACCCAAGAGTCCGCCAGCCGCTGCCGCATCAGCGGGTCCCGCGCGGCGCCGTTCTCCTCGGCGATGCGCAGAACCTCTTCGAGTTCGCTCTGGAAGTGCAGTTGCTGGCCGAGCGTCGACGCGCCGCGTTCGAAGGCAAGTGTGCCCATCGCCACCTTCCAGCCGCCGTTGACGGCGCCGACGACGTTGCCGGCGTCGGTGCCTGCATCCTCAAAGAAGACCTCGCTGAACTCCGAATCGCCGGTCATCTGCTCGATCGGCCGGATTTCGACGCTGGCCTGTTTCATCGGCACCAGGAGGTACGACAGCGCATGGTGACTCGGCGCCTCGAAGTCGGTCCTACAGATGACAAAGCTCCAGTCCGACCACTGCGCCAGCGAGGTCCACACCTTCTGGCCGTTGATCACCCACCGGTCGCCATCCAGCACAGCGCGCGTCTGCACGTTGGCGAGATCCGAGCCGGCGTTGGGCTCCGAATACCCCTGGCACCAGAGCTCATCGCCGCTGACGATCGGCGGCAGGAATCGCCGTTTCTGCTCCTCGGTACCGAAGGCGATCAGAGTCGGTCCGAGCAGCGTCTCGCCGATGTGGCCAACCCGTCCCGGGCCACCGGCGCGCGCGTACTCCTCGAAGAAGATGACCTGCTGCATGAGGGAGAGGTCGCGGCCGCCGTACTGCTTGGGCCAGGCGACACACGTCCAGCCGCCTTCGGCCAGGCGTCGCTCCCAGGCGCGGCGCTCGTCGAACATCGAGTGTTCGTCGCCCGGGCCACCGCGCCCCTTCACGCAGGCGAACTCGCCCGCCAGGTTGTCGCCCATCCAAGCGGCGACCTCGGCGCGAAAGCGCTCGTCTTCTTCGGTGAACCTGAGATCCATGGCGACTGCGCGCCCGCTGCGACGTGGGCGGCTATCTGTCGCTACAGGACGGGCGCACCGACGTCCAGAGACGCTTCGCAAACGGTGCGGAGGAGGCAATCAGCGGCGGGCCGTGATCTCGATGATGGGCGACCCCGGAACCGGGCAACCGCACGCGGCGCACGCTATCTCGGCGGTTGTTACCGAGACGTGGAGGATGGTCCAACCCGCCTCGCGCAGCTGATCGACGAAAGGTGTCGGATCGAAGTTCCCCTCGCCTACGGGCGCCTCGCCGAGCTCTTCGGGTGTCGGCGTTCCACCCGAACACTGCCGGTAGGGGACGTAGGTCATGACCGTTTCGCCCTCCTCCAGCTCGTCTGGATTCAGGGTCGGTGTAGCCGTCGGCACCACGACCTGCTGCGCGATGCATCCGTGCAACGCGCTATTCACGCCTTGGATCAACTTATTGATCCCCACCGGCGGCGTGTAGCACGCTTCACAGCTCTCGTCCGGCAATACGAGGCGGGGGCTGGCATAACACTGCACGCCGCGGATCAGTTCGGCCACGCTAACCCGGCCGTCGCCGTCGCAATCGCCGGGACACCCCGAGGCGGACAGACCCACCGCCGGGGCTAGGCAGAGGCCCAACAGCAACACCAATGGCGATCGGAAGGATCTCATATCCACACATTTCCTTGGCCGGCAACCTGACAGGAATGCATCGTGCGGCCCACAACCGGCGCTCCAAGTATATACGCCCCATCGGCCGCCGCCACCAGGAATTTTCGCGCGCCCTCACCGCCCAGCGCGCTCGCAGTACGCAATCGAGCCGTAGGCAACGAAAGGACCACCCCCGACTGGCGGCCCAAGGAGAGGCGATCACCGCCGGCGATAGGCGCGCCGCCAGACCGCCCACGCACTCCCGCCCAGCACCACGATGATGATGGCCAGAACCCACCAATAGTACCCGAACTGCTTGGAGATCGTGTTGCGCGCCACCTGCCGGTGCACGTCGTAGCCCTCGGGCAGCTCGAGCACGCCGACGCTCTTCGCGTACAAGTCGTAGTCGCGGAGCATGGCCTGCATCAACTCGGGTTGCGCCGAGGCGAGGTCGCGCGTTTCCCCGGGATCGGCGGTGATGTCGAAGAGCCGCCAGTTCCCGTCCCCATACGGCGGCATATTGCGCGTGATCTTGAGATCGCCGCGGAAGAGCGCCGCGTGGCCCGATACCTCGACTCCGACCGGCGCATCGTCCGAGTGTAGCGGACCCGTGTCGCCGCTGAGCGCTGAACGCAAACTCCGGCCGGAAATGGGCGCCTCGCCGGCGTCGCTCCGCACCGGCAGGCCGGCATAATCCAAGATGGTCGGCGCCAGATCGGTGACATAGGTGAACGAAGACACACGGTGGCCGGCCGCGACACCGGGACCGGCCGCGATCAACGGAACCCGCAGTCCGCCCTCCGACGCGTAGAATTTGAACAGGCTGCCGGGTGACGCGGTCGCGCTTGCCCACTCGGGACCGATGTACACGAGGCTGCGCCGCTCGCCGAGGTCCGCGAGGCGCCGCGTGTACCCGTGCAGCGTCATCCACTGCGCGAAGCCGAGCTGCGCGAGCGGATCGCTCGGCTCCGGTCCGTTGTCGGAAGTGACGAGGAAGATGGTGTTCTCCGCCAGACCGCGCGCTTCGAGGTGTGCAACGAGACGGCCGATGTGGTGGTCCATCGCCTCCAACATGCCGGCGTGCACCTGCATGCTGCGCGCGTAGAGCCGCTGTTCATCGGGGCTGATCGATTCCCACGACCGCATTCGCTCGTGCATCGCCGGCATGGGCGCGCCCTCGCGAACGAGACCGAGCGCCTGCGCGCGCCGCCACCGCTGCGCCTGCAGCGCGTTCCATCCCGCGTCGTACACGCCATCGTAGTTATCGGTGAACTCGCGCGGCGCTTGCACCGGAATGTGCACCGCCATGAACGCGAGGTAGGCGAAGAACGGCTCGCTTCGCTCCGCGTCCGCGTCGAGGTACTCGATCAGGCGGTCGACGAGCAGTTCGGAGGAGTAGAAGTCGCGCGGCAAGGTGGTGCGCTCGCCGTCCTCAAACCAGTCGGCGGTGCGGTAGTACGGCATATACGGCTTCTGTTCCCAGTTGTCGGCGCCCGACGCATCGAGCGCAAACGAACGGTCAAACCCGTGGGAATTGGGCAGGTCGCCGTCGCCGCTGCCGAGGTGCCATTTGCCCGACATCAGCGTACGATATCCCAGCGGCTTCAGCCGTTGCGCGAGTGTCGCCACGCCCGGCTCAAGGCTCATCGTATAGCCGGGCTTGCCTTC
>JBGTMF010000594.1:0-1575 GCA_041743795.1 Thermodesulfobacteriota bacterium | reverse complement strand
ACGGCGACGGTGCCGGCGACGGCGACCGACACCCCGGCCCCGCTCTGCGGCACTGCGCCGCGCTCCGGTTGTACGGGTCCGGCGGCCTCGGCGCGGTCGAAGATCATCTTGCTCGATCGCGATGGCGGTGGCCGCGACAAGCTGGTCTGGATGTGGACGCACGGATCGCTGTTGTTCGCCGAATTCGGCATGCCGGTGACGGCTACCGACTACGCGCTCTGTATCTACGATCAGCAGGGCGGCGTCGCGCATCTGGCCCACGTCGCCGAAATCCCCGGCGGCGAATTGTGCAGCGGCAGGCCGTGTTGGAAGGCGCTCGCTCGGGGCTTTCGCTACCGGGATCGCGACGCGACGGCCTCGGGAATCTTCTCGATCTTGCTGAAGGAAGGGCCGGGTAAGTCGAAGCTCATCGTCAAGGGCCGCGGTGACGCTCTGGCCCCACCGCCGGCTTTCAGCGCTACGCAATACTTTGCGCAAGATCCGCGGGTGATCGTGCAACTTGTCAACGACAACGGAAACTGCTGGGAGGCGCCGTTCAGCCAACCGGCACAGCGCAATCAGCCTGGCTCGTTCAAGGGGCGTTCCGACTGAGGCGTTGCCGCGGCGGGCGCCAGACTCAGGAGGCGGTCGCGTAGACGTCGAGTAGTTCGGCCAGCACCGTATCTCGGCTGAAGCGGTCGCGCACCGAGCGCGCCGCTCGCTGACCGATTTGCTCCGCTCGTCGTCTATCTGCCAGTGTCTCCAGCAGCAGCGCGGCGAGACCGGCGCTATCGCCGACGTCGGCCAGTACGCCTGTTTCGCCGTGCGCGATCAACTCTGGCAGTGCGCCGGCACAGGTGGCGACGACAGGGAGCCCGTGCGCCATTCCTTCGGCGGCGCTGAGACCGAAGGTCTCGCAGCGACTGGGCACGATTTGCACGTTGGCGTTGTCGTATAGCGTCCCCATCGCTTGGCGGGAGAGCCAACCGTGAAAGCGAACACGTCGTCTTGCTGCGGCCGGCGCATTCGCTTTCCAATGTTCGAGCCAGCGCCGCTCGCGTTTGCCGCTGGCCGGCAGCCCCCCGGCGACGTCGAAGTGGACGCAGGAGTCCGCCGCCAACACGATGCGCATGACCTCGAACAGCGTGTCCGTCCCCTTGACCAGGTCGAATCGGCCGGCGTAGACGATCCGCGGCGCCGGCGGGGAACCCCACGGCGGTGCCGGTGTTCGCCCGCAAACCGGTAGGTCGACGATGTGCGGCACGACGCGCACCTCTCGACTGGGAGCGTACGACTGGTGCAATGCTCGCGCCGCGAAGCGCGATGGCGCGGTGACGGCATCGCAGCCGCCAACCGCCGCCGCTTGGTCGGCAATGGAATGCGCCGGTGCCGCGTTGGCAGGGTGAGGCGGCTGCAGAATGTGCGCGGTGTAGACGACGGGGCAAGCGAGACGGCGGCGCAGTTCCTCGGCGAACGGCCACAGGTTTTCGTGGTGCAGGTGGATGACGCTCGGACGGAATCGCCGCGCCGTCGATTCGATCGCGTCGAACGGACTGCCAGCGCGGATGCGCAGCGCCACCGCGCCGCGCGGCCGCG
>JBGTMF010000593.1:0-2969 GCA_041743795.1 Thermodesulfobacteriota bacterium | reverse complement strand
GGAGTCGTTCGCCGACGGTGCCGCCGCGGTGCGGGCGATGAAGGAAATCGCGACGGCGGCCGGCAGTGGCGGCATGGTGTCGGGTCAGGCCGACGACATCGCCGCCGAGGGAGGAAGCGCGGATCTGGCGGCAGTGGAGAGCATCCACCGGCGCAAGACCGGTGCCCTGATGCTGGCGGCGGTTCGCGCCGGGGCGATTCTCGCCGGTGCCGATGCCGGCGCACTGCGTGGACTCACCGTCTACGGGGAGCGAATCGGCCTCGCCTTCCAGGTCGTCGACGACGTGCTCGACGCGACGGCGCCGAGCGCGGTGACCGGCAAGGTCGAAGGCCGTGATCGCGAGCGGGGGAAGCGCACCTACGTCGAGTTGCTGGGGATTGCCGGCGCGCGCCGTCGCGCGTTCGAACTCAGCGAGGAAGCGGTGCTGGCGCTGGAAGGGCTCGGCGCGGCGGCCGAGCCCTTGCGCGCTGTCGCGCACTTCGTCGTCGGCCGTATGTAGGCGATGAAAGAGAGGTTGGATCGGCTGGTCGTCGAGCGCTGCGGCATTGCCAGTCGCGAGCGGGCGCGCCGGCTGATCATGGCGGGCAAGGTTCGTGTCGACGGTCAAGTGGTCGACAAACCGGGAACCGGTATCGCGCCCGGTGCCGACGTCGCCGTCGAAGCGGACGAGCCGTACGTCAGTCGGGGCGGTACGAAACTCGACGGTGCCCTGGATGCGTTTGCCGTCGATCCGGCCGGCCGCGACGCTCTCGACGTCGGCGCCTCGACCGGCGGTTTCACCGACTGCCTGCTGCGGCGCGGTGCGCGGCGCGTCATCGCCGTCGACGTCGGCTACGGCCAGTTCGAATGGCGCCTGCGCCGCGACGATCGCGTCACCCTCCTCGAGCGCACCAATGCGCGCCATCTGACCGCCGCCGATCTACCGTACCGGCCGGAACTGGTGGTCATCGACGTATCGTTCATCTCCCTGCGGCTGATTCTGCCGCCGGTTGCCAGTGTGATGACCGAGGCTGGCGATATCGTCGCGCTGATCAAGCCACAATTCGAGGTCGGCAGGGGGCAGGTCGGCAAGGGCGGTGTCGTACGCGAACCGGCTCTGCACGAAAGCGCCGTCTCCGCGGTTACCGACTTCGCGCGCGCCGAAGGGTTGGACGTTCGCGGTGTTTGCGAATCGCCACTCCTCGGCCCAAAGGGCAACAAGGAGTTTTTCCTGCACGCCACGACGCGGCGGCAGGGCCCGGCGCGGATCAGTTGAGAGCTTGCGGGTCCGAACGGGCGACCTGGCCGCGCAGTCGAGTGATGTGGTCGCTCGTTCGTTGCGTCAAGGATGCGATCAGTGCCGTCAACTCCGGGTGATGCTCGGCGATATCGGTGGCGAGGTCGAGTACCTCGCTGTGGGCGGCCTGCAGTACCACCAGGTCCTCGACGATGCGCGACCAGTGATTGACGCCGATCGAAGCGGTCACTTTACCAATGGTTGTCGGCACCGAGGCTCCGCGGGCGACGAGCTCCGCGCGGATCAACCCGGCGGATTCGCGGTGGTCGGCGGCGATCTTACGCAACTCGTCTTCCGCTCCGGAGACGGGTGCCTCGGCCGCCGTCAGCTCGAGTCGCTCGGCGGATTCGAGAAAGCCCCGGTAGAGGTCCTGTAGGCGATCGTCGACGCGCCGCTCTGTCCGCGCGTCGGTGCCGATGAAGCTCCGCAAGGTGTCCAGAAATGCCATGCAGGCGGCACGCTAGCAGAGGTCCCCAGCGAGTCAACGGGGCTGTAGTCACGGGGCCGCGGTCGCGGGCCGGCGCGGCGCAAGCGGGCAGCGGGAGTTCGTTCGGCAAGGCAGGGAGACGGGGTGCCGGTGTCCCCGCGACGGCTCACCGACCACACCCGTTGCCTCGGGCGCGGGATCAGCCTAGTCTACGCGGTTTGAGAGGTGGGTAATCATGGCGCGAATCACAGTAGAAGACTGTCTCGATCACGTCGGCAATCGCTTCGAGTTGGTGCTCCTCGGGGCGCGGCGGGCGAAACAGCTCCTCAAGGGAGCACGTCCCCTGGTCGAATCGGACAATAAGGAAGTCGTTACGGCGCTGCGCGAGATCGCCGCCGGCGAGATCCTTTTCGACTACCCGGAAGAGACGCCGGAAGCGTAGCCGGTTGGATCGACGTGGTGGCGGCGAAGATCGCCGCCGCGTCCGCGACGTCCAGCCAATGTGGTGCGGTCATCGATGGAGGAGAAGGACCTCTATTCGGCCCTCGGTGTCGATCGCGGGGCCTCGGCCGACGACATTCGCAAGGCGTATCGCAAGTTGGCGCGCCGGTACCATCCCGATGTGAACCCGGGCAACGATGCCGCGGAAGAGCGATTCAAGGTAATCTCCGAGGCGAACGACGTTCTCGGTGACGCGGCGAAGCGCAAGCTGTACGACGAGTTCGGCATGGCCGGCGTGCAGTCGGGTTTTGATCCCGACCAGGCGCGAGCCGCCCGCGCGGGGCACCGCTGGGGGGGGCGTGCGGCTGGCCCTGAAAGCGGCGGCGGCTTCGGCGGCTACGAGAGTTTCGAGGACATCTTCGGCGACATCTTCTCCGGGCGCGGCGGCGCCGGGCAAGCGCGGGGACCGAAGCGCGCCGCCGGTGGCGATGTCGAGTCGCAGATCGAGATCGATCTCCTCGACGCCGTTCGCGGTCTTTCGACCGAGATAAGCCTCGAACGGCAGGACGTATGCGGAGTCTGTTCGGGGAGTGGCATCGACCTGAGCGGCGCTCCGATCTGTTCCGACTGCGGCGGCCAGGGTCGAGTTCAGGTCGGCGATGGCCCCGTCACGTTCATGCGCACGTGCCCGCGCTGCGGCGGTATCGGGCGGGAGAACACCAAGGCCTGCCTGAACTGCGGCGGTGCCGGCCGGACCAGTAAGCGCGAGCGCCTGGCGGTGAAGATTCCCGCCGGCGTCGACTCGGGTTCGCGGGTGCGCGTCGC
>JBGTMF010000592.1:0-16115 GCA_041743795.1 Thermodesulfobacteriota bacterium | reverse complement strand
GGCTACCACATGGCCGACTACTTCAACCACTGGCTGTCGTTCGGTCGCACCATCCACAACCCGCCACGCATTTTCGGTGTCAACTGGTTTCGCCGCGATGCCGAAGGCAACTTCGTCTGGCCCGGGTTCGGCGAGAACATGCGGGTGCTGCAGTGGATCGTCGACCGCGCCCGCGGCAAGGCCTACGCTCTCGAGAGTCCGATCGGCTGGATGCCCCGCTACCAGGACCTGAACTGGAAGGGGCTCGGCGGGTTCACCGAGAGTGACTTCAACCACGCCATGTCGATCGACCGCGAAGACTGGGCACGTGAGATCCTGGCGCACGACGAGTTGTTCATCCGGCTCAACGACCGCATCCCGAAA
Source organism: Thermodesulfobacteriota bacterium (assembly GCA_041743795.1). GTDB lineage: Bacteria > Desulfobacterota > Binatia > HRBIN30 > CADEER01 > CADEER01. The sequence continues at coordinate 15,752 of JBGTMF010000592.1, read as the reverse complement.
GAGATGCTGGCCATCCGCGACCTGACGCTATCGGCTCTATGGCGCTCGCCAGAGCACTGGGCGATGAACCCCGACCCGACCTGAGCGCGCGACGGCGAACGCTGCTGTACTCGCGGCGGCGGATTTCACACGCGGTCCGTCGCTCATGGCCTTGAATGCTCCGCGGCCGGGCGCTGATTTGAATCGTTTCGCTGTGCAGTGCTCCTATGTTACACCGCCGAAGATGATCGATAGACCCTGCCGGCGCCGTGACCATCGCGCGGTCGGAAATCCCCGCCCACGCCAGTTTTTCGTTCTGTTACTCCTCGGCGCGGCAACCGCTGCTGCGCAGACCATCAGCCTATCCTTTCCAGCAAGTGTCCCTGCCGGGTCGGAGTTCGGCGTCGACTCGTCGGCGGAGCCGGCCAATGGCCATATGGTGTTGCTACGTCTACCCGACGGCGGGCGCGGCTCGTATGGGTATCCGGCAAACGGCCGTCCGGTCATGCTGACCGCACCTGTCGACGCCGGCAACTTTCAGGTCGACTACACCATCGGCGGCGAGGTGGTGGCTTCAAAGCCGATCGTGGTCACAGACATCACGGCGACGCTGTCCGCGGCGCGGGAACTCGATGCTCGGCAGCAGTTCGAGGTCACCTTCGAAGGTCCCGGCAACAAGAAAGACATGTTCGAAATCCGCGGCCCCGACGGCGAGAAGCCCCGCCAGGCCTACGCCTACGCATACGGCAAGAAGTCGGGCGTCGTGACGATGACCGCACCGGAGCAACCGGGCGACTACACCGTCATCTACTACACCTTCGATAGGGAGCTGGCGCGCATCCCCATCAGCGTTCGTGGTGTCACCGCCAGCCTGAAGGCGCCAGCACAGGTTGCGATGCGCGACGACTTCGAGGTGTCCTTCGAAGGACCGGGCAACCGCGGCGACATGATCTTCATTCGCGGCGCCGACGGCGCACGGCAGGACTACGACTACGCACACGACAAGAAGAGCGGGATCCTCACCATGACCGCGCCGGAGGTACCCGGCGCCTACACCATTGTCTACCGCACCGGCGAGACCGAATTGGCGGAGACGCCACTCGAAGTCCTCGGCACTGAGGCAAGCCTGAAAGTTCCTGCGACGGTGCCGGCCGGCGCCGATTTCGAAGTCGGCTTCACCGGCCCCGCAAACCGCGGTGACATGATCCTCATCGAACTGAGCAAAGACGCGAGAGGCGCTTACGCCTATCCGCAACAATACGAGGGCGGCGCACTGTCGTTGACGGCACCAGAAGCTCTCGGCCCGTACGACGTCGTATACCGAGCCGGAAACACCGACCTGGCGCGTCAGTCGTTCGAAGTGGTCGACGTTGCCGCCTCGCTGCAGGCGCCCGACGAGGTCGAGGGCCGCCTGGTCTTCGACGTCACCTGGAAGGCCGAGGGCAATCGCGGCGACCGCATCGAATTGTATTCGGGCAATTCCGACAGCCCGGTAGCCTATAACTATCCGATTCGCGGAAATCCGCTGCAGATCGAGGCGCCGGAAGAGCCCGGTAACTATGAGTTGCGCTACCGCACTCCGGCAGGCCGCGTGCTGGCGACGCGCCCCGTCGTGGTTACGGCGCCAGATCCCGACCCCGGATTCCTCCTCGTCACGGCCTCGAAGACCGCCGGCTTTGGCAAGGGTGGAGGCGTCGAGATCATTCTCGACGCCTCCGGCTCGATGCTACAGAGTATCGGCGGCAAGCGCCGCATCGCCATTGCCAAGGCGACCCTGACGCAGCTCCTCGGTGACGTCATTCCCGCCGGGACGCCGTTCGCCATGCGCGTCTTCGGCCACAAGGAAGCCGACTCCTGTCGCACCGACCTCGAGATACCCCTCGCCCCTTTGAACCCCACCGCTGCCAAGACCGTGGTCGCGGCAGTGCAGGCGATGAATCTCGCAAAGACGCCGATCGGCGCCTCGCTGGCGAAAGTGCCGCAGGACATGTCCTCGGTCAGCGGAGAGCGGGTGGTGATTCTCCTCACCGACGGCGAGGAGACCTGCGACGGCGACCCAGCCGCGGCGATCCGCACACTGCAGGAATCCGGCATCGCCGTCCGCGTCAACATCATCGGCTTTGCCATCGACGACGAGGCGCTGGCGCAGACGTTCGAGTCCTGGGCGGCGCTCGGCAATGGCGCTTACTTCTCCGCCGCCGACGCTGAGCAACTGGCGGCGGCAATGACGCAGTCGGTACGCCGCGAATTCTCGGTTCTCGACGACAAGGGCAATGTCGTCGCCCGCGGTCGAGTCGGCGATGCCAGAATCAGCCTGCCGGCCGGCTCGTACCAGATCCGATTGGCGGGCGAAGCAGGAGCCGCCGCGGTTGCCGAGGTGAAAGCGAAGGAAACCGCGACCGTCGATCTGAACTAACCCTTTCAATCCTGAGACCGAATCCCCGCCAGGACTTGGTCACTAGCGGATCTCGTCGAAGGAAACCACCTCGAGCGACGTCTCGAATCGACCGTCGTTGCGTGCTGGCAAAGGCCGTGCCGGCCGATGCGTGAAAGTCACACTGCCGCCGGGCGGAATCTGCTCCACGACACGAATATACTCGGTCCGTCCCGGGCTATCGTCACCTGGCCGGAACTCGTTGCGCCAGAGCCACGCGTGATTGACCATCAACAGCACGTCCGCGATTGGGTGTTGCGAGGTGTTGACCAACGTCCCGTCGACCGTACCGTCGACGCCGGCATGGACACGTACGTCGAGCGGCGCGTTCCACGAATCCGAGGATCGCAAGATCGGCTTGCTATCTCGCTGGACTTGCTCCACCGCCGTTCGCCGGGCCGCCGCATCGATTTCCTGCCGCGTCTCGATCTCCAGCCGCGCCTGTTCGTAGGCGGCGATGCTGCGCGCGACCTGGACCTGGCTCCGCGCCTGTTGCGCGAGTTGCCGCACCTCGTTGTTACTCGCCCCTTGCTCCCACATCTCCTCGGCTCGGCTGAGGATTCCGTCGGCCTCGTGCAGCTGTACGAGTGCCGACTGTAGCACGGCCGGATCGCTCTGTGCGCGGAAGTAGTCGGCCCGAACTGCGGCCAGCTCGGGATGCACCCCGCGCGGCGCACATCCCCACGCGGCGCACACAATCAGTCCAGCGGCGGCAGCGGTGATCGCCAAGCGGATCGGACGGTCCCGTTTTCGCTCCAGTTTCGTAGCCTCCATAAAACACCTCCATCAGCAGCGGAATTCCGCGACGCTTCGCAATGACCCCTGAAGACTCTGCGGCTGCAACAAGCGTTCCACGATCTATCGAGTTCACCTTGCGTCGTTCTCTCTCGACACACGGTTCCCATAATGGAACTTATTGCATGCACGCACGGACCTACTCGACGCCCGAGTCGCTCAAAAAACAAACGGTTGGCGCTATGGCACGACGTCACCGACTGCAAACCGATAGTCTCCGGGCCGGGAAAGGCCGCTCAGCGCACGGACGCAGCAGTAGCTCAGGTCGCGGTAATGTTTGCGACAGAGCCGGTAAACATTGCCGGCATATCCGTAACGGTGGCCGTGTCTAACGCTGCCGAGACTGATCTCGGCAGGTGTTTCACCGACGATTAGGAAGCCGTTGAATGGTACCGATCCGCCGCCTGATCGCTTTCCGCAGGAGTCAGCCGGTGCGAGTCTCCATCGATGTCGGCGACGCCGCCGCCACTGCTTCGAAGATGGGCTGAATCCGTAGGACTTCGCGGGTCAGATTCGAGAATGTGTCCGCGGCGCCGCTGAGCGAGCCCTTTCGCGCGGTGTGCTCGAGTGACTCGCTGAGCCCGTGCAGCACCTCCGCGTCGACGGCAATGGCGCTGCCCTTGAGGCTGTGCGCCACATCGATCACGGTTCGAACATCTCCCTGCTCGATCGCGGCTTCGAGACTGGCGAGCTTCTGCGGTGTCTCAACGAGAAAAACGTCCAAGACTTCGCGAATGAAATCGCAATCGTCCCCGGCGATCTCTCGCAAACTGCAGAGCAAAGGTCGTGATCCCCTGAGATCTTCACTCATAGTACTTCTTGGTGGCGCAAATGATGTGCCATGAAAAACGCGACGGCGAATTGGATGCACATCCAGCATGCCATCTGACAGGATTTCACGTTTTCTCCATTGCGGCTGCGCGTCGAGCATCGACACCTCCCCCCCGTCTGCTCCAGTCGCAACCTCTCCGCGTCGATCGGCGTATGGCGACAGGCCGCCGTACCCGGCGATTCCGCCAATCGCTCGCCGCATAGTTTTTCCCGGGTGGGTCGACGCAGGAGAGAACTTCGCGCTCGACTGTGGGCGAATCTCGCCTACCATCACGCGTTGACAACGTGCCTCACGGGCCCCCCGCTCTCCACGATTGATGGCAGAGCCAGGTCGGGGCATTCAACTGAAAAGGAAACTACACGATGAATTCGACACACCGCCTCTCCCTCGCTGCCATTGCTGGATTGCTCGTCGCCGCTCCCGCGCTCGCCGCGTCCCTCCGCGTTTCCAGCGGTGGATTGGACGCACCTTCCTGCGGCAGCGGACCCAACCCGCCGTGCGCCTCGATAGGGCAAGCGGTGACCAATGCGTCGGCCGGCGATTCGATTCTCGTCGGTCCGGGCGTCTATAGCGGATTCGTCGTCAATAAATCCCTACGGCTGTCGTCGGCCAATGGTACAGGCGGGGCCGTCATCACTGGTACCGTGACACTGGCCGCCGATCGGATCGTATTTGGCAAGTTGGGAAAGGGCTTCTCCCTGAGTCCTGCCGGGCCGAGCAATGCGATCGTCGCCTCCGGAAACGACATCACCGTGCGAGGCAACATAGTAAGTGATTGCAGCATCGGGGTCGATGCCGTCGGCGGCGCGCCGATCATTCGCGACAACAGTTTCGATTCCTGCGCGGTCGCGATCCGAGTTACCGGCAGTGGAGCGCAGGTCCGACGCAACCGAATGGGATTCATCAATACCTACGGCGTATTCCTCGACGCCGCGAGCAGCAACGCTGACGTTCGCGAGAACCGCGCGTTCGGTCCCGCCGGCCTCGCCTTCATGATCAGCGGCTCCGGTCACATACTGCGACGCAACCTGGTGCACGGGACACCGGGTGGCGGCTTTGCCGCGATCGGCTCACCGTCTGATGTGCAACTTTTGGAGAACGTCGTCGCCAGTTCCTCGAATCCAGCTTACTCATTGGAGGTGGGCACCGGCTGGGTGTTGCGCGGTAACGCCGCTCTCCACACCAACGCTCCGGGATTCTACCTCCTTGCCGGATCGCCGTTGAGACTCTCCGGCAACGTCGCCATCGGCAACAGCGCCTATGGCATGATCATCGCCGGCGGCAACGACCACCTGCTCGAAAACAACAGCGTGATCGACAACATCGGCTCCGGCATCGTCCTCTCCGGTGTTGGAACCGGCGTGCAGATCTCCGGCGGCAACCTGTACGGCAATACTTCAAACTGCGGCCTCGACCATAGCGCGGCCGCATCGGTTAACGTCGACGGCGTCTACTGGGGTGATCCGGGCGGCCCAGGCGCCCCGCCGGCCGACGATATCTGCGGCAACACCGCGGCCGTGTCGGTGACAAACCCCGCCGCCAAAGCGGCGAAGATCAAGCTGCCCGCGGTGAAGTGACGTGGCGGCGACGCACCGGCGACGAACGGCCAAACCTCGACGTCGAGATCTGTTCCGGAAGTCCGGGTGAGGAACTTTGATCGCGTTGAGGATGATCCGTCGCGGCGGAGTGGTCCGACAAAGCCGCCGATGGTAGTCTCCGGTCATGCCGGTGAACGAAACGGATCGCGAATACATGCGCCGGATCGGCGCCTACAAGGCGTTGTCGCGGAACGAGGAACAGGCCGAGCACCTGGCACTCTCCATTGCTGAACGCCTGCGTCGCAGCGCCGAACTTTCTGTCCGCTATCACGACCGCGCACGACCGGACCCCGAAGACGACGACCCGAGTGAACTCTACGACCGGGCCCGTCGGCTCGGCCTGTATCGGCCATGACGATTGATCCCGTTCAGCAGGCCACCTCCCTGCTGGTGGAGCGCGGGGTGGCGTACGCCTTGATCGGGGGACACGCCGTCAACGTGTGGGTCGCGCCGCGATTCACCCGCGACGTCGATGTGACAGTACAAGCTTCGATGAGCGAAATGGCCGATCTCATGCATGCCCTGCTCGAAGCGGGACTGAGGATGGATCGTGAGTTTGGCGCCGAACTCCCCTCGGGACCGGATTTCGTGCGCTTCTCGTCGTCGGACGGCCTACTGATCCTCGAGATCCAGAGCGCCAAGACAGATTTCCAGCGCGAGGTAGTGAGACGCGCCCGCGACGAACAGGGCATAAAGGTCGCGTCGCCCGAGGATCTCATTGTGTTGAAGCTGATTGCGAACCGCAGCAAGGACGAGGCGGATCTGAGAAACCTCACCAAGCTCGCTGCCCTCGATTGGCCTTACGTCGAACGCTGGGCAACGAGTTGGGGAGTCCGCGACCGCTTGGATCGACTCCGCCCCGCCACCAGCCCCTGAATACGCGTTGCAGTAATACTTGCGCCCTGAATCTTCATCCCCGCGCAAACTTCGCCAGCCGCGCCACCGCTGCTTCCGTGATCGCGGCGGCTTTGGGAATGTCGGTGCTGGACCAGTTCCTCTTCAGCGCATCCCTGATCGAAAATGCGTTCGCCCGCGGAAGCTCAGCGAGCTCGGCCCATGAGACAGGCGCCGCTACCGGCGCACCAGGGCGGGCGCGGACAGAGAAGGGGGCGATTGCTGTCGCGCCCCGTTCGTTGCGCAGCCAGTCGATGAAGATGAGGCCGGTGCGCTTTGCTTTCGACATCGTAGCGATGAAGCGCCGCGGAGATTTTTCGACCTGCAGGGTCGTGAAGGTGCGGGAGAAAAGCTTGACCGTCTCCCAGTCTGCCACACGCCGAAGGGGCGCAACGATATGGATGCCTTTGCCCCCGGTGACCAGAGGCCAGCTGTCGAATCCCACCTCGCGCAGATCGTCACGCAACGCCGCGGCTGCTTTGCGTACGGCGGCAAAGGATACGCCCTCGCCTGGATCCAGATCAAAGACCATCCGGTCGGGCCGCTCCAACTGATCGCGTCTTGATCCCCAGATGTGGAACTCCACGGTGCCCATCTGCACAGCAGCCACAATCCCCGCCACAGTGTTGACTGCCATATAGTCGGCGATACCGCCGTCCGCTTCTGGAACCTCGATTATGCGGATGGCTTCCGGAAATCCCTTGCCCGCGTGTTTCTGGAAGAACTGCTCGCCCTCGATCCCGGTCGGCAGACGCAACAACGACAAAGGCCGGTCCTCAGCCGTAATCAGCATCCGGGCGCCGACGGCCGCGTAATACTCGGCCAGCGCCAGCTTGGTCAGTTTCGGCTTTGGAAAGATCACCCGCTCGCCGCTGCTGATTCCTATACCCGCGACCTTGGGGCGGCCCGAATCGGCATCACGTTGGCTCACCTGACTGGATGTCCGGTCTGGAGTGAAGTCGAGCCGAACCTCCTCCGCAGGTTTATCCTCACGCAGAGCGATGAAGCTCGCATGGCGCAACCTGCCTTCCGGCGATATCTCGCCATATCTCACCTCTACAACCATTTGGGGTGTCAGCCATTGGACATTGCCCACATCGCTTGGCCGCTGCGCCAAAGGCATCCTCTTTTGCGCGAGCGGTTCCATACGGGCGGCCATTTCCACCTGCGCCTTCTCGTCGAATCCGGTTCCTACCTTGCCTCGATAGATCAGACCCTGCTCCTCGTGGCTTGCCAACAGGAGCGAGGCAAAGGGTCGCCCGCGTTTGTCCGATCGTTGATAGCCGCAGACGACAAACTCATCGCGCTTCTCACATTTGATCTTCAGCCAAGACTTTCCCCGGCCGCTGCGATAGGAGGCGTCGCGCTGCTTGGCGATGAGTCCTTCACCGCCCGCTCGACAGACGGCCTCCCACACCGCCTCCAGGTCGCCCACGGCGCAAGGGGAGACTTGCAACAACCCGTCGGGAGGAATGCCGGCAAACAGCCTTTCCAACACTTTGCGGCGCGCATGCAGAGGTGAAGACGCGATATCTTTTCCGTCGAGGTGGAGTAGATCAAACGCGTAGAAGCGGAACGGCCCGCCGGCGCTGATGGCCGACTGCAGCGCGGAGAAGCCGTGCAGCCCGGCTCCCGCTACAATCTCTCCGTCGATCAACGCCGTGCGTGCAGGTAGTTCCTCGAAGGCGGGGAGCAAGTGAGCAAAGCGTTCTGACCAGTCATGGCCGTTACGAGTGAACACCGTAGCGCCGCCTTTGCCAAGCGCGACCATTGCGCGATAACCGTCGAGTTTGAGTTCATGCCACCACGCTGCGCCTTCAGGTAGCGAAGACGTGCGGCTGGCGAGCTGCGGCTTGCGAAATCGCGGCGCGGCGGTATTTCGAACCGGGCCAAAGGGAATGAGCGGCGAATCCTTGGTGATCGCATCCATCGCGCGACCGCTGCGGACACTGGCGGTATACTGTGCGACAAGATCACGCGCGGCATCGGAGCTAGCGTCATTCTCCTTCAGCAGGAGCCAATTCTCCCGCCCTTTCTCCTCGGCTTTGCCCTTCATGCGGATGAGCTTCCAATTGCCGGTTGCCCGCCGGCCATGAAGTTTGAAGTGCAGCTTGCCGTCCGCCAGTCCCTCATCCACATCGACCAGTGGCTGCCACCAACCGATATCCCACAGCATCACCGTACCCGCCCCATAGTTTCCCTTGGGGATCGTGCCCTCGAATCCGAGATAGCTCAGCGGGTGATTCTCGGTGCGCACCGCCAGCCGTTTGTCGGCTGCTTTCAAGCTCGGGCCGCGCGTGACGGCCCAGCTCAGCAGCACCCCGTCCCATTCCAGACGAAGGTCGAAGTGCAAGCGGGATGCCGCGTGCTTCTGCATGGAATAGCGCGGAACCAGAGCAGATGGGCTGCCCGGATCGGAAGGCTCTGGGGTACGCGCGAAATCACGTTTGTCGAAGTAGCGGCGAAGACCCGACATCTCAGGCGGACTTTTTTGCGGTGCCCTTCCTTGCGGGAGCATTCTTCACCGCGCGGGCTTTTCGGGCCCGGTCCTTGTCGCCCCCCGCCTTCAGGCTATCCTTGAGCGCGGCCATCAGATCGATCACATTGCCGCTCGATCGGGGCGCCTCGTCCGAAGCTTTCGCGCGCGAGGTCTTTCGGTTCGATCGCTTGGCTTCGATCAGCTCGCGCAGCGCCTGATCATAGTGATCTTCAAAGGCCTTGGCATCAAACGGTGCGGTCCTTCGCTCGATCAGTTGAATGGCGACATCCAGCAAGTCCTGGTCGGCTGATTCATCCTCGATACCACTGAACAGCGGATCGGCACTGCGCACTTCATCGGCGTAGAACAGCGTCTCCATCAACAGGCCGTCGCCGCAGGGTTTGATCGCGCAAAGATGTTCCTTGCCGCGCATCGTCAGCTGCCCCAGTCCCACCTTGTCCGTCTGTCTCAGCGCATCGCGGACGACTCGATAGGCATCTTCGGCAAGCTCGTCGGACGGTACGATGTAATAGGGGCGATCAAAGTAGAGCGGAGGAATTTCACAGGCACCGACAAACTGGACGATCTCAAATGTCTTCTTGGTCTCGAGGCGGATCGCATCGAGTTCCTCGGGCTGAATCAGCAGGTATTCGTCGTCCCCCAACTCGTAGCCCTTGAGAATGTCCTTGTTCGCCACCGGACCCACCCCAGGGACAGTCTTGGTGTTTCGCACCCGCTGTCCGCTCGGGCCGTGGATCTGGCGAAAGCTGACACGCGCACCCGTCTTTGTCGCCGAGTGGATCTCGATCGGTATCGAAACCAGTGACAGACGCAATTGACCTTTCCAGATGGATCGCGACGCCATGGAGACACTCCTTCGGGCTGACAGTCAGGGTGGGCGCTCGTTTCACTGATCTCGACACAGGGAATCGAACAAAGCGGGGTTCGCGCCTCATCGTCGTAGCCGGGACCGAGAGACTTGCGCTTGAACCCTAGTACCGAGTGTAGCACGACGACGATTAACGACGTACCTGCGGCAGGGACGTTGCGATCCAGCGCGACGGCAAACCGATGGGCGCCAAGTGAGGAGTGAGGTGGACGTGGTTAGCCCGCGTGCCACGTTTTTGTCCGGGTCGCGAAAGACGGCGCAGGCGCCGACGACGAAATGCAGACCACGATCAGCTTAACGATACTGCCGCGAAAGCTTGCTCATACTGACTATACCCGTCCGAGAACCACCAGGACCAGTAGGATTACGAGCACTGTCCCAAGGGTTCCGCTAGGAGCGTAGCCCCATGTGCGGCTGTGCGGCCAAGCTGGGATGGCGCCCAACAGTGCCAGAACGAGGATCACGATCAGCAATGTTCCGAGCACGGTGAGTCTCCCCTGGCCCCGGACTCGTCGTCGAGGGTCGTCCTGGGGTCCGGGCGCGACGCGCGCCGCGGGTCGATGGACGTCGTCAATGAAACGACGCCCCGATCCGCGCCGCAAGTTCGCGCCCGAGCCCGGCTGAGAACGTGGTCACCTTCACACGGAGGGATATCCGCCCGTCGCTGGATTCATGCTAGTCGATGGAAGCGCTGTCGCGCGGCGAAGACTCGATTTCGAGGCGATTACGCACTTCCGATACGCCGCTCACCTTGCGGACCTCGGCTTCAGCCGCAGTCTTGGCGGCTTGCGTGGGAACGGTACCAAATAACGTCACGATTCCACCCTCGGTGTCGACGTTTACGGCCATCGCCGAAACTTCAGAGTTCGCGATCAGCCTGCTCTTCGCGGCCGTCGTGATCCAAGCATCCTTTACGGTACCGGATGCGCTTCCAGCCGCGTCACCAGACTCCTTGCCCGCCCACATGGCACCGTCACGGACGGCCGCCCCGGTAGCGACCGCAGCGTCCTTGCTCGCGCCAGCGGCACCCCTGATGGCGTTACCTGTCGCCGACCCGGCGTCCTTGGCATCCCTTGCGTCATTTGCATCCTTTGAGTCCCTTGCTTCCCTTGCATCCTTTTTCAAGCCGTCCTTCGTTGGGTGGTCGCGAGTCGGGTCGTGCCACAGTTTCTCATCGTACAACCTGTCATCGCTCTCGACCTCGGTGGCGACTTGACGAACACCCTGCGTTCGCGAGGCGACTCGAATCGCTTCGAGGTGCTGAAGTAGCGAATCCGCGTCGCCGCCGAGAAGTACGACGCCGGCATTGACCGACTGCACCTCGATGTCGGATTCCTTGGTGATCTCGTCATCGGCGAGGGCGCGGGTAACCGCATTCTGGATCTCGTCGTCTTTAGCTTCGACGATATCGATCTTCGCATCCGGTACTACTTGCAGAAGGTTGTTCACTTCTTTGACGCCCTCAATCCCGGCGGCAATCGTCTTGGCGTCGTTCTTCGCTTGCTCGGTCGGCACCATCCCATGCAGCGATACGCGGCCTTCCACCGTATCGACGTTGACGGCCATTGCGCTGACCTTGTCCGACGTGGCCAGGGCGATTTTCGTTTTAGCGGTGACCCACGCATCCGGACGATCTGCCCATGTCGGGACCGGGACCGTGAGCGCACCTAAAACTGCGCAGAGAGATACGGCAACGCACTGTCTCAACTTCATGGTATCCATGCCTCGTCTCCTTTCGAATTCGGGTGGAAGCGAACGCCGTCCGCTTCCTATGCACCCGCGGCCATCGTCGTGCGCACTTCCACGCGCTGTGGAATTGTGTCTGTTACCTGGCCGATGAATATCGCAGATATCGTGCCAGTCGTCGGCGAACATCCGCGCAGCTTCTCGGCGGTCGCAAGACTTCGAGTTTTGTAAAGCTTGCGATCGCCTGACAGAGGAGTGCTGTAGACTCTACAGTCGTGCGTCGCGTCTGAGGTGGCCAACGCAAATTGACACCTGCTGCAAAGCCTTCCATCATCTCAAACGCTCCCCTTCTGACGCTCCCATGGCGGTCGCCGGTTCAAGCCGATGGCGGCTTCCGCATGTTGCCTGGATTGGCGCGCTATGACTGGGTCTCGACTTCGGAGAGCAATAAAGCAGGATTTGTACCAAACCAGCGACGTGGAGATACTTTCGCGCGATAGCGGGATGCTCCGTTGCACACGCCTTACGTCGCGGCTCATCGTACTGCGGAATGTAGAAATTGCCGGTCAGCCGCCCCGCTCGCCCTCGCCCGACAGTGCGTCCTGGTTGCGCACCGCTCGCTGGCGCGTCGCTACCGATGTGGGGTAAAGCCAGGCAAAGGTTCAGATGGTGGTGAGTCGCTACGCCAAGACTCCGCGGTCAGGAACCGCCCGACGGAAACTCATCCGCCGCCCGGGCCTTGTATTCTTTCAGCCGGTTGTAAAGCGTCTTCAGGCTGATCGAAAGAATCCCGGCGGCGCGTTCCTTGTTGCCGTCGCACGCGTCGAGTGTCGCCAGGATCAGGCGCTTTTCCGCTTCGCTGACGGAGATGCCGAGGGGCAATAAGAGGGTGTCGCCGGAAAGTTCCGCCGCCGCGGTCGGGCGGGGATTTTCCGCCGCGCCGCCCAGGGGAACGACGGTCGATCCGCCGCCGATCAGGGGGAAGCAGGAGACACCGATCTCGTCTTCGGTCGCGACGATAAACGCACGTTCGACGACATTCTTCAGCTCTCGAACGTTCCCCGGCCATGCGTAACCGAGGAGCGCATGGAGAGCCGCCGGGCTCAGCCGCTTCTCCTTACCCGCGGCTGCGTTAAGCACATCGAGGAAACGCTGCGCGAGCAACGCGATATCGGAGCCACGCGCCCGCAAGGGAGGGAGCTGGAGCGGGAAGACGGACAGCCGGTAGAGCAGGTCTTGGCGTAGCTTCCCTGCGCGCACCGCTTCGTCGGGATCGCGATTGCTGGCGGCGAGAATACGCACGTCGACCGCGATCTCATCCTCGCCGCCGACGCGCGTGATCGCTCCGATCTCGAGAACGCGCAAAAGCCGCACCTGCAAATCGATAGGCATCTCCGTAATCTCGTCGAGGAACAACGTGCCGCCGGCGGCGCGCTCGAAGAATCCCTTGTGCGCACGGTCAGCGCCAGTGAAGCTGCCGCGTTCGTGGCCGAACAGTTCGCTCTCGATGAGCTGCGGCGATACGGCACCGCAGTTCACGGCGATGAATGCGCGCTTTCGGCGCCGGCTCAACTGGTGGATCGCCTGCGCGACCAGCTCTTTGCCCGTGCCGCTGTCGCCCAAGATCAGCACCGTCGCGTCGGTAGGTGCGACGCGGGACATCGCGTCGTAGACCTCCTGCATCGCAGGGGATGAGCCGATCAGGGGACCGAAGCGGCCGAGTACGCGCAACTCCGAGCGCAGGTTCTCGACTTCTGCGCGCAGCTCGCAACGAGTCGCGACGTTGCCGAGAACGATTTGCAGGCGCGCCAGATCGACCGGCTTGACGAGGTAGTCGACGGCCCCTTGGCGCAGTGCCGACACCGCCGAATCGACCGTCGCATTGCCGGTGATGAGCACGACGTCGGCGGCACTCGCGACCGCGCTTTCGAGTATCTCCAGTCCGTGTCCGTCCGGAAGATTGAGATCGAGCAGGATCAGATCGGGATTGGTCGTACTCAGATACGACCGCGCCTCCTCGATACTGCGCGCGCTTTCGAACGAGAAGCCCTGCTCGGCGACGACGGCGCAAAGAGCATCTTGAAAGCCAGCATCGTCATCGACGATCAACACGTGCGGCATACGAATCGTTCTCCCCGCGCAGAATGTTTCCAGATTGCGCTTCGTCGGTGGACGCGGCGCCCCCCGATTGGGTTGCTGTTGCCGCGCGGCGGTCGTGCTGCCGTGTCGCCTACCCGCCGTCCGTGGCTGCCAGCGCTCCGCGGATCGTCTTACGAAGTTGATACAAGCTGAGCGGCTTGCGCAGATAGGCGAAGGCGCCCAGCTCCATCGCCTCGGCTTCGTCGGACGGCCGAGCGAAGCCGGTGATCAAGACCACCGATAGTTGCGGGCTCACAAGGCGCAATCGGCGCAGTAAATTCAGGCCGCTTCCCGGCATGTAGACGTCGCTCAGCACGACGTCGAAATCGCGCTCAGCTACCAGGCGCAGCGCCTCCTCCGCCGTCCCGGCTTCGCAAACTGCGAACCCATCTACTTCCATGGCCGCCCGAAACGCCTCGCGCAAGAGCTGATCGTCGTCGACTATCAATATGCGATTCATTCGAGCATCCACGTGCGTAGCTTGACGCACACCTGCACGCCCGCCAGAATTTTGCGGTCGTGCCCCAAAATATACACAGCGACGATCGCGGCACAATGAAACTTGCTCCGGCCACAAGTCGCGAGTCGAGAGGGTGTCCGTGCCTACCGGGTGCGTCTGATCGCGGATCTCGAGGGACCGGAGACTGCGTCATCGTAGATGAGGATCGCGGGAAGCGAGTACTACCGGCGATGGGTGCTTTTCCGCAAGGCGCAGGCGGTTTGCCCCGTGACTGATCGCCGGGTCGATGTCATCCGATGGATCGCGATCCCTATCGTTGCGAGCGGGATCGTCCTCACTCTGCTCGGTGCAGGGGTTCTCTGGGGGTGGATCGCCGGCAGTACGTTCCCGGTGCGAATTTTCCCGGACGGGCCGCCCATGCGCGTCGATCTGGCGATCACCTTCATGCTCGGCGGGGCCGCGCTTGCGCTGGTTTCCACCGGCCACGAGCGCTGGGCGCACCGCCTTGGTTTCAGCGTTATCGCACTGGCGGCCTGGGCCGCGGTCAAGCACGCGATCGGGGAATCCGACCTGCCCTTAGACCATCTTTTCCCGGACCACCCTGCATCGGGCGACGTCTACTACACGACTCGGATGTCGGCGGCGTCGGCACTGACGACCCTGATTGCCGGCTTGGGAATTGTCGTAGTCGCGCGCCGGCCAAGGGCGAGCTTCGTCCTCGGTATGATGACGGCGGTTCTCGGGCTGATCGAACTCACCGGTCATGCGCTCGCCGGCGGCGCCGCCCTGCAGTCGGACGGGTCGAGCGGCGCAGCGATCCACGCATCGTTTGGATTCGCACTCTTGGGCGCCGGGCTGGTGATGGAGTCGCGGCGGCGCTCCACCGTCGCCGGGCGACGTCGCGTCGAGCCCTACCTGGTCGGTCTGGTGACGGCTCTTGGGGCGACGCTGTTCTGGCAGAGCCTAGCCCAACAGGAGACAATGCAACTCCGGGGCCTGCTCAATGCCACTGCAAATGGGATCCGCTCCACACTCGACAGCCGCCTCGGACACATCACCAGCTCGCTCGAGATCGTTGCGGCAGAGCCGGATCGTTTCAGCGACCAGGGTGAGGCCTGGCCGGCGACCGTGCAGATCGTCATGTCGAATCACCCAAGCATCGTGGCACTCTGGTGGTTGAAGAACGACGGCACGCCGATCGCCACCGAATGGCGGCCGGAGCACCGCGGCGCGCGCATTTCCCAACCGCCCGACGAAACGGAGCGCGCCGCACTTGCATCGATTGAAGCGCGCCACTCGCGGCGCGCCATCGTCGGCCAGGTTGGGCCGCTGCAGGAAAACGGCGGGCGGCCCAGCCTGCGGATCCTCACCCCGCTGCAGCCCGGCGCGGACGCCGACCTGCTCATCGCGATCGTAGACATCGATACCTTCGCCAGCGCCGCCCTCGCCGGCATGCAGAATGAGAACGCAATCACCATTCTGGCAGGCGAAGAGGTTTTGTTCCGCAGCGCGGGCTCGACCAGCCGCGCGGTGCGGCGCTCGGTCGAGCGCCGCGTCCTGCCAATGC
>JBGTMF010000591.1:0-2431 GCA_041743795.1 Thermodesulfobacteriota bacterium | reverse complement strand
GAGTGCCGCCGAGTTCAAGGCGAAGTGTTTGGACGTGATGGAGCAAGTGGCCGCCACGGGTGAACCGGTGACGGTCACCAAGCGCGGCAAGCCGATCGTGCAGGTGGCACCCTTGATTCGTAAGCCCGAGACGCTGCGCGGCTTCCTCAAGGGCAGCATGACGATCACCGGCGATATCGTTGCGCCGATCGACGAGGCATGGGACGCCGACACCTTGTGATCGTACTCGACACGCACGTTCTCATTTGGTTCGCCGAAGACGTTCCCGATCTCGGGAGGCGCGCCGCGGCCTTAGCGGAGGAGGCTTTGAGTTCCGATGATCTGGCGGTTTCCGCCGTATCGTTCTGGGAGATCGCCATGCTCGCGCGCAAAGGGCGGCTGAATTTGGCTGACGGACCGACCGCGGTGCGCCGCAGGGTCCTCGAGAACGGAATCCGCGAGATCGCCATCGATGGGGCGATCGGCATAAGCGCTGCGGACTTGACCGGCTTTCACGGCGATCCTGCCGATCGGATCATCGTCGCGACGGCGCTGGCCAACGATGCGACCCTGATCACCGCCGACCGACCGATTCGCCGCTGGCGTGGACCGTTGAAGGCAAAGGACGCGCGTCGATGATGGGGGTGCCACCGCCCCAGGTGGAACATGGAACGAGCGTTGCTTGTTCGAGGCAAACTGATCGACGCCCAATACATCGAGTTGGACGAGCCAGTAACCGATATCGCGGTGTATTACGCTCGCTCAGGGGAGGTCGTCGGCATCTTCCGACGTCAAGTTCGTCGGGTTTGATTCGACCGGCAGCATGCCGGCTCCCTCATAACAGATCCAGACGACGTTGTCGTCGCCGAGGTTCTCCGGTGGCTTCTGCTTGGAGGTCATGATCGCTATCCGGATATTCGACGACTCCGTCTTGCCGGCCGGCACTTCCTGCGTCTTCAGCGAGTACTTCGTTCCATTGGGTGCAGAGAAGTTGAGATGGTTGGTATCGGCCGCGCTTTTCCCGCCGGAGCAGATGTAAGTCTTTTTAGGGTCAAAGGTGAAGTCCTCGTCGGACTTGTTTCGAATCTCCGTGATCCGGTAGACGCGAATCGTGAGGCTGTTCGATTCGGGTATTGCTGCTCCCGAGGTTCCATCCGGGTTGATCAGGTTGTTGATCTGGTTCACGTTTGCGATCGCCCGGTACGAGATCCCGACTGACTCCGAACACCCAAGGGAGCCGCTGCTCGCGACCCAAATCCAAGCTGCAGAAAGCCAGATCGCAGCGCGAGTGCTATGAAATGGCTTGTCACCTTGCGAAACCGACATTTTGGCCCTCCGGCTGGCGGCGCAGCCGCCAGAGTAGGCTTCGGGGCTGAACGCTCCAGCACCTTTCCTCGGATGCTCCGCGCAGCCCCCAGCGCTTATCTCATTGTTCGGTCCATCCTTCAGGTCAACTTCGATGTCGTGCTCCCGGGAGCCACTTATCACCGAGAACTGCATTCCGTCGATGTGGGGAATTCACTTACTCGCCTCTCTGCCGTCGGAGGGGACGCCGGCACGACTGCACGAGTTGCGATGCTTTGAGCCTGGTTTCACTGCGCTTCCGGGTCGGACGATCGCAACCACCTGAAACGCGAAGCTTCTTCCGCAAGCGGGGGAGCCGCGGGTGGGAGCAACGCGTGGGTGTCCTGCCAAATACCTCGAACCCGGTTCAAAACTCGCCGGGGAGCTTCATCGAGTTGAAGGTTGCGAGGTCGAAGATCCGGCTGTTGGCTCCGCGCAGGGCGTCGTTCTCCGCGGACCCGACCTCGATCGTCGCCTTCGGGCTGAAGTCGATGGTTGCCCCCTCCGCCGGTACGGTGTCGGCGAGCTCGCCGTCAACGTAGAGCTCGAGGCGGTCGGGACCGTAGGTGACCGTGATCTGGCGCCGCTCTCCCGCTACCCAGTCGTCGATCGGGATGAGGAGACCCCGCTCGGTGCCGAGACTGTCGAAGTGTTGCATCCGGAGGGCCTGGTTGTCCTTGCTGATCAGGATCCGGTTCTCCCAGACGTGCTTCTCTCCCGCGCGCAACAGGTTGTTCTTGCCGTGATCGGCGCCGTTCCAATCGGGTTCGATGACCAAGTTGATGGTGCCCTCGCCGCCGTCGACGTTGCCGGTCGCGGGGAAGCTCAGCACCGAATCCTCGCCCGCGTACACGCCTCCCTCGTCTTCGAGGAAATCGACGTTGTGTACGGCAGTGGGATCCTCGTCGCGACCGCGATCGATCTCGGCGTTCTGGACTTCCGGGGCGAGCGGGTCGAAGAGCTTACCGTCCGCTTCTTCATCCACCTCGGGGAGCAGATCCTCGTCCGACGCGCTCGCCGCCTCACCCGGGGCGGGCGCGTGCTCGCGCAGCCTGTCGAGGCGGGGCGCGGCATCGCCGGAAAGGCTTCCGAGGCGAGCCGACTCGAC
>JBGTMF010000590.1:0-3254 GCA_041743795.1 Thermodesulfobacteriota bacterium | reverse complement strand
CGGCGCGTCCCGGCGCTTCGGCCGAGCAGATCGAGGCGGCGATGATCGACACCGGGTTGCCTGTGTTCGACCCTCGTAGCGGCCGCACTACCGCGCGCCTCGATGCCCGGGCCGCCTTCGCCCAAATGACGCGCACTCTCGAGATCGACCCGGGCGGCGGCAGCGGCGCCGTCGACTGCCTGGTCGCATGGAACTTCTTCCCGCCGGACATCGTCCGCCGCACGCGGCATCCGGTCGCTACCTGCCGCGACGGCGATACCGTCTGCGACGCTGACGGTGTCGCCGGACAGTGCACTTTTCGCCTGTCCTTGTGCTTCAATAGCCGCGATCCGCTGCTGCCGTTCTGTTCGACGGACGAACCGATCCTCGGTCTCGAACTGCGCGAGCCGTCGCCGCACGCAGCCTTGGCAAGCCGAGAGAGGGTCAACGCAGACAATCTGACGGCGCGCCTGCCGAGTTTTCCGGTCGAAGCCAAGGATCTCTGCACACAGCTGATTCCCTTCGTCGTAGCGCGCGGCGATACGGCTTCAATCCGGCTGAAGGCGCACACGATCAGTCGCGGCGACTCCGACCGCTTCGTCCTGCGCTGCATCGGTCCTTAGATGGTGTGTACTGGTGTAGTGCCCCACGATCCAACTCAATCATCAGCTTCGGAACATGGATCGCGTCGGCAAACAGGAACTGCCCCTTGGCGCGGTGCGAAGGGGGGACGATAGACGTGTGAGCGAGCGCCCGACTCATGGAAATCTCAGGCGGCCCTGGCAGGACATCGGTTTTCCGAAATTCCCCACAATCATCTTGCACACCTGTCGCCGTGGCACGCCGCTGAGGTCAGTCGAGCGGACCGGCGCTCACCGTGATGAAACCGTTGAGGAACGCCGTGACGTCGTCCACGGGGTTCTCCAGCGTCGACGTACAGTCCTGCGGATCCAATGCCCCCATCGGCGTCGCCGCGAGAGGAACGCCCGAGATCGTTCCGCGGATCGTTCCCGTCTCGCAGCTCGGCGCGTTGAGACTGTCGACGTCGGTCGGCACGGCACCGCCCGCCAACAACTCGGCGCGATGTTCGTCGAGCCATTCCAACACGGACTCCACGCCCGACGGGTAGTCCGGCTGGGCGCCACCGGGTCGGAGGCCCTGCGAGGCGGCCAACGCCGGCACACCGCGGCGCGCGGCCGTCTTGGCGGCACCAACCGTTCCCGAGACCTGCGTCGCGATCAGTTCGCTGACGTTCTGCCCTTCATTGATGCCCGAGATGACCACGTGCGGCGCGGCGTCCGGCGGATAGATCACGTCCAGCGCGTAATTCACGGAATCCGCGGGGCATCCATTGATGGCCGTGGCGGGGTATCCGCCCTGCGTCGTCGAGGATGCGACCGTCAGGTCGCCGCATACGACCGACGGACCCGTCATGTCGCTGCTGCCGCTGCGATTGCCGCCGGGGCCGCAGACGACCACTTCGTTGCTTGGATCCGCCGCCAGCGCTTCGACGATCTGGTCGATCCCATCCGCGGCAACGCCGTCGTCGTTGGTGACGAGAATGCGCAACCGTTCGTCGCTCGAATCATCGCTCCCGCATCCAGCCAAGGCCAACAACAGGGCCGCGCCCGCGCCCAACGTTTGCAGGGACTTCATGTGAGACCTCCCTCAGGTAGCGCGAAGTCTCGGTTCCCCCAGCGTGAAAAGCAAGCGAAACGGGACCGCGTCGCTTGTCTCACGGACGCGGTCGCGCCAAATGAACATGCAACGAAGAACCGCGGCGACGCAGATGCGGGCTCGCCCCATTAAGGCCAGATCTTTGAACAAATGCGCCAAGGGCAGATCCGTCGTTGGGGATCACATCGTTGGCTGCGAGGCCGTATGTTCTTCCTCTTCGGTCGACTGACCCCTCTTGAGCTCTTCCAGTCGCACCAGGATCGTTCCGCTCCTGCAATTCGAGGTGATCGCCGCGGCGCATGTCGCGGGCGAGCACCAGGAGCACAGGAGAATCGCGTCGCTCGTGCAAATTGGGATTCGGATTCCCAATTTGCAGTTAACTGCGTTCAGTCGCCCGAAGCTTCGCCATTCGAGTGGCCGGAGAGTCTGTCCAGCATCGCTTCCGAGAAGATCTCGTAAACGATGCCGCGCCGCTCGGCGAACACGCAGTCGATAGTCTTCGGCGTCGTACGGCGTAGGACGATACGATACGGGCCGACGCGCAGGCGTTGATAGTCTTGGAGCGGTCCTTCGAGCGATCGTACGTCGCCCTCGTCCTGGGCCAAGTCGCGCAATGCCTGACGCAGGCGACGCCGCGGCTCGGGGGCCTGGCTGCGAACGAAGTCCACGACCTGCCGAGTCAGGCGCACTCGGGGCACGATCAGTCGTCCAGCGCCGACAGGGGAAGGAGCTTGGCGCGGCCCCTTCGATGCGCCTCGATTGCGGACATCGCCTTCGGGTTGGCCAGCAGCTCCATGGTCTCGACGATGGCCTCCATCCGCGATCGCGAAACCAGGACCGCAACCGTCCGGTCGCGGCGCCGGATGCGAACCGGCTCACCCCCTTCGACCTTCTTGATGAGACCGGGTAGCTGACTCTGGGCCTCGGCGACGGAATACGTATCTGACATGATAAACATACATAGATTGGTTCTCGCGGTGTCGCAACCGATGAGTTCGCTACGGACGTGCCGGTGTCTCGAGATCGGTACCGACGCGCAACCAATCGAGGTAGCGCTGGTACACCCATGATCGGTCGCGATCCACGCCACTGGCCTCAACCAGCACTCCCGCCTTCTCGAGCACTTCGACGGCACGGCCGGCGGCCGGCGGTTGGCTTGTTGACGCCGAGGTGCTCGATGGCGAAGGCGACCGAGATCGCGCCGCGGCTTGCCCGGTACGCTGCTATTTGTATGGTGCAGGCGCTCGTCGAGACGGCGCCATGACAGTCGATCAGACCATCCTCCTCACCATCGCCGCGGCCACCCTCGTCGCGTTCCTGTGGGGACGTTGGCGCCACGACGTCGTCGCCATGACCGCACTGCTGGCGTGCGTCTTCACTGGCCTGGTCGGTGCCGACGAGACATTTGCCGGCTTCGGCCACCCCGCCGTCGTCACCGTGGCCGCCGTCCTGATGCTGAGCCACGGATTGCAGACGACCGGCGCCGTCAACGTCCTGGCGGCACGCCTCCTGCCGAGATCGGGCGGCCCGGCGACGGCGATCGCCGCGCTCACCACCCTCGGCACGCTGCTCTCCGCCTTCATGAACAACGTCGGCGC
>JBGTMF010000589.1:0-5185 GCA_041743795.1 Thermodesulfobacteriota bacterium | reverse complement strand
GTCGGTGCCGTCTCACCGGCGGCGCGGCTGGTTTCGACGTTGGAACTCGTCGGGGAACCGGCGCGCATCGGATTATCCGGCCGTTGCAGCGGGCACGGCGGCTGCTGGGTGAAAGCAGCGCGGCAACGTCACGCGACGGCGACCTGGCTGAATTTGTCTCCGTGGCGACGCTGTGCCTGCCGCTTGCCGCGCTGAGGCTCGACATCGAGTTCGTGCTCAAACGCCGACTCCAGTTCCTCGACGGCGAGCGTTGCGAACTCCCGCAAGGCCTGCATGTCGGTGCCGCGCGACTGCGCCGTGCGCATGTCGCGCGCCAGGCGGACCAGGAGATATTTGCCGACCTGCTGGATGAACGCTTGCACGCGCGGGTGTTTGGTCGGGTCCTGGCGGTCGTGCGGTACGCTGTATACCAGGCCGAGCCCTTCGTGGCGGAGAAATGCCCGCTCGTCCGGCCCCGCCGAGGCGATCGAGATGTCGATTGCGTAGGCGCCGCGCTCGAGGCGAAAACCCTCGCCACCACCCGGTCGCACGGCGTCGCGCACGACATGCCAGCCGGCACGCGTCACCACCTGGTCCAGCTCCGACTCGGGGGCGATGATTTCCTCCAGCGCGTCCGAGAAATGGTCGTCTACGGCCAGCGAGGTGCCGAGGCTACGCCCCGAGACGAACGTCGACCGCGGGCCGTATCCGAGCACGCGCATTTCCAACTCGATGCTGCGGGCGGGCGTTTCGATCGGAAGATAGACGGTTTCATCGACGACGCGAATCTCTTCCGGTCGCGCCCTCATCCCCGCCTGCGTCAAGATGTGAGCCGCGCCGGATTCGTCGGCAAGGAGGTTCTTCAGTCCCGGCACATAGGACTTCGGATGCGCCGGCGAGCCGAGGAACGCGTCCTCGTAGCAGCGCACGATGTCGCGCTTGGAGTCGTGCCCGAGGCGATCGTAGAGCCAGAAGAGGAGCTCGAGGTCGATCGCCCCGCTCCAGTATTTGGGGTCCTTCTTGATGCGCTTGATGGCGTCGGTGATGATTTCGGTGGAACGAACGATCTGCCGTTTCTTGTCGGACCACGGCAACCCGCTCTTCTCGTTGAACGCCTGATCCTCCAGCAGACCCGACGGGTTGGCCAGCATCTCCAACCCGTAGCGCTCGGGGAATGCCCCCATCAGCGATGAGCTGATCAGGTAGAACGACGAGATCGAGTAGGCGTTGGCGTACTCCGCCGACTCCTCGAGGAAGTCGATGAAGTGCTTGGTGTCGTCTTCCGTCTCGGTCGGTAGCCCGGTGATGAGCAGGAGGTGATTCCAGATGCCGAGGTCGCTGGCCAGCTTGAGGCGCTGGTGCGCCTGCTTCACGCTGATGCCCTTGCCGATATAGTCGAGCATCCTGTCGGACGGGCACTCGACCCCGTAGGTGAAGCGGATGGCGCCACTGAGGCGCATCTTCTCGAGCAGTCGCTCGTTCAGGGCCCACAGGTTGGCGCAGTCCGACCAGTAGACGTCCAGCTTCGCCTCGATCAGCGCGTCGCAGAAGGCCTCCGCGTATTGGAACGAACCGTTGATGTTGGTGTTGAGGAAGTGGAAGTACTTGATGTCGTATTTCTCGCGCATCCACGCCATCGAGCGGACGACTTCTTCGGCGTCGCGCTTGACCATCTTGGTCATCGAATACGCACAGAATGCGCAGCGCGCGTTGCAGCCTTCCATGAAGATCATCGGCAGAATGGCGATGCGGTCGTCGCCGTAGGGGCCGAGCCGTTCCTGCCACTCGCCTCCCAGGTGGTAGCGCTGCAGGAGGTCGCAGCCGCTGAACTTGCGCTGCTCGGTGCTGCGCTTGTCGAACCACGGCGTGACGAAGATCGACGGGTTGAAGAGGGCGCGGCGCTCGTGATCGCCCTGCGGTCCGAAGTCTTCGCCGTCGGCGTGGCGCGCGGATTCTTCCTGCGCCTTCGCCTCGGCCAGGGCATTCAGCACATGGCTGGTGGTCGAGGACAGCGACACGGCCAACTCTCCTTGGCCGCTACTCTGTGCCACCGCCTTGTAAACGGCGACCTCGTCCGGAACTTCGACTACCTTGACGAATCCCTTTTCGGTCTGGACACCGAGGTCGCGGGCGATGCTGGGGGCCAGGCGAAGTTCGCGAATGCCACCCGATTGCAGTAGCCAGCCGTTGCCGTGTTGTTGGTTGCCCTGGCGCAACTCGTCGAAGGATTTGCCGGTTTCGAGGTGTTCGAGAACGGTGAGAACCGCCCCTTCGCCGCGCCCCTCGGCGGCGAAGTCGAGCGCGCTACAACGATCGAGCATGCTGACGTACTCGGCGCGGTGTTTGGTGTCGGGCGAGATCTTGAGGCCGCCGATGACCGTTCGGCAGTTCGGATAGCGTTCCTTCAGCACCTTGGCCAGGCACAGGTTCAGGTTCGCCACCGCGTGCATATCGGCGTAGATCTCGAGCACCGAGGCGCAGGAAAAAGCGTAGAGTTCCGCTTCCTCCACTTCGAGAGTGTCGAGGATGAGGACGGCCTGCTCGCGCAGCGCGGCGTCGTCGCCGCTGAGAAATCGGTCGATGGCTTCGTCGTCGAAGAAGGCGCGCAGGTCGAGTCGCCCCGGCGAATCGAGTTCGAGCTGAAAGATCTGATTCTCGAAGTCGTAGTGGCGGATCTGGTCATAGCCGTTGGCGACCAGTGCGCCGGAAATCTGCGGCGCCGCGAGTTTGATGATCTGCGGATCGCGCCGCCAGGTGCGCCCGAGGGTATGGAAACTGGGGATGACAAAGCCGATGCGGAAGTCGCGCGCGGCGTGTGACCGTTCGCCGGCCTCTGTCGAGGACTCGACCCGAGCGAGTCGCGCCGCGCTGCCGCCATCGAGATCGCCGACCGTTCGCGTCATTGAGAAATTGCCCTTGTCCGTGAAGTGGGTACCCAGTGGCTATATCGGGCCCTATGCAAGCAATGCAAGTGTTATCGGGGCGAGGCGAGGTCGCGCATGCCCTTCGCCCCGCAGCTTCAGGTGCATGGAGTTGGCGCCGCCAGGGGCGTCGCCGCCGCACCATTCGGACGAAAAGCGACCAGCGCCATGGATCGCGCGCAGCGCGCACATCCTGCTGGCTGTGCGTTTGTCCGAGAGCGATATAGCGATTGACCGAGGTTTGGCCGAGGTTATACGGTGGCTGGGTGAACGAGGCGAGACTGACGGTCTTTCCGGGTTCCCTGGAGTACCGGTTTGCTTGGGGGGGGCGTGGCACGCCTGCGCCGGTGCCGGTCGAAGAGGTCCTGGCGAGCGTGCGCGGGGCGGATTTGCGCCGCTGCCAGCGCATTATCCTGAGCGGAGATTCCCCCCTCGCCCATCCCGAGTTCGTCGAGTTGGCGACAGCGGCGCGCAAGTTGGGGGTGCCGCGGCTCGGCCTCGAGACCGATGCAGGGCCGCTGGCGCGCAAGGGAATGCCGACACTGCTCGGCCGCCTCGGCTTCACCGAACTCTTCGTAGTAATGGGCGGGCTGCGCGAGGAGGTGCACGAGGCAGTGCTCGGGGGTACGGGCCCGCTAGGCCTCGCGCTCGAGGGTCTGGAGCGTGCGGTTTCGCATGCCCGCAGCGCCGGGGGTCCGCGCGTCTACATGATCGTGCCGGTCTTGCGCAGCAACGTCGACGACCTCGACCCGCTGCTCGACTGGGCCATCGGGCTCGGCGGTTTGCAGGGGGTGTTGCTGGCGCTGCCGGAGATCGGCCGGGTTGCGCTCGAGCAGCGCGACTTGCTCCTGCCGTACTCGGCGCAGGCCCAGATCGCGGCGCGCCTCTTCCGCAAGTGCCAGGGGCGCAACGTCGAGTACGGGCTGACCAGCAAACGCGGCATCCTGCCCTGTGCGACCGACGGTGTGCTGGAGCATTTCGCCACCGTGTTTTTCGACCGTTCGCAGTACTTCAAGCACGAACCGAAGGGTGGCGACGGGGAGGAGTTCGCCCGCGTCGACGCCTGCGCCGATTGTTCGCTGAGTCACGGGTGCCCGGGCGTCGAACGAACCTACCTCGACCACTTCGGCGCCGATGAGTTCGCCGCGGTGCCGCTCGACGTGTCGATGGATTGGAAGCTGCGCCGCATCAACCGCTTGGAGGAGTTCGAGTACCGCAATATCTCTCCCTTCGAGAACGATTCGCCGGTCAATCCTCGCGGCCTCATCCGCATCAACGGGCATTGCAACATGTCGTGCGCGTTTTGTTTCGTCGACCGCACCGCTCCCGACTTCGAGGCCGAGCAGTTGAAGGGCGAGATTCGCCAGATGGCGGACGGCGGCACGCGTCACCTGGTTCTTTCCGGTGGCGAACCGACACTGCACCCGCGCCTGCCCGAGCTGATCGCGTTTGCGCGTTCTCTCGGCGTGTTCGACGTCATCGAGATGCAGTCGAACGGCGTCAAGTGCGCGGAAATGGCGCACGCGCGCGAGCTCGTCGAGGCCGGACTGAACAAGGTCACGTTCTCGTTGCACAGTATCGATGCGGAGCAGTCGGATACCATCACGCGCCTGCCGAAGGCGTTCGGCAAGACGATCCAGTCGATCCACAATTTCCGCGAACTCGGTATCCTGACGCAGATCGCGCACGTCATCACCAAGGCGAATTACCAGGAGTTACCTGAGTTCGTGCGCTACCTGCGTCGCGAGTTCCCCGCCGCGGGCGGGCACTTGAGCATCTGCCTCGCCATCGCCCAGGGGATCAGCGATCTCGTCTTCCAGTGGGTGATCCCGACGTTCTCGGAGATCAAGCCGTATGTTTCGGACGCGCTCGATTTCTGCCTCGACAACGAAGTCGGCTTCGGCGGCATGATCGGCCAGGGCGGCTATCCCCCGTGCATGCTCGATGGCGAGATGCGCTATTACGAGGGGGTCCTCGACAAGGTTTTCAAGAGCGGCGACGCATCCGAGCAATTCTACAAGTCGGAGAAGTGTTCGGAGTGCAGCTTCGACCCGTATTGCCTGGGGCCGCGTCGTTCGTACGTCGAGCATTACGGCGACGCGGAGATCAAGCCGTTTCAGGCCGAGGTGCGAGTCCCGGCACGACGCGCAGGGCCAGGCACCGACTCTTCGGGCAAGGGCGTCGCGCAGATCCGCGTCGAGATCCCCGTTTTGTCGCCCGCCGTAGCCGAAGCGCCGCCGCGCAGCCTGCGCGAGACGAGGTAGGCGGCGTGCGATCCGCCTGTC
>JBGTMF010000588.1:0-11548 GCA_041743795.1 Thermodesulfobacteriota bacterium | reverse complement strand
AGGCGATCGCCAACGCGCGGGCGCAGATCCTCGCCGGCATCTGCGAAGTGGCCCTGGTCGTCGGCGCCGACGCCGCGCCGAAGGGGTTCTTTGCGCCGCAAGGCGGCGACCGCCCCGACGATCCCGACTGGCTGCGGTTCCGCCTGCTCGGCGCCACCAACCCGATCTACTTCGGCCTCTACGCGCGGCGCCGCATGGAGATGTACGGCGCCACGCCGCGCGATTTCGCCAAGGTGAAGGTGAAGAACTCGCGCCACGGCTTGACGAACCCGAACGCCCGCTACCGTAAGGAAGTCACCGAAGCGGAAGTGCTCGATTCCGCGGTCGTCTCCGATCCGCTGCATCTGCTCGAGATTTGCGCCACCAGCGATGGCGGTGCCGCGCTCGTTCTCGCCAGCATGGAGTTCGCGCGCAAGCGGGCGAACAATCCCGTCAGGATCGCCGCGGTCTCGACCGTGACGCCGGTGTTTCCCAACACGGTGATCGAGATGCCCAACTTCGCCACCGACTCCGCCGCGGCAGTCTCGCCGCCCAAGGTGCCGTTCCGCGATTCGATCGCCGCAGCCGCGTACGAGGAAGCCGGACTCGGTCCCGAAGACATGAGCATGGCCGAGGTGTACGACCTGTCCACTGCTCTCGAACTCGACTGGTACGAGAACATCGGCCTTTGCAAACCCGGCGAGGCGGAGAAGATGCTCAATGACGGCGACACGACGCTCGGCGGACGCATTCCCGTCAACCCGAGCGGCGGCTTGTCGTGTTTCGGTGAGGCGGTGCCGGCGCAGGCGATCGCCCAGGTGTGCGAGCTCACCTGGCAGCTCCGCGGCCAAGCTGCGGGGCGGCAAGTGGAGAACGCGCGGGCGGGAATCACGGCGAACCAAGGACTGTTCGGGCATGGCTCGGCGGTGCTTGTCAGGATCTAGCCTATGGTAGCCGTGCTCAACAGCAACTGGCGGTCAGGAGATTCATATGACTGAGGCTTTCATCATCGATGCGGTACGGACGCCGGTTGGACGGCGGGGCGGAGGGTTGAGCAAGGCTCATCCCGCGGATCTTGGTGCGCATGTCATCAAGGGGCTCGTCGAGCGGACCGGGATCGATCCAGGCGCCGTCGATGACGTGATTTTCGGTTGTATCGATACGATCGGCCCGCAGGCCGGCGACATTGCCCGCACCTGCTGGCTCGCCGCCGGCTACCCGGACGAAGTTCCCGGAACGACGGTCGACCGCCAGTGCGGGTCGTCGCAGCAGTCGGTTCACTTCGCCGCGCAGGCGGTGATGAGCGGCACCAACGACCTCGTCGTCGCCGGCGGCGTGCAGAACATGAGTCAGATTCCGATCTCCTCGGCGATGACCGCAGCCGAGCAATTCGGCTTCACCGATCCGTTTTCAGGGTCCGTCGGTTGGCGGGCGCGCTACGGCGACCAGGAGGTGTCGCAGTTTCGCGCCGCCGAGATGATCGCTGAAAAATGGGAAATCTCACGCGAGGAGATGGAACGGTTCGCTTTGGAAAGCCACCACCGCGCCCTGCGCGCGATCGACGAGGGGCGCTTCGCCAAGGAGATCCTGCCGTACGGCGAGGTCACCACGGACGAAGGTCCGCGCCGCGACACCACGCTCGAGAAGATGGCGACGCTGCGAACACTGCAAGAAGGCGGACGCCTGACGGCGGCGGTCTCGAGCCAGATTTCCGACGCGGGTTCGGCCATGCTCGTCGCCTCGGCGCGCGCCGTGAAGGAGCACGGCCTGCAGCCGCGCGCGCGCGTGCATCATATAAGCGTGCGCGGTGCCGATCCGGTTTGGATGCTCACGGCGCCGATACCCGCCACCGCATACGCGCTGAAGAAGAGCGGCATGAAACGAGATGACATCGACCTGGTCGAGATCAACGAGGCGTTCGCTTCGGTCGTCTTGGCGTGGCAGCGGGAAACCGATTGGGACATGAGCAAGGTCAACGTCAACGGTGGCGCCATCGCCCTCGGTCATCCGATCGGAGCTACCGGCACGCGATTGATGACGACGATGCTCAACGAACTCGAACGAACAAAAGGCCGCTTCGGCCTGCAAACGATGTGCGAAGGCGGCGGCCAGGCCAATGTCACGATCATCGAGCGGTTGTAGGATCTGGACTCCGTACCATTGAATCGATGCAATTCTCCTTCACAGACGAACAGCAGGCTCTGCGCGAATCGGCTCGCGCCTTTCTCGCCGACCATTCATCGTCGGAGAAGGTACGCACCGCGATGGCATCGGAGCTCGGCTTCGATCGCGACGTTTGGAAACGAATCGCGCAGGAGATGGGGTGGACGGCGATCACGATCGGTGAAGAGTACGGCGGTCTCGGACTCGGCTACGTCGAACTGGTCGCCCTTCTCGAAGAGATGGGCGCGCACCTGCTCTGTTCACCCTTCTTTTCGAGCATCTGCCTCGGCGCCAACGCACTCTCCGTCGCGGCGAACGAGGAACAGAAGGCCGAGTACCTGCCCGGCATCGCCGCCGGCGATTCGATCGCCTCGCTGGCACTGACGGAGGCCGACGGTCGCTGGGACGCGTCCGGGATCGCAACGACGGCGCGGCGAGAGGGTTCGTCGTTCGTGCTCGACGGGGTGAAAACGTACGTACCAAACGGGCACGTCGCCGATCTCCTGCTGGTCACCGCCCGCGAGCCGGGATCGACGGGCGAGCGTGGAATTGGATTGTTCGCCGTGCGCTGCGACGCCTACGGCCTGCAGCGCACCGCGCTGCCGACCATGGATCAGACGCGCCGCCAGGCCGAGGTGACGCTGGCGAGTGTCCGCGTCGCTGAGTCCGCTCTGCTCGGCGGCGCTATGGACGCATGGCCTGCTCTGACGACGACGCTACAACTCGGCGCGATTGCCCTGGCTGCCGAGCAGGTCGGCGGCGCAGATCGCTGCCTTGCGATGGCCGTGAAGTACTACACGGAGCGCGTCCAGTTTGGCCGTCAGATCGGTTCGTTCCAGGCGATCAAGCACAAGTGCGCCGACATGCTGCTGCGCGTCGAGTCGGCGCGGTCGGCCGCGTACTACGCCGGCTGGGCCGCAGCGGTCGCCGACGGCGAGTTGCCGGTGCTCGCGTCGCTGGCGAAGTGCTACTGCTCGGATGCCTATTTCCACTGCGCGGCGGAGAGCCTGCAAATCCACGGCGGCGTCGGCTTCACCTGGGAGTACGACGTCCACATGCACCTCAAGCGAGCCCGCTCCGGCGAACACCTTCTCGGCTCGCCCTCCGACCACCGAGAACGCATCGCGCAGCATATCCTGTCGCCTCACCACAGAAGCACGGAGAGGACAGAGAAATGATCCGGACTCCAATACTTTCGACTCCGTGCTCTCGGCGCCTCCTTTGGAAATTCGCCTCCGTGCATGCTTCGCGCTTCCGCCTTCGCCACGGCAACGGCGGGCAGGCCGATAGGCTCGACAGTGCCGGCAATGCCGACACTGTCTTCGGGTATCGACGTCGAGGCCCGTCTTTTCCCTGTGGTGAGGAGCGAGGTTTGTGATGGCGGTCGATGTGCGCGGCGTGCTCGACTTCACTGGCGTAGTCGTTATCGTCACCGGCGGTGCCAAGGGGATCGGGCGGGGCATTTCCGCTCGTTTTCTCGAGGCCGGGGCCGAGGTTGTGATCTGCGGCCGGGGCGAACCCGAGTCTCTGCCGCAGCACGGGGACCGCACGTCGCACTTCGTCGCCGCCGACGTGCGCGATGTCGATCAGGTGACGGCTGTCGTGCGCTTCGCTACCGATCGCTTTGGTCGCGTGGATACCCTGATCAACAACGCCGGCGGCGCGCCGCCGGCGGACGCGGCAGCAGCGTCGCCGCGCTTCTCCGAGAAGGTCATCGCGCTGAACCTGCTGGCGCCCCTCGTCTTTGCACAGCAGGCGAACGCGGTCATGCAAGGGCAGGACAGCGGCGGAACCATCGTCAACATCGCCAGCGTAAGCGCGCTGCGCCCGTCGCCTGGTACAGCCGCGTACGGCGCCGCCAAGGCCGGAGTCATCAGCCTGACGCAGAGCCTCGCCGTCGAGTGGGCACCAAAGGTGCGCATCAACGCCATCGCTGCCGGCATGATCCGCACCGAGCAGTCGCACCTCCACTACGGCGACGAGAGCGGCATCGCCGCGGTCGGTCAGACGGTGCCGCTCGGTCGGCTCGGCGAGCCGGACGACATCGCCGATGCCTGCCTCTACCTCGCCTCGCCGATGTCGCGCTACGTCAGCGGCGCCACCCTCCTCGTACACGGCGGCGGCGAGCGACCCGTATTCCTCGCCGCGTCGACCGCCGGCAAGCCCCCCACAGAACAGTAGTGTACGACACGATGCGCGAGCGCCGCACCTCGAACGCGAAGCTCACCCACGAATACGAAGGTCAGGAAGTCGGCCGTGAGGAAGAAAGAACCCCTTCATGAGCCTCGAGCTCTTAGCGGTTGAGAAGAAGGACTGACACTCCCCAGATCCGAAAGGCGATAACATGCCGACCATCTTCGACAAACCCTCCGACCTGGAAGACGCTGTCGGCCGCAAGCTGGGCGAAAGCGAGTGGCTGGCGGTGGAGCAAGATCGCATCAACCTGTTCGCCGACGCGACCGGAGACCACCAGTGGATCCATGTCGACCCCGAGCGCGCCGCCGGCGGACCGTTCGGAGCCTGCATCGCGCACGGCTACCTGACACTTTCGCTGGTCAACCTGTTCCTACCTCAGATAATCGAGGTGCGCGGCGTGCGCATGGGCGTCAACTACGGTGCCGACCGGGTGCGCTTTCCGTCGCCAGTCGTCGTCGGATCGCGGGTGCGCGGCAGCGGCGAATTAGTCGCCGTCGAGGAAACGAAGGACGGCGCAATCCAAGCCACCATCCGCGTCACCATCGAGATCGAGGATAAGGAGCGCCCCGCCTGCGTGGTAGACACCATCAGCCGATTCTACCCGGAGTAGGTCTCCAACACCGAGCGCACTGGCCGTGTACCATTGACGAGGCCACCGTGATCTTCTCCGTCCCCCTGCATCCGGCGCGCTGGACGGCGTCGACATCGGGTGTGACCGATGTAACACGAAGGCGGACGAGGTAGTGCTCGTCTGTCCAGCTAGCTGCGCAGCCAACGACTAGAGACGCTGTATCACTCCGCCTGGCCGCGTTGGGCATGCCCAGTGGATCGGCAAACACCGAAAGGGGTCGCCTCCGCACGTGTCTCGGGACGAGACACCCGGGGAATCTCCGCCCTTGCCGGCGGATCGCGCCAGACATCCTCGAACATCAGCCATTGTTCAGGTCGTTCGCGTACCAAGCCTTCGAGGGCACGGACCGTGGAAGTGAACGCAGCGGCGCTGTCGACCGGGGTGAGCGGGTCGAAGCGGCCGGGCGTGCGCATCTCGTACCGGCGGACGCCGGTGCGGATGGCGAACACCGGGATGAGAGGCGCCCGCGCCGCACGGGCAATGGCGAACGGGCCGACGTGGAACGGAGCTGGCCGACCGCAGAAGTCGATTGCACGGGTCCCCTGTGATCCTCCCCAGGGGTCGATCTGCATACCGACGACTTCGTTACGGCGGAGCGCCTGCAGGACCGGTAGGCCGGCGAACACGGAGCGGTCGGAGTAGATCACGTTGACCCCGTGGCGGCTGCGAAGGCGATGAATGAACTCACGCGCGGTTGCGTTTGCTTCATGCGCCGTCACAATGTTCACTGGTCGGCCGAAATCGGAAAGGAATCGCGCTCCGATCTCCCAGCCGCCGAAGTGAGCGGTCGGGATCACGAGACCGCGACCGAGGGACAGCGCCGCGTGAAACACGTCGGGATCCGCCACGTCGAGCGCGATCCGCGGTGGACGCGGTCCCCACTGCTCTAGGCTCTCAGTCATCGAGCGCGCACACTCGGCGAATACCTGGTAGGCATTCCAGTGATCGCGGAGCCAACCGCTCGCCCCACGCACCTGTCGCTGGTTACGCCGGACGGCCGCTCGCCGGTCGCGGGCGATCGAATAGATCACTGCCGCAACCAGCGGTGGAGAGCTGCGCTTCCACCACTCGGGGCTGTACAAACAGCCGAGTTCCGCGATCCGCCGCCACAAACCGCTGTCGTAGCGGACCGCTGCTCGAAAATGCGAGAGATTCATCGGTGGGTCGACCGAGCCGGCTGAATCGCGCGAGCTGCAGGGCAGCCTCTGAGAACGCGTCCGCAGGCTTCACCCCGGCGCAAGCTCGGGGGCAAACCCCCAAGCAAGGCGCCAGCAGCCGACGTCCAGTGTTCAAACGGCCTGTTGACCGGTCACCTGAGTGCCCGAGCCCTTCCGCCGTCGCGCGTTTCAACGGATCGCTATTTTCCTCGCACCAACGTGCACCATTCGCCGACGATGCCGAGAAAGTTCCTCGCCGAGTGATCGATGCTGTTGACCTCCGAGATATCGCCGTTCAGCTTCGCCGCGCGCACGCTCGCGTCGCCCCGCGCGATCAGGCCGAGGATGGACTCCGCGCAAGCCTTCCCGGTTTTCTCCGTAGCCGGATCGCCTGCCTCCCCGGCGACATCACCCCAGACTACCTCAGTCCCCATCACACCCCGAATAGGTGAGTCGACAATCATGCACCCACCGAGTAATGCCGCCAGAATTACCGCACCAAACACCGGACCTCGTCCCAACATCGATACTCCCTTCGCGCCAGCCCAATACGGGTTCGCATCGGAATGAACTGTTGCTGCATCGCTAGCAAATGAAGCTGACGTCAAAAAGCCCGAAACACTACGCGCGTAAAATCACGCGCGTAGTTCTACGGCGATTCGCGACAGTCAACGAAGCGCTACGATTCGACCCAGAGGTACGCTGCGTGTCGCTGAGAACACTCAAGGGAAGTCCGGCACATTTGGGTTTTCTCGCTTCGACCGCTGGACTTGGCGGCATTGCCGTGGAAGCCGCAATACGCGGCGATCCGGGCTTGGCCTTGTTCGGCGCCCTTGGCTGGGGAGCCATTGCCACTACGGGAGTGTGCATTCCCCGGCTCGAAATGTACGGCCGAATCGTCTGCCGTGGCCCCGTGGGTAGCGCGCGCGTTGCCCTCACTTTCGACGATGGGCCGCACCCGGTGACGACGCGCCGGGTGCTCGCGACTCTGGCGCGAACGCACCATCGCGGTACATTCTTCGTCCTCGGCGAAAAAGCACGCCGCCATCCGGACGTCGTGCGCGAAATTTACAATGGCGGCCACACCATTGGGCTGCATGGCGATTCTCATGATCGACTGCACTCCTTTCGCATGCCGTGGCACGTACGCGACGACATTGTCCGCGCAAAGAACGCAGTCGAAGTCGCAGCCAGTGTGCGTCCGAGGTTCTTTCGCCCGCCACTCGGCCACACCAGCGTGACGACCGTACCGGGCGCGCTGCTTGCGGGAGTCACGTTGATCGGTTGGTCTTCGCGGGGCTACGATGGCATCCGTGGGCGAAGCCCGCAGGCGGTCGTGAATCGCATCGGCCGAACACTCACCGATGGTGCAATCGTGATGCTCCACGACGCTGCCGAGCACGACGACTTCGAGCCCGCCTCCCTGATCGCGTTGCCGCGCCTCGTCCGACTGCTCGACGATCGCGGGCTCACCAGTGTCGGTCTTCACCAGCTACTCGACGACCCCGTACGTGAACGCCGGCGCACTGACGGCTGATTCTCCATTCTCTATCCGCTGCCCCTGCCTCGACCTACTAGCAAAGCGAGTTTCAGCCTTTCCAACTGAATCAGCGAGAATTGACCTCCAACCCGGCATGTGGGATTAGGGCGTCATGGACTCGACCGTTGCGCCAGGGGCGCACGGCGCAAGGATATCGCGGCGCGTCGGAGCGACCACGCGCGCAATCGCGATCGCGTTCGCAATCGTCGGTGCCAATGGCTGGGGCGGCCAGCCCGCCGAGGCTTCGTGGGAAGACAATCAGTGCGTCTCCTGCCATGAAGCCGAGTCATTGCCAATCTCATTGGGGCACAGCTTCGGCGAGTGGCGTGCCTCGGACCACGCGCGCGGCGGTGTAGGATGCGAAAAGTGCCACGGTGGCAATTCTGCCTTGAGCGACGAAACCGAAGCGCACCGCGGAGTATTACCGGCGTCCAACCCGGAGAGCATGGTCAGCCCCCGGCGCATCGCTGCGACCTGCGGCGCTTGTCACGAGAAAGAGTACAAGGCGTACGCCGGCACGGTACACGCGCAGCAAGTCGCGCAGGCGGGCGAAGGCGCCACCTGCTACACCTGCCACGGCTCCATGGCGACCAGCCTGCCGTCACCGGCGGAGTTGAGTTCGCGGTGCTCGGTCTGCCACAAGAAACCGGTCCAGGCGCAAATGGCGCTGGCGATGTTGGCATCGACCAAGATGAACCTGCGCCGCACCAACCGAAATCTCGAGAAAGCAAAATCGATCGATCCGGAATGGGCGGTTGACGCGCAACGCCGCTTCCGAGAACTGGAGCAGCGCTACCGCGACCTCGAACCGGCGTGGCACGTATTCGCCGTCGACACGGTCGTCGAACAAAGCCGAGCCCTCTCCAAACTCGCCAAGCTTCTCGACGAAGAAATCAGCGTTCGCGCCGAACTACAACACTGATCCGCGCAACGAGTCGCCCGCGCTATTCCGACTCCGCCGACTCCTCCGGCGCCTGCTCCGGTTCCGGTTGCCGTTCGTGGGTTCGCGCCGCCGGCGGCTGTCCGTTCCACCAGGACCAGTCCATCGGGTAGACGTCTGGATCGAAGATCACCCAATATAGGTGCCAGACCAGGATCGCCAGGGTTGCCAGTACTGCCTCCCAGAAATGCAGCGCGGTGGCGACATCGACAGCCCACGTCGGCAGGTAGCGCAGCGTCAGGTTCTCGAACCACAGCAGCAGACCGGTTACCGTCATCACGACCGTGCCCCACAGAAACGCCCAGTATTCGGCCTTTTCCGCGTAATTGAACGTGCCGGAACGAGGCGGATGGGGCCGGCGGCCGAGGTAGTAGGATAGCGCCTGGCGTAGGTGCACCAGATCCTGGCGCGAAGGAACGATACGTCGCATACGGCGGCGTTGCTCGCGGTCGACCAGCAGATGGACGATGTGCCAGCCGAGGGCGACGAGCAATACGATGGCGGAGACTCGATGCAGCAAGCCGCGAAGCGCGTACTCGGACTCCCAACGCAACAGCGGTGACGCCCACCAACTCTCCGGGTAGGTGAGGGCGAATCCGGTGTAAACGAGCAACGTGAAGCTGACCATCACCAAGCCGTGTTGCCAGCGCACAACGCGACTCATCCGCGGCGGTTGACCTGGGGCTACCGGCAGCGGCGCCGGCCGCGGCGTACGCGCCTTACGCCCGATGTCGAGCAAATTGTGTAGGACCATCGAGCCGATAGTCAGTCCGATCACCCAGAGGTAGATTGTACGTACCCAGCCGGCCGCCCACACCCCAGTCGACTCGCTGAGCCCGTGCACGCTACCGATCGCGAACGCCGATCCCGCGCCCGGGTGACATTGCCCACAGGTGGCGGCGAGATTGTCGGGGTGGATCGTCGACTGCGGGTCGCTAGAGGGCAAGATGTTGTGCACGCCGTGGCAGCTGTCACAGTGCGCGACGGTTTGCCGGCCGGCGCGCAGGGAGAGCCCGTGAAAACTGTCTCGAAAGGTCGATACGTTGTCGACCGAGAGGCCAAACTTCTCACTCAACCTGGCATCGGCGTGACAACGACCACAGGTCAGCGTCGAGACGTTGGCCGCCGATACCAGCGACGTTTTCTCGCTCGATCCGAGGATGCGGTGCTCGCCGTGACAGTCAGTGCAGGCCGGCACCTCGCGGATGCCGCGCGCGAGAGCCGCACCGTGCACGCTGTCGCCGAATTGTTTCGCGATTTCCTCATGGCACTTGCCGCAGGTCGTCGAAATGTTCGCCCGCGCCACGGACGAGAGCGGGTCGTGGCTGGGAAGGATGTCGTGAACCCCGTGGCAATCCGAACAAACGGCCCCCGGCCTGCCTGCCGCGATCGCGCGAGCATGGCCGCTCTCGAGGTAGGTTTCCACCGAGCGGACCAACGGCAGCTTGAACTTGTCGGCCAGTTCCTGCTTGGCGTGACACTGGGCGCAGGTATGTACCAGGTTGGACCAGTGCGCCTTCGACTCCGGGTCGGAGTGCGAGAGCGTCGTGTGAATGTCGCCGTGACAATCGGCGCAGGCGGCGGCCTCTTGCACGCCCTCATCTCGCGCCGTGCTGTGCGTCCCTCGCCGGTAGGCTTCGACGGAATCCTGGTGGCAGGTAGTGCAAACCTCGAGCGTGACAGGATCGAGTTTATCGGGGTGGGGGATCTCCGCGGCGTCGCTGTGGCAGTCGGTGCAGTCGAAGAGGTTGTGCACCGAATGACCGAAACGATCACCGTCGACGTAGAGAGACTCGCCGTCCTCACCGCGGAGATCCTGATCGGCGTGGCAGCTCAGGCAAACTTCATTGTCCTCGGCCGAGACCGGCGTACTGCAGAGGGCAAGGCCACAGGTGAGAGCCGCAACGATTAGGCGCGCATCGCGTCGGTACGGAAGCAGCCTGACCAGGAAAGCGCGATGTCTGTTCATGCGAACCTTTCAGCGAGTTCGGGATTCGACCGCAAGGATTGATGACAGTAGGTTGTCCGTACGGCTCGCGACGCCGCGACGCAAGTCCAACGCGATTGCACGGGTTACGGCCGAATCGCGCTCGCCCGCGGGTTGCTATCGCACTTCGATAGCGCTGACCGACCGCGAAGATCAACGTTGGACGCCGTTCTCAAATTCGCGACTTGCCTCCGGTTCGGTGCCTTGATCCGGGGCGAGACCTCTCTTTCTTGCTCCTTCTCTACTTCCGCAACGAACTACAATCTGGCGTCACCGACGCGGCCACCCGATCAACCGGCACCGAGATCGGCCCGGCCGGCGCTGCAAGCTTCGTGCGCACGGCAGCGGGAATGCCGCGCTCCACTCGCGACCGCTCGGTGTGCTAGGTCTCCGCGCATGGCGGAAATCGACGGGGGACACGTTGCGGCGCGGCAGCTCAAGCGGGCGGGGATCGATACGGTGTTCGGCGTGGTCGCCGGACCGATGATCGAGGTTCTGGCGGGTGCGCAGCGCGAGGGGTTGCGCGTCATCAGCTGCCGGCACGAGATGAATGGCGGCTTCATGGCTTCGGCCTGGGGCTACCAGAAGAAGCTGCCGGGGGTGATGGTCGTCGGCTCTGGACCCGCGATGACCAACGCCATTACGCCGCTCTACGTCGCCACCGAGAGCGCAATGCCGCTGGTCGTCCTCGGCGGCTCTGCGTTCGGCAACACGCGCGGCATCGGCGCCTTCCAGGAGGCGGACCAGACGGCGCTGGCAAGACCGGCATGCAAGTGGACCGGCCAGGTCGACAGCACCGAGCGCATCGGCGAGTGGATCCACCTCGCGCTCGGCAAGGCCGCGAGCGGGCGCCCGGGCGGCGTCTATCTCGACTTTCCAGGCGAGTTGGTCGCCCGCAGGATCCCTGAGGATTCGGCGATTCTGCGCGACGCCCCCGAGATCGCGGCGCCGGCGC
>JBGTMF010000587.1:0-6135 GCA_041743795.1 Thermodesulfobacteriota bacterium | reverse complement strand
GGCTCGCCCGGCGCTGCGAGCGAGCCGCCGCCTGAGACGACCGCGAACAGCACCTCCACGTCGCGCCGTGGCACACCACTTTCCGACGTCACCTGCACCGTCGCCTCGATCGCGCTTGCCGCCGCCACCTCGATCGGCGGTGTCGTCAGCGCGGCGAGGTGAACGGCGCCACCGTCGCCGTCGTCGTCACCGGAGCAGCCACTGACCAGCGTCGCGGCCAGCGCCGCAGTGAGAATCACATACATTCCGTTCCGATTTGCCATGATCGCTCCTTTGAATGAGGGCCGCGCTAGAGAACAAATCCGAGCATGTACAACCACGCGCCGGTCACGGCCGTAGCAATGTTGCCGACGATGATCGCCATGCCGACGCGACGGTGTGTCGCACTGAAGCTTCCGGGTAAGCTGGTGGCGAAGCGACGCCACGAAATCACCGTCAGTCCCAGCCATCCGAGATACGTCGACACGGCGATCGCCAGATGCACGAGCAGGGTGATCCGCAGCAACGGCGTTGCGGCAAACGAACTGGTGACGAACAGCGCATCGGAGCCGCCGCGCATGCGGATGTTGGTTTCGAAGAGGATGAGGATGACGGTCAGCGCCGCCAGGCAGCCACACTGCACGGCGCGGTGTAAGCGGTGCTCACCACGGCGCGCACGGCGCGCCGACAGGTACAGGACCAGCGGGATGACGCCGTAACCGACGGTGATGAGATCGGTGAGAAAGTCGGCGCGGGTGCCGAGGAATCCGGGGGGGAACATTTCTGCTAGTGTCCTGAGTGGGAAGTTCGTTGCATTAGTCGGCGAGCAATTGGCGCCTGTGCCAAGGCGCGACGACGAAGGAATATTTCCAATATTTCGAGGAGGAGCAACGCCGGCATGGGCGCCGTGGGCCGCTGAATAATGTGACGAATCTCCGATTCAGGACACTAGTCAGCCCGTTGAAAAACAGGACACGCGCTGCAAATGGTCTTTCGGCGTCATGGCTGCGTTGCGAAATCCTCAACAAAAGTCACGACTTTGCCTCCGGTTTCGCGCCTTGCCCTGCCGCCGAAATCCTCATTTTCGCTTGCGCGTCTGTTTTTCAACGGACTAGGCGCGCAGAGCGCGGCAGGATCGCATCATTTCCGGATCCAGTTCGGCGGGCGCTTTTCGGCGAAGGCGGTCATGCCCTCGCGCGCTTCGTCGGAGGCGAATATCTCGGCGATCTTCTTCTGTGTCCAGGCAAACGCCTCACGCCGCGGCATCCCCGGAACCGTCCGCACCAGGTTCTTAGCCTCGGCAATGGCGATCGGCCCGCCCTTTCCGATCGCTTCGACAACCCGCTCCGCGGCGGCGCGCAATTCGGTCAGCGGCACCACTTCGTGCACCAATCCGTATTCGGCGGCACGGGCACCGTCGAAACGCTCTCCCGTGAGGAAGAGCTGCATGGTGCGGCGCCGGCCCAACGCCGGCAGAACAACCACAGAAATCATCGCCGGGATGACGCCGATGCGCACCTCGCTGAAACTGAAAACCGCCTCCTGCGCGGCGATGGCGATGTCAGCGGCCGCGACCAGCCCGACGCCGCCACCGAAGGCGACGCCGTTGACGGCGGCGATCACCGGCTTGGCGCCTTCGGCAATCAGCTCGAGGATATCGACGAACGGGTTCGGACCGGCGGCGACAGCACTGCCCCCGCCTTTCTTGAGGTCGGCGCCGGCGCAGAACGCCGAACCACTACCGGTGAGGACGACGGCGCGGACGGATTCGTCATCCATCGCCTCGTCGAGGCGCGCCCGTAGGCCCGCCACCAGCTCGTCGGACAGCGCATTGCGCCTCTCCGGTCGATCGAGGGTGATCCACGCCGCGCCTTTGGCTACTTCGTACAGAACCCCAGGAGAATCGGCCGGCATGCAGCGCATATCCCTCGCAGTCGCCGGACAGTCAACCCACGGCGACGGCACCGATCACGGCGGCGCGATATCAACTCGAGGGGAACTGATTTGGCGAGGTCGGCGTTGGCGGCGCGGTGGGAGGCGGAGTGGGCGTCGGCGGCGTGGTCGGTGTGGCGCTGGGCACGGGCATCGACGCGTCGCGGTTGCCAAATACGAGATCGACGAGTTGGCCACACTCCACTCCGAAGAGGTGCGTCCCCGGCGGCGGCGGGAAGGTCTGCGTCCAGCCGATCTGCGGAAGCTCGATCACCGTGTAGACCGCCGGCGCCGCGATAGCGGTGCAGGAGAATCCCTGCGCGCCGGTCATTACCGTGGAAACCGGATTGATGCCGGCGTCGAAGTACTGAAACGTCCAGCCACTGAGACCCGCCTCGCCTGGATCGTGCACGCCGTCGCCGTCGGTGTCGTTGAACTTGAAGATACAGACCTCACCGAAGCACTGCGGCGTGGCGGAGGGAGTGATCGTCGGCGTGATCGTCGGTGTATTGGTCGGAGTACCGCTGGGTAGTCCGGTTGGGGTTACGGTCGGCGGGTCCTTGCACTTGCCGCCGTTGGCCGCCGCGATCCCTTGCATCTCCGTCGCCGGAACCGCGACATCGAAGATCTCGATCTCGTTGAGCGTGAACTCGCTGAAACCCGGCGCGTGAGGAGTTCCGTACAGTCGGGTTCCACCGAGCCACAGGGGCGCGCCGCTGTTCGCCGCCGCCGCGGGGGCGACCGTGCCTCCGAGTTGAGCGCCATCGGCGTAGAAGTCGAGGGTGCTTTGAGCTCGGTCGACGATCACCGCGACATGGGTCCAACCCGGCGCCGGCGGAACCAGCAGGTCGGGCGGCGTGGGGAATGGGAACAAGAGGCCGCTGCCGGTGTAGAAGGGGGCACTGCGCTGGACGTGGAGTGCGACACCATCGCCGAAGACGAGAACCAGACGCATGCTCGTCATCGACAACTCACCCGCCGGCTGCGGCTGCTGCGGAGGTGGAGGACAGGTAGCGCAGATGGTCTCGACCTCGACGTAGAAGGCGTAACCGGTGTCGGTGGCGAGATCGAGCTTGTCGACGACCGGATAGATGTGAAGATCGTCGCGCCCGGCATCCCAAGGCCCCGGCAGCGGCGATACCCAGGCGTCGATCGTGAGGTCGGAAGTCGCCAGGTCGAGGTGTCCGGCGTGCGGCACTTCGACGTACGTTCCCGGTCCGTAGATGAAGAATGCCGTATCCACCGGCGTACCGACGAGATTACCCGGCACGCTCGCCGGACCGTCGTTGTTGGGTGGAAAGCCGACGGAGACTGGTTGCGGATCTCCATCGTCGGCAGGCGGCAGCCCGATGTCGACCACCGTCACGGCGCCGTCCGGCTCGTCCAAAGGCCACCAGCCCACCAATCCCTGCGGCGCCGCGACGCACGTCGGCGTCACCGGTGCGGTAGCGGTCCGCGTCGGCGTCGCCGTTCGCGTCGAGGTGGGCGTCCTAGGCATCGTCGGCACCGACGTCACCGTGCGGGAGGCGGTGATCGAGGGCGTCGGCGTGCGCGTCGCGGTTGGGGTGAGAGTCGGATCGACGCGGTTGGTGAACTGGCACTCGAGGAAACCGCCGGGATCAATGCTGAAGAGGACCTGGTTGTCGCCTGGTTCGAAGGCGCTCGTCGCGCCACCGGGTATGGTGAATATTCCAGTGCCGGAGAGGAAAGAGCACGAAATGTTGGTCAGTGTCACGCCGGGCTGGGGGACCTCGAATATATCGAACAGGAGCCCGCAAGCCGTCGTGATCGGTACGCAGAGTCCGTCATCGACGGTAATGCCCTGCAGCCCGCCGAAGGCGGAGCTGAAGCTGAAACCAGTGCCTCCCGCCGGGATCGAGTGTTTGCAGATCGCCACCGCGCACGGACCCGGCGTGCTGGTCGGCGTCGGTGTAGGTGTCGGAGTCGGCGGCGGTGGCGGACAGTTGCATAGTCGATACACCAGGTCGATGTAGTCGAACATCGTGTCGTCCTGCGCGTAGATGTCGAGCGATCGTTGTGCGTCGAGACCCGCCAGCAATCCCGGCACGCTGGCCAGGTTCAAGACGAAGATTGCGCCCGTGGGGTAGTTGCCCGAGTCCCACGAGTTCGCCAATAGCGCCGGCAGGCCCGTGTTTCCAGTCCCGAAGAACGCCGACAACCGCGCACCTGTGAACTGTCCGGACGCATTGACGAAGCCAATGTGAATCGCGTCGTTGCCGCTCAAACCGGCGAGTGGACGGGCGCGGAAGCGAATGATCGCCTCCTC
Organism: Thermodesulfobacteriota bacterium; assembly: GCA_041743795.1. Taxonomy (GTDB): domain Bacteria; phylum Desulfobacterota; class Binatia; order HRBIN30; family CADEER01; genus CADEER01. Next base: position 1,937 of record JBGTMF010000587.1, on the reverse strand, counting down.
GATACACCGCCCCTGCGGCAACACGAACGTGTGGCCGAAGTGGCCGTCGCTCGTGCTGTCATCGAAGTTCGCCGGTAGGCTGCCGGAGTTCTGCAAAATGAGGGACGCCAATCCCGGGCTCGGCGCGGCGGGCTCGGCGCCGTTGGCGGAACTGAAGCCATCGTCCACGCCGGCGCGCAGGAGCGTCCGCTTCGTGCAGGGACGGAGTCCAGCCTCCAATGCGTGCCGCTCGTCCTCGGCGTCTTCCAGGAGCAAGACGACGAGGCGCGCTGGATCAGTGGGCAGCCGCTCGTAGCAAAAGCAGCTGCCGTTTGGAGCCTGCACGCAGCGGCCGCTGCAGGTCGCCAAACACTCTTCACAGTCGCCTTCGTTCTGCCGGTCGGCGAAGACTACGATGGCACCGACTCGTCCCGCCAACACCAACTGCTGCTCGAGCAAGAGCATCACAGCGTCGGTAATCTCCTCCTCGAGTTCGAGATCGAGTTCGTCCAGCGCCGCGACGATCGCCGCCGCTTGCGATCGACTGACGATCCTCGGCGAGTAGATGAGGTCATGTTGATCGCCGGCGAGAGCGCTGTAAGGCACCGGCGGCGCCGGGCATGCGAGGAAAATGCTATGAATTGCCTGCTCGATCTCCTCCTGGGAGATGCTACCGTCCTCGTCGGCATCACCCGCAGGACACTCGGCGATGTCCCTCGCGCGCGAAGCAACGCCGACCATGCGCACGAGATCGGCCGCGGTTACGCGGTCGCGCGCGCCGCAATCGCCAACACAGTCGGGCTGCGCCCTCGCCGTTTCGGTGAGCATGGCGACGAGTAGAAGAAGCGCAGCGGCCGCGGCCGCGCCATTCGCGGAGCGCTTGCTCGGACGCGCCAAGCCCGGGCGACCGGGGTTCCCATCAGCTAAAAGCTGCCGTGGCGGTATACCCTCGCACCTGACCATTGCGCACCCGCTCTCTTCCTAAACGACGCGGCTACCGTCCGTGGAAGTTGGCGGCCGCGCCCCTCGCCGTGAAGAAAGGCAGTGCGGGAGCATGAGGATCCGGCGATCACAGCCGGCCGCACGGTGGCCGCGGGCGACGACTCGGTGATCCCGGAGGCCCGGCGCACACCACGCGGGCGGTCGCCATACCGGAATCGTTTGCTCAGACTGGCCAAGCACTGCCGTCACCTCTGCGAGAGTCTCTAGCGCATATCATGTCAGATTACCAGAGCCGACGTAGACGCAATGCCCTCGACGGCAGCCGCTGAAGAAGAAGCGACGGGGAAGGAGCCAAAGCGAGGCAGGCTCGTTCGGGTTCCCCGGCCCCCTGGGGCAGCTTCACCCGGCGCGGGAGGTGCGCTATGAACGTCCCGGCTTCCGGTATCGAACGCGGCGGACATATCTATTCTTGTGAATCGCGGGAGGTGAAGGGGGTTGTTCCTATGCAACGAAGTCTTGCCAACCGGCTCTCCGCGACAATCTCCGGCGCCCTGCTGCTCGGCACAGCGGCCACGGCGACGCTGATCGTACCGATGAGCCCGCAAGGCCTCGCCGACAGCTCCGATCTCGTCGTCACCGGAATTGTCGATCACATCGTAGGTGGCGAACTCAGCGATGGCCGCATCGTCACGCGGGTCTCGATCGCCGTCGACGAATGCTGGAAGGGGCCGGCCACTGCGTCAATCGAGTTGGTCGAGCGCGGCGGCATCGTCGGTGAGCGTGGCGAGATCGTCTACGGCGCGCCGTCCTACCAGCTCGGCGAACCGGTCGTCGTCTTCGCCGCACACACCCAACTCGGCTGGCAGACCAACCATCTGCTGCAGGGCAAATTTCGCATAGAGCACGGCGCCGGTGGCAGCGTCACGGCGGTGCGCGAAGTCGGCCCCGGCGTGGCGATGTTGGACGGCACGGCGGCAACCTGGCGCGCGGCGATTCCACTCGCCGAGCTGCGCGCC
>JBGTMF010000586.1:0-2160 GCA_041743795.1 Thermodesulfobacteriota bacterium | reverse complement strand
CGACGGCGCGGGCGTGGAGAACTCGCCGCACCCGGTCGCGCCGGGCCTGCGGGGAGATCACCTCGGCGGGCGTCTCCTGCGGCGCAACGTCGGTCGCCCTGCTGGTCAGTGGCATCGCAATCAACACTGCGCCAAGGCGCGGCGCGCGATCTCCGAGAGGCGCCCCGCCGACAATCCTTCCGAACCGGGAAGAATCTCGTCGGCGCCGTGATGGCGCAGTAAAGACAAGGTGCGCTGAAAGTGCTCGCGCGCGCGCTGCGGCCGGCGAGAGCGGCGGTTCAGGTTGCCCAAGGCGAAATGCGCCAGCACGAAGCGGTCATCGGCCGCCAGCGCCCGCTGCAGGCTCGTCTCGGCCTCACCTGCCAGGTTGCGCTCGAGCAGCACCGAGGCGTGTAGGTAGTGCAGGTGCGCGTCCAGCTTGTCCTCGGCGAGCGCTGCCTCGCACCAGCCCTGTGCTTCCGCCAGGCGACCGAGATTGGCACAGGCCTGGGCGAGGATGCGCATGGCGCGGCGGCGATCGGCGCGGCTTGGAGTCCCCTGGTCGAGGAAGTGCGTCAGATCGCTGACCACGGCGGCGTACTCACCGCCATCGAAGCGCGCCTGCACGGTGCCGGGAAAGGGTGTCGCTCGAACGCGCCGCGGTGGACCCGCGGCTCGGCCAGCGCCTTCCTCGGCGCCGTCCCTCTCACCGCGGCGGTCGGCGCGGCGGTAACAGAACTCACCGCGCAAACCCACCAGTTGCAAGCCGTCGACGGCAGCCGGCACCCGCTCACTTCGCCCCAGGATCAAGCAGCCGTCCGGCAGCAAGCACGACCGCAGCCTTTCGATGACCCGCTGCACGGAAGGGGCATCGAAGTAGATGAGCACGTTGCGACAGAGGACCAAGTCCATCGCATTGGTCTGGTTGTGCAGCGACGGGTAGGTCGCGTCGGCGAGATTCAGGTAGTCGAACTTCACCAAGCGACGGACGTCCCGATGCAGTTCGAGCTTGCCGTCGTCGCGGCGCGAAAAGTGTCGTCGCGTCATCCACGCCGGCGTGCGGCGGAACGACCACTTGCCGTAGACCGCCGTCTGCGCGCGGGAGAGAAATTCGGTGTTGATGTCGGTGGCCAGAATCGTGACGTTCCAATCGGCAATGTCGGGGAGCAAACGGTGCAGGATCATCGCCACGGTGTAGGGCTCTTCTCCTGTGCAGCAACCCGCGCTCCAGATGCGGATGCGGCGATCACCGTCGCGCCGGCGGGCGATGATCGCCGGCAGGATCTCGCTCTGCAGCAAGGCAAAAACCTGAGCATCGCGGCAGAAGTTGGTTTCGCCGACCGTCAACGCCTGCGCCAGCGTGTTGAGGTCGTCGGCCGCGAGCGGCTGCGAGAGGATGCGGTGCGCCGCCGTCTCGACGCCGTCGCAGCCAAACGCGACGGCCACGCCGCGCAGCGCCGATTCTAGATCGCTCATGCGATCGCTCGGAAAATGCAGGCCGAGTCGGTCGCGCACGACGTCGCCGACCGCGACGAGCGTCGCCTGCGAAATCGCCGAGCTCATCGCGCCGCTCCGCCGCTCAACAGGCTGCGTACCCGGTTCGCCTCCTTGGCGCTCACCAGTCGCTCGAGGTCGAGAACCGAGACCGTCCCCTCGTCGAGATACAGGTCGGCGCTGCAGCAATCCGAGCCGCGATCCAATCGATCGCGCGCGCTCAGCGATCCGTCCGACAACTCGACGACGCCGACGACGCCGTCGCAGGCGAGGAACCATCGACCGGAGTCGCGCTGAACGAGGACGAAGTGGTCAGTGAGTTCCAACTCGCGTTCCGCCAGGCCCAGGCGGCGTCGCATGTCGACCACCGGCACCAAATCGCCGTGCAAATCGACGAATCCAGCGACGGTCGGCGCGGCTGCGAGCAGCGTGGCTGCGGGCAGCGGCGTGATCTCTACGGCATGAATCACCCGCGCGACCTGCTCGATGCTCACTGCCAGCCGGCGATCGGCGACGGCGAAGACGACATACCGCCGCGCCGCCGCCTCGACTCCCATGTGCGCGTTCATCCCGTTCGCCCGCCTTCGCCGCCGACATCCCGGCGATCACAGACCGCTGGCGCGGCTGTCAGCTGGCCATCGTTGCCGGCGACGACGGCATCTGCGAATCGCCACGCGCCGCCGCCCG
>JBGTMF010000585.1:0-18244 GCA_041743795.1 Thermodesulfobacteriota bacterium | reverse complement strand
GCAGCCGGCGCAGACGGGAGGGAAAAGTACCTGGAGGACCCGGCTGACGACGTGCATGCCGTCGACCATAACGCTCGTGGCGGGCCGGCTCCAGCCCTCGCCGGCGAAGTAGGGCCCCGTCTCGTGGCGGCGCGCGCCGGCCGCCTGTGTACCCTCGGCAGCGCCGGGTGTAGATTGCTGGCTATGCGCTGTCGCCTCTGTGGAAATCGCGCCGGGCTGCTGCGGCGACGCTGTGCGGATTGCCGGGTGTTGTGGGCATTGTGGGAGGGGAACCGTCACCAGGGGATGCGCCGGCTGCTGCAGGTATTCGGCGCCAGCGGCATCGAGCCCGAGCAGATCGAGAAGTTCCTCGCCGGCGAGCCAAGCCCGGGGCAGGGTACGATCCGCGACCATATCGCCGCGGAAATGGCCAATCAGCTACTCGATGCGCTCGGACAGGGCGCGACGCAGACTCCACGGGGAACGCGAAAACTGCGTGAACGCGGGGCTTGGCGCGATTATGATCAGCGTCCCGAGGAGTGAGTCAGACGAGAAGGGCTTTGACGAGGGCCTCGGTCGCCTTTACCATTGGCCACTAGCGGTTTGTCGGATGAGGGGCGTGGGCTATCCGGTCCGGTGAAATTCGACTCGGAGTCGTACAGTGTTCAAGCGGTTCATGATTGGTTTCGTTCTCGGCATAAGTCTGATGTATTACTACATCCACCACGGCGAGTCGGCGATGGCGAACCTGGATGCCTGGATGAGCGGATCCGCGGCCAAGTACCGCGGCGACCAAAAGCACCAGGCGATCGATCGCCAGAGTCGCTGAACGTCTCAGCATCGCGTTGCGGTGGTCTCTCGCCATCGTGGAAGTGGGAGATCCCGATCAAGTCAGGAGTATCGCTTTATGGAGTTGCCGCTCGTCCAAAGGCTGAAGAAAGAGCTCGAAGAACTCCGTCACGAGCTCAACAGCAAGCTGCCCAAAGAACTCCAAGCGGCTCGAGAACACGGGGATCTGCGCGAGAACGCGGAATACGAAGCCGCCAAGGAGCGACAGGGCCTCGTCAACGCGCGCATCGGCGCGGCCGAGCAGCGGATTCGCGAACTCTCGATGATCAACGTGCGATCGTTTCCCGAGGGCTCGATCGGTTACGGCAGCTTGGTGACGCTGGCCGACGAAGAGGATGGCGGTGAGGTCCGCTACGAGATCGTCTTTCCCGAAGAGGTGGACGCCGCCAACGGGAAGATCTCCCTCAGCTCTCCCCTCGGCCGCGCTTTGCTCAACAAGCAGCCGGGCGACGAAGTACAGGTGAAGACCCCTCGCGGCAGCAAGAACTTCAGCATTCTGGAGCTGACGACGATTCACCAACGCGAGGATATGTCGACCGACTGATCGGCGGCAAAACAGCGTTTCTTCGCGCGCCGTAACCATCGTGCGCAGCGCCGCCTACTTGCGGCAAGGTGGGCGTGCGTGGTAAGCAATCGGTTGATTTTTGGCCGCGATGGAAGGTGGGCCGCCGGCCCGCCTTTTTATTTTGGAACGGATGGAAAGCGCAATAGTGACAAGGGTTTGGGATCTAGTGGAGCCGCTCGTGGCAAACGAGGGGCTCGAGGTCGTCGACATCGACTACCAGCGCGAAGGGCGCGGGATGGTGTTGCGATTCTACCTGGACCGTGTCGACGGCGGGGTTACCCTCGACGAGTTGACGCCGATGAGTCGGCTGCTCGGCGATGTCGTTGAAGCCCACGATGTCATTCCGGGGCGGTACACCCTCGAGGTGTCGTCCCCCGGCATCAACCGGCGGTTGCGGCGACCGAAGCATTTTCGCGCATTCCTGGGAAAGAAAGTTCGCGTTCGGACGGTCGAACCGACAGGTGGCAGGCGATCCTTCCTCGGCTCGCTGTCGACAGTCGGCGACGAGGGGATCGAAGTGGAGGTGGATGAGGGGCTGCGGTTCTTTCGTTTCGACGAGATCGCGCAGGCGAACTATGAGCACGAGTTTGGGGGGACGGCGGCGAGTTAGCCGCCAACTGGTCCGCCCGAATCGGTGGGATTGGCCGAGGTGACACATGCAGCCCGAGTTGAGCCGAGTGATCGAACAGGTCAGCAAGGAGAAGGGAATCGACCGCGCGGTGGTCGTGCATGCGGTCGAAACCGCGATGCTTTCGGCGGCCAAGAAAGTCATTGGCGGGGACATGCGCATCGAGGCGCAGTACAACGCCGACATTGGCGAAGTGGAGCTGTTCAAGATTCTCACCGTCGTCACCGAAGTCACCAACGACGAGACGGAGATAGCCCTCGCCGACGCCAGACAGTCGCTTGACCCGGAAGCGCAGATCGGCGACGAGTTGCTGGAAAAGCTGGCTCAGCGCTACGGACGGATCGCCGCGCAGGCCGCCAAGCAGAATTTGATTCAGCGCCTGCGCGACGCCGAGCGCGACCTGATCTACAATGAATTCAAGGACCGCAAGGGCGAACTGACGCACTCCGGGATCGTTCAGCGCTTCGACAAGAAGAGCATCATCGTCAATCTCGGGCGCACCGATGCCATCCTGCCGGAGAAGGAACAGATTCCGCGCGAACGCTACCGGCACGGCGACCGTATCCGGGCGTACATTCTCGACGTAGACATGGCCGGCAAGGGGCCGCAGGTCGTTCTCTCGCGCACCCATCCCGGTTTCCTGGTCAAACTCTTCGAGCAGGAAGTCCCGGAGATCTACGAGGGGATCGTCGAGGTGAAGGGCGCGGCACGCGAACCAGGCGGCCGCGCGAAGATCGCAGTGGTGTCGAAGGATTCCGACGTCGACCCGGTCGGCGCATGCGTCGGCATGAAGGGTACGCGCGTGCAGAGCGTCGTACAGGAGCTGCGCGGCGAGAAGATCGATATTGTCCACTGGACGGCGGACCCGGCAGAGTACGTCGCCCGCGCCATGGCTCCGGCTCGGGTTTCGCGGATCGTCATGGACGAAGACGCGAATTCGATGGAAGTCGTCGTCCCGGACGACCAACTTTCCCTGGCGATCGGCAAGAAAGGGCAGAACGTCCGTCTCGCATCGCGACTGACCGGTTGGAACCTCGAAGTTCGCAGCGAAGCCGAGGCCGAGGAGGAGGCTCGCATGGCGCGCGTCTCCCTCAGCTCGATTCCGGGAATTGGCGACGTGACGGCGGAGTTCCTCCTCCAGCACGGGTTCAAGTCGGCGCAGGAAGTCGCCGATGCCGGCGAGGCCGCCCTGGCGGAGGTTGAAGGGATCGAACTCGACAAGGTCCCGTCGATCCTCGAGGCGGCGCGCGCGCAGGCCGAAGAGCTGAAGCGGCTCACCCTGGAGGCCGACGCGGCAGCTGCAGCGGCGGCTGAAGCCGCGCTGCTGGCGCCGGTGCCCGAGCTCGAGGAACTGAACGAACCGGCGAGTCCGGTTGCCGACGAACCGGCGGCGACCGATAGCGCTGTCGAGGGCGAAGATTCCCTCGCCGCGGCGCCGGATTCAGCAGTTGTCGAACCCGCACAGAGCGAGCGGGAAGGGGGCGTCTGAGTGAGTCGTCCAAGCGCAGGGGCCGCGCCGATCCGAACCTGTATTGGTTGCGGGCAACGGGATCGCGCGGTCGAGTTGATTCGTCTGGCGCGGCGTCCGGATGGCTCGTTGGTGTTGAATACCGCGGGCCGGCAGCCCGGTCGCGGCGGCTACTTGCATAAAGTTGAAGATTGTTGGTTCAGATTTGCGCGGCGCGGTGGGACGATTCGATCCTTCCGTGCCACTACACAGCCGCAGGCTCGGGCAGCTTTGCTCGACCAACTGCGCGCCGGCGTGGATCTCTGAGAGGATGACCCATGGCGCGGCGAGTGCACGAATTGGCGAAAACCTGGGGATTGGAGTCGAAGGACTTGTTGACCCAAATCGAGAAATTGGGAATTCAGGGGAAGCGCTCGCAAAGCGCGCTGAGCGACGGCGAGATTGAGCGCATCGAAGGAGAACTGGGGTTGGGTGACCAACCCCGTGTGACCGTCGGTGAAGAACGCGTCTTGACCGGTGAAACCGGTCAAGAGGTGGTGGAGCGCCGCGTCGGTGCGAAAGTCATTCGGCGGCGAGCGCGAGCTCAGGAGGAGCCCCTCGAGGGCGCGGTCGAGCCATTGCAGCCGCTCGGTGTGCAAAGCGAAGTACTGCAAGCCTTTGCCGCCCCCGAAGCACTGCCGGACGTCGCCCAGCCCGAGCCGGTGTTTTTGCCGACGCCGGAGTTAGAGGCGGTTGTCGACGTGGAGACCGCGCCGGTCGTTGCGGCGGAGTCGTCCGCCGCAGTGCCGTGGTCGGATACGGACGTCATCGCGCCTACGGTCGAAGCGACCTCGATGCCGGTGCCGAAGCCGGCCGAGAAACCTCTTCCCCCGCCGGTGCCGGCGAACAGGTCGACGGGCCTTCCGCCGCCGACGCCGTTGCCGGCAAAGGCGACCGGTCCGAGGGTGCTCGGCAGGATCGATCTTCGCAAGGTCGAGGCGGAACGCGTCGCTGCAATTCGCGGCCGCGCCGCTGCTCCCGATCCGAATCGAAGTCGCCGGCCGCCGCAGGAGCCGCAGCAGCCGTCGCCGATGGAGCTGCCGCCGCCGCAGTCGGCCAAACCGGGTGGCAAGCGCAAGAAACGCCGCGTCATCTCGAAGCCCGAGTTCGCCGAGTTGGGTGATCGCGATCGCCGGATGAGTAGAATGCCGCGCAAAAAGCGCGCGCAACCGGGCAAAGAGCAGAAGAAGACGGAGATCACCACGCCGAAGGCGAGCAAGCGCATCGTTCGCATCGCCGAGGTCATCACGGTCGGCGACCTCGCCAAAGCGATGGGCGTCAAGGCGGCCGAGGTCGTCAAGAAGCTGATGGAATCGGGCATGATGGCCAACGTCAACCAAGTACTCGATGCCGACACGGCGACGCTCATCGCCTCGGAGTTCGAGTACAATGTCGAGAACGTTTCGTTCGACGCCGAATCGGTGATCGAGGAGGCTCACGACACCTCGAGTGACGAAGCATCGGCGCTGCGCCCACCCGTCATCACCATCATGGGACACGTCGATCACGGCAAGACGTCGTTGCTCGACGCGGTCCGTGAGACCAACGTGACGGCCGGCGAGGCGGGTGGAATCACCCAGCACATCGGCGCTTACACCGTGCAGATGGACGGCCGCCAGGTGACCTTTCTCGACACACCGGGTCACGAAGCCTTCACGGCGATGCGTGCGCGCGGCGCCAAGGTCACTGATATCGTCGTCCTCGTCGTCGCCGCCGACGACGGCGTCATGCCGCAGACGATCGAAGCGATCAATCACGCCCGCGCCGCTGGCGTCGCCATCATCGTCGCCATCAACAAGATCGACAAACCGGGCTCGAATCTGGAGAAGATCAAGCAGAGCCTGGCCGACCACGGGCTGGTTCCGGAAGACTGGGGGGGCGACACCACCTGCGTGCCCGTCTCGGCGATCAGCCGCGAAGGGTTGCCGCACCTGCTCGAGATGCTTCTACTGCAGGCCGAACTACTCGATCTCAAGGCCAATCCCGACAAGATGGCCCGCGGTACCATCATCGAAGCGAAGCTCGACCGCGGTCGCGGCGCGGTCGCCACCGTGCTCGTGCAAGAGGGAACGCTGCGCGTCGGCGACCCCTTCGTCTGCGGTCCTTCGTCCGGTCGCGTCCGCGCCATGATCGACGACAAGGGTAACAAGGTCGCCGTGGCCGGCCCATCGACGCCGGTGGAGATTCTCGGTATTCAATCCGTTCCGGAAGCGGGCAGTTCGTTCAGTGTGGTCGCCGATGAGGCAACCGCCAAGCAGGTTGCCTCACACCGTTCGGAGAAGCACCGCGAGGCGACGCTGCGCAAGACCTCGAAGGTTTCGCTCGAGGATCTCTACCGCCGCGTCCAGGCCGGAGACACCAAAGAACTGCAGGTCGTCATCAAGGCGGACGTCCAGGGGTCGGCGGAGGCCATCTCCGATGCGCTGGCCAATCTCTCGACCGAGGAGGTGCGCCTCAATCCGCTGCACGCCTCTGTCGGCGGCATCACCGAGAGCGACGTCATGTTGGCCGCGGCATCGAACGCCGTGGTCATCGGTTTCAACGTTCGTCCCGAAGCAAAAGCGACCGCCGTAGCCGAGCAGGAGGGCGTCGACGTCAGGCTGTATACCGTCATCTATGATGCCTTGAATGACGTCCGCGACGCGATGGAGGGTATGCTCGATCCGACGCTGCGCGAGAAGGTACTCGGCCGCGCCGAGGTGCGAGATGTGTTCAACATCCCGGGAATCGGAACGATCGCCGGCTGTTTCATCATCGACGGCAAGGTGCGGCGCAATGCGGCGGCCCGGTTGGTGCGCGATCACGTCGTCGTCCACGAGGGCAAGGTCGGCAGTCTGCGCCGCTTCAAGGAAGACGCTCGCGAGGTCGCCTCGGGATACGAGTGCGGCATCGGTCTGGAGAATTTCCAGGACATCAAGGTCAGCGACGTGATCGAGGTTTTCGAGATGGAAGAGGTCGCGCGGCGGCTTTCGCCGGCGACTGGACGCGGGGCTGGCGCCGAACACCGCGCCGGCTGACGCCGGCGCGGAATTTCAGATTTCACATTTCAGATTTCAGGATTGTGTCGGGTGTCCCTCGGCAGATCCGGTAGCGTAACCTCACTTCTCGCGTAGCTTGAAATTTGAAATTTGAAGTTTGAAATCCAAACCCATGGTCGTAGGCGTTCTGAAACTGACGCTGTACCTGCCCGAGAATCATTCGCTCAAGGGCAAGCGCGGGGTCATCAAGAAGATCAAGGCGCGTGTCACCAACTCGTTCAATGTATCGGTGTCGGAGTGCGAAGCGCAGGATCTCTGGCAGCGCGCGGTGCTCGGCGTCGCCCAGGTGGGTACCGACACCGGCCACGTCGACGGTGCGCTGCGCCAGGTCGTGCACTGCATCGAGGGGCTCCACCTGGTCGAGGTCGGCGAAGAAGTGATCGAGTTCTTTCACTGCTGATATGAGTCGAAGAGTCGAACGAGTAGCCGAAGCGTTGCAGGAGGTGGTGGCCGAACTGGTGCAGCGGGATCTCAAGGATCCACGCGTCGGCATGGTCACCATCACCCGCGCCTCGGTCTCACCGGATCTGCGCAACGCGCGCGTCTACTTCAGCTGCCTCGGCGACGAAGTGCAGCGGCAGAAGTCGCTCGCCGGGTTGCGTTCGGCCGCCGGCTTCATCCGCTCGCAGGTCGCGCGCCGCCTGCAACTCCGCGTCGCGCCGGAAATTCGCTTCGAACTCGACGAGAACATCGAGTACGCCGCACGCATCCTGGACCTGATCAGCGCCAACCGACCGGCCGACGAGGACGATTCCTAGTGCGGCGTGGATCCGCCGAGGAGACGGGTCCGGGAGGATTGCACGGGCTGTTGCTGGTCGACAAGCCGGCGGGAATCACCTCGGCCGAAGTCGTCCGCAGAATCAAGCGCAAGGTCGGCGGAAAGGTGGGACATCTCGGCACGCTCGACCCGTTTGCCACCGGCCTGTTGCCGCTCTGCCTCGGTGAGGCGACGAAGATCGCTCAGTTCCTCAACACCGCGGATAAGCGCTACGAGGGAGTGATCTCGCTCGGCATCGCGACCGACACAGGCGACAAGACCGGCGCGGTGCGCGAGGAGCGGCCGCTTCCCGAGATCGCGGCGGCGTCGCTGACCGCCATCGCCGGTCGATTCACTGGACCGCTGATGCAGACGCCGCCGATGTACTCGGCGATCAAACGCGGCGGCGTGCCCCTCTACAAGCTTGCCCGCGCGGGGGTGGAGGTCGAGCGCGAGGCGCGCTCGATCGTCATCGATGAGCTGCAGCTCGAGCCGCTCGGCGAGGGGCGGTTGGCCTTTCGCGTCGCTTGTTCGAAGGGGACCTACATTCGCGTCCTCGCCGAGGACATCGGCCGCGAGCTCGGCACCGTCGCCCATCTCGAAGAGCTGCGACGAGTCGGATTCGGGCCGTTTCGCCTCGACCAGGGAGCCGCCGACCCGGACGACTGGCAGCCTGACTCGGGCGCCGGCCTGGTCTCGATCCGCGACGCCCTCGGCCACCTGCCCGTAGTCAGCCTGCCGGAGCGGGCAGTGGTGGCGACCCGCCGCGGCCAGGGTTGGGTGCTGCGTGAATTCGCTCCCGGCGACGCGGCCTCCCAACACGCCCTCTTTCTCGACAGTAGCGGCGAACCCCTGGCCGTCATCGAGCGATCCGACGCCAACAACTGGTGCTTCGCTCGGGTCCTCGCCTGATGTCCGTCGGCGGGTCAGGCGCCTTCCGCCCCGTCGCGGCGATCCACAATCGGGAGGTTATTCGGCGACGAATGAAGACAGTCACCGGCTCGCCTCGTACGCGATTTTCGCGCAGCAGTTGCGGGGTTGTGAGGTCGGATGTCCCGCGCCGGCCTGGCTGCGGTGGCTAGCAGAGGGTGGGGTCTACCTTTACAAGCGTGGGGCCGCATGTTAACTGCGGCGAGATAGAGAAAAAAAATCGGAGGAACGATGGAGGCAACGCAAAAGAAACAGGAGCTGCTCGAGCAGTACCGGCTCCACCCGACCGACACAGGGTCGCCCGAGGTGCAGATTGCGTTGCTGAGTGAGAGAATCGACTACCTGACGGAGCACTTCAAGATCCACACGAAGGATCACCATTCGCGCCGCGGACTGCTGAAGCTGGTGGGCCAGCGGCGCCGCTTGCTGGACTACCTCAAGCGGTCCGACAACGAGCGATACAAGAGCATCATCGACCGACTCGGACTACGTCGTTAATTCGACAAAATCGCTCGGTTGAGACTCTCTCCGTACGGGGGGTCGACCTTCCTCCATCACGATGGGCGCGGATGCCCAGGAGGTACCCATGGTACACAAGGTCGAGATTGATTTTCACGGTAGGCGCCTCTCCCTGGAGACAGGACGACTTGCCAAACAGGCCGGCGGTGCCGTGCTGTGTCAGTACGGGGAAACCATCGTACTGGCGACGGCGACGGCGTCGCACAGTGCGCGCGAAGGCATCGACTTCTTCCCGCTGACGGTCGATTACCAGGAGAAGGCGTTTGCCGCCGGCAAGATCCCCGGCGGCTTCTTCAAGCGCGAGGGGCGGCTCGGCGAAAAGGAGACGCTTACCTCGCGCCTCATCGACCGACCGATCCGGCCGCTGTTTCCGGACGGTTTTTCGTGTGAGACCCAGATCGTCGCGACGGTCCTCTCGGTCGATCGCGAGAACGACGCGGACATGGTGGCGATGCTGGCGGCGTCGGCTGCGCTGCAGGTCTCGGACCTGCCGTTTCAGGGGCCGATCGCCGGCGTGCGGATGGGGCTGCGCGACGGCGCGCTCATCGTCAACCCGCTGCAATCGGATCCACCGGGAGACCTCAACCTGATCGTTGCCGGCTCGCGCAACGGTCTGGTGATGGTCGAGGGCGGCGCCAAGGGGTTGCCCGAGAAGGAGTTGCTGGAAGCGCTTTTTGCGGCGCACGAGGCGATCCTGCCCCTGCTCGACCTGCAGGACGAGTTGCAGAAGTTGGCGGGCAAGCCGAAGCGGACCGTCGTCGCCCCGGAGAAGGACAAGGATCTCCTCAAGACGGTCGACAAGATCGGTTCCAAGCATCTGAAGAAGGCGCTCAAGGTCACCGATAAGCTGGAGCGCTACGCGGCGATTCGCCAGGCGGAGGCCGACACGGCGGCCGACCTGGGCGAAGACTACGCCGATCGCCACAGTGAGGTTCGATCGGCGTTCGACGACCTGAAGAAGCGCGTCGTCCGCGGCATGATCTCTAAAGACAAGAAGCGCCTCGACGGCCGCGGACCGGCCGACGTCCGCTCGATCACCTGCGAGGTGGAGGTGCTGCCGCGCACGCACGGCTCGGCCGTCTTTACCCGCGGCGAGACGCAGGCCCTGGTGGTAGCTACGCTGGGGACGCGGCAAGACGAGCAGCGCATCGATGCCCTGGTCGGCGAGCATTACCGGAAGTTCATGCTGCACTACAATTTCCCGCCGTACAGCGTGGGCGAGGTCAAGTTCCTGCGCGGACCGGGACGCCGCGAGATCGGCCACGGCGCACTCGCCGAACGGGCGCTGGCAGCGGTGCTACCTGCCGAGACGGAGTTTCCGTACACCATTCGAATCGTCTCGGAAGTTCTCGAATCAAACGGCTCATCGTCGATGGCGACGGTTTGTGGCGGTAGTTTGTCGATGATGGACGCGGGCGTGCCGATCAAGGCGCCGGTGGCCGGAATCGCCATGGGGCTGATCGAAGAGGGCAAGGAAATCACGATCTTGTCCGACATCCTCGGCGACGAGGACCATCTCGGCGATATGGACTTCAAAGTCGCCGGAACTGCCGACGGGGTGACGGCGGTTCAGATGGACATCAAGATTCAGGGCATCTCCCGCGAAATCATGACCGCGGCTCTCGAGCAGGCGCGTGCCGGCCGCCTGCACATTCTCGGTGAGATGGCGCGGACGATGGACAAGCCGCGCGAGTCGATCTCGCTCCACGCGCCGCGCATCGAGACGATCAAGATCCATCCGGACAAGATCCGCGATCTGATCGGCCCGGGCGGCAAGGTCATCCGCAGCATCGTCGAAGACACGGGCGCCAAGATCGACGTGCAAGACGACGGCACGGTACTGATTGCCTCCGCCGATGGTGAGTCTATGCGACGCGCCATGGAGGCGGTCGAAGCCATCACCATGGAGGCCAAGGTCGGCAAGATCTACACGGGAACGGTGCGGCGCATCGTTGACTTCGGGGCCTTCGTGGAGATCATGCCGGGAACCGACGGCTTGCTGCACATCTCCCAGATCGGCCCCGGCCGCGTCCAGAAGGTCTCCGACGAACTCAAGGAAGGCGACCAGGTTCCGGTCAAGGTCATGGAAGTCGATCGATCGGGGAAAATCCGCCTCAGCCGAAAAGAGGCGCTGGTCGAGTTGGCCGAGAAAGAGTAAAAGCTTACTCAGGGGCCAGCGCAGCCGCGATCTCGCTGCGGCGCTGGCCCCGGTTGTTCTCCCGTGAGCCACGACAAACTTTGATCTGTTACGGCGCGTGTTGGGCCGCGCGGCCCTCAGCGCGAACTTCACTGCGACCGCGGCGAGTGGCGTACCAGCCCGAAATCGATCTGATGCCTGATGCATAATGGTTGAACGTTCGGAACTGACTAACGGGATTCGCGTCGTTTCCGAGCGAATGGACGGCGTGCCGTCCGTCACTCTGGGGATTTGGGTCGAGAACGGGTCGCGCTTCGAGCGGCCCGACCAGGCAGGCATATCGCACTTCCTCGAGCACCTGCTCTTCAAGGGGACACCGACGCGATCGGCGGCGCAGATCGCTGAGGAGATCGATTCCCTGGGGGGCGTGCTCAATGCGTTCACCGGCAAGGAGTGCACCTGTTACTACGTCCGCGTGCTGTCGGAGCACTTCGAGATTGCCTCCGATGTCCTCGGCGACATCTTTCTCCGCTCGGTGTTCGACCCGGACGAGATCGAACGCGAGCGCGGTGTGGTGTTGCAGGAGATATCGCAGGGCGAGGATACCCCCGACGAATTCATTCACGACGTTTTCAACCAGCATTACTGGCGCGACCACCCGCTCGGCCTCCCCATCTGCGGCTCCAGCGAGACTGTTTCCGGCTTTCAGCGGGAAGATTTCACCAGTTTTCTGGCCGACCGCTACCGGCCCGACCGAATCGTCGTCGCCGCCGCCGGCAATCTGCACCATGCGGATCTCCTCGCCTGGGTAGAGCGCGAATTCGGCGGCCTCGGCGGCAAGACGTCAACTGCGGACGAGCGCCCGCCGGAAGTTCATCGCGGTGTCGTCAGCGTCGACAAGGCCCTCGAGCAGGTGCACCTCTGCGTCGGCACACCCGGTGTAGCGCAGGGGTCGGAGGAGCGATACGCGGCGTATTTGCTGAACACGGCTCTCGGCGGCGGCATGAGTTCGCGACTCTTTCAGGAGATCCGCGAGAAGCGCGGCCGCGCCTATTCCGTTTACTCGTTTCTCTCCTGCTACCGCGACACCGGCTACCTGGGTGTCTACGCGGGCACCTCGGCGGAGTGGGTCGACGAGGTCCTCGATGTCGTCGGCCGCGAGCTGGACGACGTCGCGCGCAACGGTCTGACGGCGGCCGAGCTGCAGCGCTCGAAGAACCAGCTGAAGGGCGGCATGTTGCTCGGTCTCGAGACCAGTGACAGCCGCATGACTCGCCTGGCGAAGAACGAAATCTACCTCGGCGAGCATTTCCCGATCGACGAGGTGGCGCGCCGCATCGACGAAACGACGAATGACCAGGTCCTCGAATTCGCCGAGCGGCTGACTCGTTCCGAGTCGACTGCGCTCGCGGTATTGGGCAAGGTCGGAAAGAGCAAACTCGCGGGCGGGCTGTGGGATGCAAACTGAACCGACCGCCGCATCGGCCGGATGACTGGTTCGCCACCTGCCGTTGACGTGCTGGTCCGCCGTGCGCGCCAGCGCGAGGATGCTCTCCCCCTGCCGAGCTACGAGAGCGAGGCCGCGGCGGGCCTCGATCTGCGCGCCGACATCGACGAACCAACGGTACTCGCCGCTGGCAGGCGGGCTTTGATCCCGACCGGTCTCGTTGTAGAGCTACCCTACGGGTATGAGGCGCAGATTCGTCCCCGCAGCGGGCTGGCTCTGCGTCACGGCATTACCCTTCTCAACACACCGGGAACGATCGATGCCGACTATCGCGGCGAAATTCAGGTGATCTTGATCAATCTGGGCGAAGAGGAGTTCGTGGTGCGACGCGGCGATCGGATCGCGCAAATGGTCGTGGCGCCAGTCGTTCGCGCCCAGTTGCGCGAGCGCGAGGCGTTGAGTTCGACGGTTCGCGGCACTGGTGGATTTGGTCACACGGGGCGAAATCGCCGCCAGGCGGGGGATGATTGAGCGCTCCATCCGGCACCGCGTAGCGCAATAGGGAGGCAGACCGTTGCAAGCCAAGGTATATGTGACGCCGAAAGCGGGCGTCCTCGATCCCGCCGGCAAGGCGACCGAACGAGGGTTGCACGCACTCGGATTCGAAGAGGTGCACGACGTCCGTCTCGGCCGTTACATCACCATGGAGGTCGACGGCGATACGGCGGACGTTGCCGCCCGGCTCGACGACATGTGTCGCCAGCTGTTGGCCAACGGTGTCATCGAAGACTACCGATTCGAGATCGGCGAAAGCGGCGTCGAATGAATTCGAGAATGCGCGGCCGGCGGCCAACGCGATGAAATGCGGTGTCATCTCGTTTCCCGGGTCGCTCGACGACGCCGACACCGTCTATGCCTTGAGCCAGGTTCTCGGCATCGAAGCGATCCCCCTGTGGCACAAGGATCGAGATCTGCACGGCGTCGACAGTATCGTGCTGCCGGGAGGGTTCTCGTACGGCGACTACTTGCGCTCCGGTGCGTTGGCGCGGTTTGCTCCGGTGATGGACAGCGTCGTCGAGTTCGCGGCGAAGGGCGGCCCGGTGATGGGACTGTGCAACGGATTCCAGATTCTCTGCGAGGCGGGGCTCCTCCCCGGCGCGTTGGTGCGCAACCAGGACCTCCTCTACGTCTGTGACGAGGTCCGCCTCCGCGTCGAACGGGTGGATACGCCGTTCACCAACGCCTGTGCCAAGGGCGATGTTCTCCGACTGCCGATCAAGCACGGCGAGGGTTGTTACGTCGCCGACGAAGCGACGCTGGCCCGCCTGGAGAACGACGGGCAGGTGATGGTGCGCTACGTCGACGAGTCCGGCGAGGTGACGGCGGCGGCGAATCCGAATGGATCCCTCCACAACATCGCCGGCATCATCAACGCCGCCGGCAACGTCTTCGGAATGATGCCGCACGCCGAGCATGCCTGCGAGGGATTGTCGGGAACGCGGGACGGCTCCTTGATTTTTCGATCGATCGAACGCTGGCTGGAGCGCGGAGGCCGGACGTGAATCCGGCCGGTGTCGACGAGAAGACGGCTCTCGAGCACGGACTGACGGCCGAGGAGTTCGCCAACTTCTGCGCAGCGATCGGTCGCGTTCCCAACCTGGTCGAACTCGGCGTGCTGTCGGTGATGTGGTCCGAACACTGTAGCTACAAGAGTTCGCGCGCGGTCCTGCGCGATCTTCCCAACGATGGGCCGCGGGTGCTGCAGGGACCCGGCGAGAACGCCGGAGCGGTCTCGATCGGCGACGGTCTGGCGGCGGTGTTCAAGATCGAAAGCCACAACCATCCTTCGTACATCGAGCCGTACCATGGCGCGGCTACCGGTGTCGGCGGGATTTTGCGCGATGTCTTCACCATGGGTGCGCGGCCGGTGGCCAACCTCAATTCCCTTCGCTTCGGGACGTTCGACCATCCGCGCACGCGCTACCTGGTATCCGGTGTCGTCGCCGGCGTCGGTGGCTACGGCAACTGCGTCGGCGTGCCGACGGTCGGTGGCGAGATCTATTTCGATCGCGGCTACAATGAGAACATCTTGGTGAACGCTTTCACCCTCGGTATCGTGCGCGCCGATCGCATTTTCCGCGCTGAGGCCTCCGGCGTCGGTAACCCGGTTCTCTACGTGGGTTCGAAGACGGGGCGCGACGGCATCCACGGAGCCAGCCTCCTGGCATCGTCCGAATTCGACGACCAGACCGAGGAGAAGCGGCCAACCGTACAGGTCGGCGATCCGTTCACCGAAAAACTCCTCATCGAGGCCTGTCTCGAACTGATGGAGCGCGAGGCGATCGTCGCCATCCAGGACATGGGGGCGGCCGGACTCACCAGCTCTTCGGTGGAGATGGCCGATCGCGGCGGCGTCGGTATTAGCATCGACCTCGACCTGGTTCCCAAGCGAGAAGCGGGCCTCAGCCCGTACGAGATCCTCCTCTCCGAGTCGCAAGAGAGGATGTTGATCGTCGCCAAGGCGGGCGCCGAAGAACAGGTGCGCGAGGTGTTTCGCAAATGGGACCTCGATGCGGCGGTGATCGGCGAGGTGACGGACGACTGTCACCTGCGCGTCCTGGCCGGCGGCGAGGAAGTCGTCGATCTGCCGATCGCGCCGCTCGCCCAGGGAGCACCGGTGTACGAGCGACACTTTGCGCAGCCGACCAAGCAGGCGGAACTGCAGCGTCTGTCGCTCGGCGATATCGCCGCTCCCGGCGATTACAACCGCAGCCTGATGAGCCTCCTCGCCTCGCCCAACATCGCGTCGCGCGAGTGGGTTTACTCGCAGTACGATCACTACGTCGGCGGCAACACCGTGGTGCGGCCGGGCTCCGACGCGGCGGTGGTCCGCGTCAAGGGAACGAACAAGGCGATCGCACTCAGTGTCGACTGCAACAGCCGCTACTGCCTGCTCGATCCCTATGTCGGTGCCATGACCGCCGTCGTCGAGGCGGCGCGCAACGTCGTCTGCGCCGGCGCCGAGCCGATCGGCGTGACCGATTGCTTGAACTTCGGCAACCCTGAGAAACCCGAGGTCATGTGGCAGTTTCGCGAGGCGATCAAGGGCATCCGCGATGCCTGCACGGCGCTCTCCCTGCCGGTGGTGAGCGGCAACGTCAGTTTCTACAACGAGACCGATGGCCGGCCGATTCCGCCGACGCCGACGATCGCCGTCGTCGGCCTGATCGAAGACGTCAAGATCCACTGTAAGCAGTGGTTCGAAACCGAGGGCGATCTCGTCGTCATGCTCGGCCGCACCCGCGAGGAGCTGGGCGGCAGCGAATATCTCGCCACCTTGCACGGAATCGTGCGCGGAACGCCGCCGTGGATCGATCTCAGCGTCGAGAAGTCCGTCCAGGCCGTCTGCCTGGCGGCCATTCGCGAGGGTGTCATCGCCTCCGCCCACGACCTGTCTGAGGGCGGCTTGGCGGTCGGCCTCGCCGAGTGCTGTATTTCGGGACCGGGCGAGCCCCTAGGGGCCGAGATCGAACTCGAGGCTTCGATTCGTCCGGATGCTTGGCTGTTCGGCGAAAGCCAGTCCCGCATCCTGATGTCTCTGAAGTCCCGACACCTCAGCCGCCTGCGCGAGATCGCCGGGCAGTACAACACCCCGCTCACCGTCCTCGGCGCGGTGCGCGGCAGTCGCCTGCGAATCGGCCGGCTCGTCGACGTCGACGTACATGAAATGCGCTCCGTCTGGTCCGGAGCGCTCGCCAAGTGGATGCAGGGTGAGGCGCCGTGAATCGGCTGGTCTCTCGCCCTTTAGGGCTGGAAGTAGTATCCATGACTCGGCTGATCGACGCTGCCGGGCGATGACGAGCTCCGATCCACGACACAAGGGCGACCGATTCCACGACGAGTGCGGCGTGGTGGGGGTGTTCGGTCATCCGGAAGCCGCCAATCTCGCCTACCTGAGCCTCTACGCACTGCAGCATCGCGGCCAGGAAGGCGCGGGAATCGTCTCGTCCGACGGCAACGTGCTGACGTCGCACCGCGGCCTCGGTCTGGTCGCCGATGTTTTCGACGAAGAGGTCATGCGAAGGCTCGTCGGCGATGCGGCGATTGCCCACAACCGCTATTCGACAGCCGGGCGAACGCTGCTCAAGAATACGCAGCCGTTCGTCGTCGAATTCGGCGGCGGCGGCGGCTTGGCGGTTGCCCACAATGGCAATATCGTCAATGCCCTGGAACTGCGCGAACAGCTGGAGGCTCGCGGGTCGATCTTTACGTCGTCGGTCGACACGGAGGTGGTCATTCATCTGATGGCGATGTCGAAGGGCGCCGCTCTGATCGATCGCGCCACCGAGGCGCTGGCGGCGGTGCAGGGTGCCTACTCGCTGCTGCTTCTCGATCGCAATCAGATGATCGCGGCGCGCGATCCGCACGGCTTCCGCCCGCTGGTGCTCGGCACGATTCGCGACGCAGTCGTCATCGCCTCCGAGACCTGCGCACTCGATCTGATCGGCGCCGACTACGTGCGCGAAGTGGAACCGGGCGAGGTCATCGTCGCCAGCCGCACCGGCATGCGCAGCTATTTTCCCTTCGTCGAGAGCAAGCCGACGCGCTGCGTCTTCGAGTACGTGTATTTCTCGCGCCCCGACAGCACGGTTTTCGGACGCAGCGTCTACCAGGTGAGGAAGGCGCTCGGCCGGCGCCTGGCACAGGAATGCCCGGCGGACGCCGACGTCGTCATCCCGGTACCCGATTCGGGCGTGCCGGCGGCACTCGGCTACGCCGAGGAGTCGAAGCTGGAGTTCGATTTCGGATTGATACGCAATCACTACGTCGGTCGAACGTTCATCGAACCGCAGGACGAGATCCGCCATTTCGGCGTCAAGGTGAAGCTCAACGCGCAGCGTCTGGTCCTCGAAGGCAAGCGGGTCGTCGTCGTCGACGATTCGTTGGTGCGGGGCACGACGAGTCGGAAGATCGTCTCGATGTTGCGCCAGCAGGGCGGCGCGAAAGAGGTCCACCTGCGGATCAGCTCGCCGCCGACGACGGGGCCCTGTTTCTACGGGGTGGACACGCCGACGCGAGAGGAGCTGGTAGCGTCGAGTCACTCGATCGAGCAGATTCGCGAGTACATCGGCGCCGACTCGTTGGGCTTTCTCAGCGAGGCTGGGCTATACGGCTTTCTCCCCGAATCTTCCTCCGAGGGATTTTGCGACGCCTGTTTCACCGGGCGTTATCCGGTACGCGTTTCCGACGACGGCCGCTCCCGCCAACTGGTACTGTTCGAAGCGCGCGAGGCCCAGAGATGATTCACGATTGCAGATTTCGTGTTCCAGAATCGATCGCGCCATCGCAACAGCGTCGAGACGACAGTTTGGAATCGCGAATCTGGAATCTGGAATCGTGAATCCCGGTCATGCGTTGCCCGTTCTGCCATGACCTGGACAACCGCGTCATCGATTCGCGGTTGACCAAGGACAACGAGGTGATTCGACGCCGTCGCGCCTGCGAGAAGTGCGAGCGGCGTTTCACCACCTACGAACGCGTCGAGGAAGTACTGCCGCTGTTGGTCAAGAAGGACGACCGGCGCGAAGTGTTCGACCGCATGAAGATCATCGCCGGCCTCAAGAAGGCTTGCGAGAAGCGGCCGGTGTCGGCCGCGGCCATCGAAGAAGCGGCCGATCGCATCGAGCGATTCGTGCAGGGCAGCGGCGAAAAAGAGATTCCGAGTTCGGTCGTCGGCGAGGCGGTGATGGAGGAGTTGCACAAGCTCGACCAGGTGGCCTACGTGCGCTTCGCGTCGGTGTATCGATCGTTTCAGGACGTCGGTGAGTTCATGCGTGAGCTGCAGGATCTCGTCAAAGACGGCAAGCGCTCGCGGTCGCGGCGAGCGC
>JBGTMF010000584.1:0-9752 GCA_041743795.1 Thermodesulfobacteriota bacterium | reverse complement strand
CGGCGGCGCTGCACGGTGGCAGCGCCATCGCCGATAGCGCGACGACAGTCGTCCCGAACGAGGCGCGTGAGTCGATCCTGCTGGTAGACGACAACTCCGAGATCCTGAATTTTCTGCGCCAGCTACTGCGGCGCGACTACGACGTCGAGACGGCTTGCGCCGCGACCGAAGCGCTCGAGCGCCTGCGCAGCCGCCCTTTCGACCTCGTCGTCAGCGACGTGATGATGCCGGGACCCGACGGCATCGCCCTCTGCCAGACCCTGAAACAGGACCCCACCCTGTGCCACATTCCGCTCATCCTGTTGACCGCTCGCGCTTCGCTCGACAGCAAGCTGACAGGATTCGCCGCCGGCGCCGACGACTACGTCACCAAACCGTTTCACCCGGACGAACTCACGGCTCGCATCGGTGCCATGCTGCGCCTGCGGCGCGTCGAACGTCAGGTGCGGCAATCGCGTGACCAACTGAGCGGTGCCTACGAAGAACTGCGCGAGGCGCAGGCACAGCTCGCCCATTCGGAGAAAATGGCGGCTCTCGGCACCCTGGTCGCCGGCGTAGCGCACGAGATCAACAACCCCGTCAGCTTCATCCACAGCAGCATCGACCTCATCGCCGAGTCCGTCGAAGACCTGCAGCGGATCCTCGAGCGAGCCTTCACCTCGATGGACGGCGACGCCTCCCTGGCGTCGCTGCGCGCCGAGATCGCCGCTGGCGACCGCTTCGCCAACTTGCTGGAGAACGCCGCCATCTGCCGAGATGGAGCGCGGCGGACGGCGCGCATCGTACAGGACCTGCGGACGTTTTCCCGACCGGCCACGCAGGGACGCCAGTTCACAGACTTGCACGCCAGTATCGACCAATCCCTGCGCCTGCTACAGGGAGAGTTCAAAGGGCGTGTCGCCGTTCAGCGGGACTACGACGACCTGCCTGCGGTTCACTGCGATGGCGGCCAGGTGGCGCAGGTCTTCCTCAACCTTCTCGCCAACGCCGCGCAGGCGATTGCCGGCAGAGGCGCGGTCACCATCCGCACCCGCGCACACGCGGAACACGTGACCGTCGAGATTTCCGACAGCGGCTCGGGGATGACGGCGGAGACAGCGGCAAAGGTCTTCGACCCGTTCTACACTACCAAGGAAGTCGGCGTCGGGACCGGACTCGGTCTCAGTATCGCGCGCTCGCTGGTGCGAGCCCACGGCGGCCACATCCGCGTCGACTCGCAACCCGGCCAGGGCACCACTTTCACCGTCTCCTTGCCGACCAACGGAGCCTCCCATGATCGACTCGAAAACCCCACCTGACGCGTCCGCGTCGCCCGCCGTCTTGATCGTCGACGACGAGCCCAACACGTTGACACTCCTGCGTCAGCTCTTCGGGAGCGAAATCCCGGTGTTTACTGCCGGCAGCGGGCAGGAGGCGCTCGAGCTGCTACAGAACCGCCACATTGGTGTGGTCGTCGCCGATCAGCGCATGCCGGAGATGAGCGGCACCGAACTGCTCGGCCATGTCATGCAACTCCACCCCGATATCGTTCGCATCATCCTCACGGCCTACGCGGACATCGATACCCTGCTCGAGGCAATCAATACCGGCAAGGTTTTCCATTACATCGCCAAACCCTGGGACAATCGCGACCTGGCGATGACCGTGCGCTCGGCCATGGAGACCTACCGCCTGCGCCGCAACAACAGCCAGCTTCTCGAGCAAAACGTCGGCTTGGTCGAGGAGCTGCGCCGGGCCAATCTGGAATTGCAGCGGGAGAACGTCACCCTCAAGCGCGAGGTTTCCGGCACCTACCGACTCGACAACATCATCGGCGTCAGCACGGCGATGAAGAATACCTTGAGGGTCGTCGAGAAAGCGATCGAGTCCGATGCGACGGTACTCATCCACGGTGAGACCGGCACCGGCAAGGAAGTGATCGCCCGCGCCATCCACTACAACGGTGCGCGGCGGGAGCGGAAGTTCGTCGCCCAGAACTGCGCCTCGATGCCGGAGGGCCTGCTCGAAAGCCAGCTCTTCGGACACAGTCGAGGATCCTTCACCGGTGCCGTGCGCGACCACCGCGGCCTGTTCGAGGAGGCCGACGGAGGCACGCTGTTCCTCGACGAGATCGGCGACATGCCGATGTCGATGCAGGTCAAGCTCCTGCGCGCGCTCGAGGAGGGGGAGATCCGCCGAATCGGCAGCAACCAGCCCATCCGGGTCGATGTCCGCATCATCAGCGCGACGCACCGCAACCTGCGCAATGAGGTCGAGGCCTGCCGCTTCCGCGCCGATCTCTACTACCGACTCGACGTCCTGCGCGTGCATCTGCCGCCGCTGCGCCAGCGCGATGGCGATATAGCTCTCCTCGCCCGGCATTTCCTCGACAAATACGTAACCCGCTCCGGCAAGCGACTCGCCGGCTTGACGCCGCGCGCCGCCCGCGCGCTCAGCCAGCATCCGTTTCCCGGCAACGTGCGCGAACTGGAAAACGAGATCGAGCGAGCCGTCGCCCTTGCCAATGCCGGGGATGCCATCGACGTCGACCTCCTCTCCAGCGAGGTCACCGGCGCGGCGGCCGACGGCGGCGACGCCGGCGTCAGCGGCTCGCTACGTGAAAGACTGCGCCAGGTCGAGCGGCAACTGATCACCCAGGAGCTGCTCAAGAACAACGGCAACCGAACCCACAGCGCCAGCAAACTGGGAATTTCGGTACGCGCGTTGCAGAAAAAACTCCACCTCCTCAAGATCGTCGGGTAACCGACGGACTGCTTTCGCCTGGCCGCGGGAAGCGCGGTGCGCTGGCGCACAAGACGCTTCGAGGACGCGATCGCGACCATCAGTGCATCGGCGTCCGCACCGCTCGAGTCGAACCCGCCACAGTGCGCTCTCGCCTACGACGCCTCATACCACCCCGCATGCAACTTCCCCCGCAAAGCGTCGAGATTCTACCGCAGTGACAAGACGAAGCGCTCGGATATGTGCATCTGCTTTGCCAGTCGCGCCACCAATTCTTTCAGATTTCGAGGAAGCTGGATTGGCCCCGTGATTGCATTATTCGCGAGACATGGACGTTGGATCACTTCTCGACCTGTGGGTGGCCGGCACGTTTGTCGGCATCGCGATTCGCTGGATCATCGGGTGGAACGTCGAGCTGTTTACCGCGGTCTTCGCCGGCTCGGTTCTGGTGATCCTGTGGGACGCAGGCTTTCAGCCCGGGCCTCTGGTCGCGGCCTTGCGCGGTACCGCACCGGAATTCGTCGCCGGCGCACTGATCGGCTTAGCGACGATGCACTTCACCCGCTCGGCCGGCACCCGCTGATCGCTGTCTCGCGTCTCCCCGCGGCGGCATTTCCGCTCAGCGGTCGCGGTCGTGTTGCAGCGCTGCGGCGCGGCGAGAATCGGCCAGATCCATGACATCGCCGCGATAGGAGAGCCTAGCCGTTTGCCGCGGCATGACGACCCAGAGAACGGCGTAGACGACGATCCCCCAGAGGCCGAAGAGGGTGAGGATGACGAACGCCAACCGAAGAGCCGTCACCGAGATTCCGAAGTGCTCAGCCAGTCCCGCGCAGACGCCGGCGACCATGCGCCCCTCGCGCGAGCGGTACCATTCCGTCGCCAGCGGTCCACCTTGCAGCATACTGCCGCAATAGCGGCATTTGACGGCTGCATCCTGAATCTCCTCGGCGCAGTACGGACACGTTTTCATCGGGCTCCTTCCCAGGATTGAGCAAACGCCAACTGGTCGCGCGAGCGGCCGATGGCGATCGGGATCAACGCATAGGTCGCACCGAGGACGGCGAGAGCAGCCATCGCATAGGTCGCGACCAGATAGGTGGCTAGGGCCGCTGGCAGCCACGCCGAGAGAATCTCGTACGCGATGCCGATGCCGTATGCGCCGGCGCCAATCGACAGCGGCAGCGTCGCCACCGCGGCGACCAGAACGGCCGAAACCTGCCGCCGCCAGACACGCCGCGATCGCTCCTGCAGCAGCGGCGCGGCGGCGCGCAGAACTCGGCTCGACGCCAACGCAGCGTCGTAAGTCAAAGGCCAGTCGAGCGCACGCGACAGTTTCTCCGCCTGCGGCTCCGGGCAACCGCCATCGCGCAGTACCGCGGTGTCGAGCCGGCCGTCACTACCGTCGCTCATCGCTCGCTCTCCAGAGCCACCGTCAACGTCTTCATGGCGTTGTGCATGCGACTCTTCACCGTGCCCTTGGGCACGCCGAGAATTTCCGCGACATCGCTTTCGCGCAGATCGTGGTAATAACGCAGAATCACGACTTCACGTTGCTCCTCGGGCAGCATGCCGAGCAGGCGCCCGGCATCAATACCCGCCTCGATCCGTTCGACTCCCGATCCGATCGTCGCCGCCGCGTCCCCGCTCGCCACTTCCGTCGGCGGACTGCGCCGCCAGTCGCGGCAGAGGTTGACGGCGATCTGAAACAACCAGGTCGAGAACTTGCGCGAGGAATCAAATCGATCCGCGTGGCGCACCACCCGCATCCACGTCTCCTGATAGAGATCTTCGACGTCGCGCCCGCCCGTCTGCCGGAAGATGAAGTGTGATAGTCCGTGTTCATAACGGCGCAATAACTCGGCCAGCGCGCGATCGTCTCCGGCGGCAAGCCGCCGCGCCAGGTCCTCATCGGCCTCCATGCGCTCGGCATGCTATCATCCCCATCGCTCGACCGTGCACTCAGCGCATCGCGCTCGGTGGCCCAGCGCCCTCGTGGTGCCGGCCGCTCATGCGGTGCGCGGCATTCCAACCGCAGCGCATTGCGTGTTCGAGCAGCGATTCGCCGCCCGGCTCGGCAGGAATGATCAGCCACAGCGCAGGATACAACATCAGGCCCAGGTGCATCGGCAGAATCGTCAAGACGACGAATGCGGCGCGTACCATACCGACCGGCACGGCAAACGAGCTGGCCAGCGCGGCACAAACGCCGGCCAGCCGGCTGTCGCGGTGACTGCGGTGCCAGCGTTGCGGATCGATGGCGATCAATCGGCTCCGGCAGTAGCGACAGCGCGTCGCCTCGGCGCGAATCTCCTCGGCACAGTAAGGGCATTGCTTGGTGGACTCGGTCATGGGCTCCCTCCTAATGGGTTGGCATCCTGGACCGTACTACGCGCGACGGCTGCAAAAGGTTCGGTCGTGGTCGAGATTTCTCGTCGCGAGGGGCGGGAGAGGCAAATTGACACGACTGCCAGCGTCGGATAGAGGACCGAAACACGCGGGCGTAGCTCAGTTGGCTAGAGCGTATGCTTGCCAAGCATAAGGTCGCCGGTTCGACCCCGGTCGCCCGCTTTATTACGAATTCCAGATTCCAGAGGCAGATTCCAAGCCCTGGAATCTGGAATTTCCTTTTGGAATCAACCAGCCGCACCTCTCACCAGTGTGTTTCGAGATGCGGATACTCCCGCAACTTCGCGTCCTTTGTCACCAGACTGGCGCCCAATTGCGCAGCGGTGGCGACGATGATGCGGTCGGCCGGATCCGCGTGCATCGGTTCCGCCAAGCCCACCGAGCGCAATGCGATTCGGTTGTCCACCGGCACAAACCGCGGCGACGGGAGCGCTTCGCATCTGCGGATCCAATCCTCCAGGCCCATAGTCAGCTGCAATCGGTCACGGCGCACAAGCAGCACGACTTCCCATACGCTGATGGACGAAACGTAGGCCTCTTCCGTACCAACATGCTCGTCAATCAGACGCCCAACCCGACGAGGGAGATCGGAAGATTGGGCCACCCACCATACCCAGACGTGGGTGTCGAGAACGATCACCGCAACGCTTCCCAATCGTCAGAACCGACCGGCGCCGTCGGATCGTCGTAGCGCAACACAGTCCCTTTTAGCGCCCGTCGCGCGGACTCCGCGTCCTTGCGATAAGGAACGATCTTCAGAACCGGTTTGCCGCGATCGGTCAGCACCAGTTCCTCGCCCGTCGCCTCTACCTCGCGAAAGTAGGCAAGGACACGAGCCTTCAGCTTCGATTTTGAGATCGTCTTCATGACCCGGGTCATATAGCAGGGTCACTTCACGCCAACAAGTCTCGCGTCGACGCCTGGTTCAACCCGAGAAGCGCCATACCGGCGGCGACGATGATCGAACGGCGAACCGGTCGCAACCGGTGTCGCTACCGGTCTCGACGCCCAAAGAGCCCCCAGAATCAACGCGCCGGCGGCGGGTGTCGCCCTGGTCGCTGCCGGCCGCACCGCGCAGTACCAGCCGCTCGAGTGTCGGTGGCTTGATACGCTGTCGTTCCTGTTACCTTCCTGCTTGGAAAGCGCCGCACTCAAAGGGTAACATCAACATGTTGTCAAATGGCAATCACGAGCTGCGCAGGTCGGCCTGCGCCCGGCTCTCGTCTCGCTGCAGGCTCACGTGGTCGGCCACGGCCCGATCGACCGGGAGCGCGATGGAGTTTGACTCGGTGCGAACCGCTCAGTTAGCGGCGACCGCGTAGATCGACCACGAACCCGGGAGACCCTTGAGCTCGTGCTCACCCCGATTGACAAACCGGAGACCGGAACCGGCGACGAGATCGGTCAAGGTTCGAGTCACCAGCACCTCGCTAGGTTCGGCGAGTGACGCGACGCGCGCGCCCAAATGGACAGCCACGCCGCTGACGTCGTCGCCCCGCAGCTCGATTTCGCCCGTGTGCAGCCCTGCTCGCGTCTCGATGCCGAGCGCCGCGACGCCGTCACGTATCGCGCACGCGCACTGCACTGCCCGCGCCGGACCGTCGAAGATCGCGAGCATGCCGTCGCCGGTCGGGTTGACCTTGCGGCCGCGAAATCGCTCCAGCGCACGATCGATCAAGGCGTCGTGCCGGTCGAGAATCGCCTTCCATTCGCGGTCGCCACGTTCCATGACGAGCTTCGTCGAGTCGACGATGTCGGTGAACAACACAGTCGCGAGCACGCGGTCGCTCTCCGACTCTGGTTCGCGACCGGTAAGCCACTGCTCGATGGGGTCAACCATGGAAGCGATATCACCCCACATGATGTCGCCGCCCGGTCGCTCGACCAGCGTCGCACCCACGATGTGCTCGGCGAGATGCCGGCCGCATCCGATATTGATCAAGCGATCACCGGTTTGGTGCAGCACGAGCGTCGGCACGTGTATCGCCGGCAACACGTCGCGCACGTCCGTGCTCATCGCCATGTCCCAAAGTGCGACGGCCGCGCTCGGACTGACGGACATGCGCTGCATCTGGGACCACCACTCCTGCGCTTGCCGGTCCTCGGCACGGCTGGGTGCGGTGTGACTGAGCGCGTGCGGCTCGTGCCAGTGTGACTCCATCCGCTCGACGACGCGAGGCGAGAGGCGCGTCGGGAAACCGCAGGGATAGTCGGGCGCGTCGGCGAACCGTGCGAAACCGCCGCTCGAAACGAGCGCGCTCGTACGCTCCGGATAGGTCGCCGCGAACAGCAGCGCGTGGGGCACGCCGTGGTTCGTTCCGTACAACACCGCGGATGTCGAGCCGACGGCGTCGAGCACTGCGGTGATGTCGTCGATGCGTTTCTCCAGCGTCGGGAGTTGGTCGATGGAGACCCGATCGGACAGCCCCGTGCCCCGCTTGTCGAACTCGATTACGCGACCGAGCCGCGCCAGTCGCTCCTTGAGCCGGACACTCCAGGGATCGGTCCATTGGTATTCGAGGTGCCACCACAGCGAATTCGAGTACAGGATGTCGATCGGGCCTTTGCCGTAGATCTGATACGCAATGTGAAAGCCGTCGCTCGTTTTCGTGTAGCGCGTCGCTGGCATTTCCACGGGTTGCTCCTAGTGTCCTGAGTTGGAAGTTCGTTGCATTAGTCGGCGAGCAATTGGCGCCCGTGCCAAGGCGCGACGACGAAGGAATATTTGCAATATTTCGAGGAGGAGCAACGCCGGCATGGGCGCCAAGGGCCGCCGAATCATGTGACGAATCTCTGACTCAGGACACTAGATCAAGTCGCGTGCGCGAGTTGGGCTCGAGCGGCTTGGATATGCTGTGCCAGGCTCGCGCGGAAGGAAACCCTTGGGCGGAGGGCTCCCCCTCCGCCCAAGTACAAAAAAGCTGGACACCCACTTCAACCAACGATGGACCGCGGGCGCGACTTCGTTCGCGACGCTCAGCTTCGCGCAGCCGATTTGGAGCCGCTTCTCCGCCGGACGCGGCGCATCCAAGCTGGAGTCACTCGCACGATGACCTATATCAATCCTCCCCTTCGGGCTCCGGCGACATCGGGCCGAGCCCGCCATAGGTTTCTTGGACGTCGCGGCGGATGATTCGGTCGCGAGCGATCTCGGCGAGGATCTCGGCACCCTCGGTGGGGCTGCGCTCGTAGGTGGTGAAGTCGACCCGGTACAGCCCGAATCGCGGCTCGTATCCCTCCGCCCATTCGAAGTTGTCATAGAGGCTCCAGTGGTAGTAACCGCGCACGTCGGCGCCTTCTTCGATCGCGCGGTGGATCTGCTCGAGCGAGCGGACGACGTGCTCGGCGCGACGGCGACCGTTTTCCGTCGCCAGTCCCGACTCAGTGACGGTCATCGGCAGATCGGGCCAGCGCTGCGCGAAGTCGACGAGGACATTGTACAGACCCGGCGCGTAGTACTCGTAGCGCATCGCCGGCACCCAGTGGGTCGGATCGTCCGGGGCGACGCACGAGCCGAGATCGAACTCGCCGAAGCACGGCATGAGATTGAGCACCGGG
Source organism: Thermodesulfobacteriota bacterium (assembly GCA_041743795.1). GTDB lineage: Bacteria > Desulfobacterota > Binatia > HRBIN30 > CADEER01 > CADEER01. The sequence continues at coordinate 1,064 of JBGTMF010000584.1, read as the reverse complement.
ATGATCGCCGGCTCGGCGGTGACGCCGTTGCGACTGTAATACTGCACGCCGAGCCAGTCAATCTTGCCCTGCCAATCCGGGTGGGACTCCTCGCGCACCTGGTCGAGGTCGGCATCGAAACCTCCGTGGATCAACGAGTCGACGAAAAGGTGATGGTAGGCGTATTTGAGACGCTCCGCCGCGGCAATGTCCTCGGCGCGATCGCTAGGGGCGTTGTCGCGGCTCGGAAGCCACTCGATGGTGTTGAGCGTGAAGCCGACGTGGGCGGCGACTCCGTCGCCGTCCGCGTCGATCGTGTCGGCTTCCTTGATTGCCTCATACACGGCGACGTGGGCGCGCAGGTAGTTTCGCACCGCGTCGATGAAGGTCGGGAAGTCGCTCAGCATAAAGGCGCGGCCAGGCGGGAAGAAGCCGACTCCGTAGCTGGCGAGCAGATAGTTGACCGGCTCGTTGAGAGTCGTCCAGTCGTCGACTCGATCGCCGTAGCGCTCGGCGAGCAGGCGAGCATGCTCCGCCAGTTCGTCGATGATCATCGCCGCGCCCTGCGGGTGCGTCCATCCGCACAGATTCGTGTCGTTCGGCCCGCCCGGGCAGGTGGGGCTGCGCGGATCGTCGACCCACACCGGGCTCGAGAAATGATGCACGGTGATCATTGGCGTGATGCCGGCCGCTACCAGCGCGTCGATCATGCGGTCATAGTGCGCCAGCCCTTCCTCGCTCACCGCGTCGCGTTGCGGCTCGATGCGCGACCACTCGACGCTGAAGCGGTAGACGTCGAGGGATAGATCGCGAATCAGGTCGACGTCCTCGACAGCCTTGGTGAATCCGCGCGAGGCCTCGCCGACGAAAACGCCGTTGCCCAGCCCCTGCGGCGGCGGTGCCGTCCACAGATACCAGTCCGTGTCCGGGTTCTCGTCTTCGATCTGTGTCGCCGCGGTGGCGACCCCGAAGGTGAAGCTGCCGCGTCCCGCCTCGGTCGCGATCGGACCCTTGGTGCCGAACCGCAGTCCGTCGACCGCGGCGACGTCGTCGTCGTCGCCACAGGCGACCAGCGCCAGCGCGAC
>JBGTMF010000583.1:0-8884 GCA_041743795.1 Thermodesulfobacteriota bacterium | reverse complement strand
CGCGTCGTTCCGCTCGCCCGACGTTCGCTGGCGCGGCGTGCCGTGCTCGCCGGCGCGATCGCCGCGTCGTTGATCTTCGCGTTGCTCCCTCTGACACGCTCCGCCGAAGCCGACTTGCTGGATGTATTGGCCCGCGACGTCCACGCTGCCGACGCGCAGAACGTTCCACTTGCCCTGCGCAGCGACGACATCGACGCCATCAAGCGTTTCTATGCCGCCGCGCCGCGCATTGATTTCGACAACCCTGTCGCCGACCTCACTCCGCTGGGATTTCGCCCGGTCGGTGCCGACGTCGACCGCATTTCTGCGGTCGACACGTCCCTCACAATCTACCAGAGCGCCGCTGGGCGCATCGTATGCCGGCGCTTTCGGGCAGGTTCGATTCCCCTGCCCGAGGGTGGCGATGACATAGGCGGCGCAGTCTTCCATACGGTCGACGGGATCACCGTGCGCGTCGAGCGGATCGGCGACACGATCTGCGTCATGGCGAGCGCAATGCCGCGCGCTGAGTTTGTGAGGCTGTTCGCTGGCGAACGCCATCGCTGATCCAACCGATCCGGCCGATCACCGAACCGTTTGGATCACACCCACCTTGCGATCGACCGCCCTTCAGTCTGCGTACTCGCGCAGAAGGGAACGGAGGAGGCGCCGGGCTCGAAAGAGTCGTGAGCGAATCGTCCCCACCGGGCATTCCAGGGCCGCGGCTGCCTCCTCGTAGGTGACATCTTGGAGGTCGACCAGTACGACGACGGCGCGAAACTCCTCCGGAAGAGAAAGCAGAGCGGCTTCGATCTCGGCCTCGAGCGCGAGCTGCTGCACTCTCTCCGCGGGATCGTCCGAGACCGACGAACGCATCGTATCGGCGGCAAAGACCAGCTGTTCGCTCCCAAGCGCAGCGGCGGCGGCTTTCTCTGCTCGATAGCGGTTGCGAAACGCGTTGTAGAGAATGGTCAACAGCCACGCCTTGCAATTCGTCGACGCGGTAAACTGATGCCAGGCGCGGTATGCGCGCAAATAGGTCTCTTGCAGGAGGTCGGCGGCGGTGTCGGGATCGCGGCTCAGATACAGCGCCGCACTGTAGATCGCGTCGAGATGCGGCACCGCCGTCCGCTCGAACTCCGCTTGCCGGGTCCGGCCATCGTCCGCCACGCAGCCTGCCTAACAATCGCCATGCCCCACGTCCAGACGTCGATACGACATCCGTCGGGCACTTGTGATTGCCGCGGGGCCGCAGAACGCGTATCCGCCCGGTCGCGCCCCTTCGAGATTGCTCGCGCGATCTCTCGCGAGCGCAGATCGATCAAGCCTGGCGCCGATCAGGCCGGCGGGTGATCGTCTCGGGTAGACGCGTGCGGTATCGGCTTGATTTCCTCGTCGATGCGGCGCGCCGAATCTGGTCCCGGCCAGAACCGTAGTAGCGGTCGTACAACGCCGCGGGGTCAGCGCCTCCGAAGTGGCGGCGTACCAACCAGGTGGCGAACAGGCGAATCACCAACATCGCCCTTGCACCGCCGTGTGCCTGCCATCGGCGCGCCGAGACTCGGTTGTCCTGCCAGAGGAACGCGATCTCGCCGTGTCGCCGCAGGCGCAGGCTCAGTTCGACATCCTCCATCAGCGGGATGGCGGGATAGATCTGGGCGTCGACGACCGGTTGGCGACGGAAGAACTGCACCTGGTCGCCGAAGCTGACTCCCGATAGCGCCGCGCGAGCCTGATTGGCGACCTCGATCAAGGAAAGGAGTCGACCTCGGTCCGAGAAGCCCGCGCCCAACGCACCTCCGATGCAGCCAGGGTTGGCGACGAGATAGCGCACCATTTCTTCCATCGCTCCAGGCGCTACCTCGGTGTCCGCATGGACGATGGCGACGACATCGCCGCCCGCCTCTGTAAGGCCCAACGCGATCTGGCCGCCACGGCCGCCGCCGGCCGCCGCGGGACAGTCGTGAGACAACACCGTCGCCCCGGCGCGCACGGCGCGAAAGGCTGTGTCGTCCGCGGACCCTCCGTCGACGACGAGGACTTCGACGACGCAGTCATCCACCGCGGCCGCCCGTACGGCGCGCTCGATCCAGGCGCCCTCGTTGCGCGCGGGGATGATCACCGACACCGAACGAGGCGTCGCGAAAGTGGCCCAAGCCAGCCATCGCAGACTTGCGGCTAGAAGGAGCGATGGCAACGTCCATGTCGCTACTTGTGCCCATGCGGGCTGTTGGAAGGCGCCGGTTTCGGCGGCTGCGCCGTTGGCGACGAAACCGAACGCGATGGTCGCTGACGCCAACGGCCAGAGCAACGCGCCCTCCAAGGCCCCTAGCGCAAGTGCCGCGGCGAGGTACCAGTAGTGCACGGTCGGCGCGAACACCAGAAACGTCGAAAGCGCGAACAGAGCCCCAGGTGCCGGGTCGTGCCTCGTCACGTCGACGCGCGACCAGTGCGCAAACCCAACGAAGAGCACGAGTGCGCCCAGCCCCTTGCAGATCGCCGTCGTCAACCCGAGGTCGGCGGTGGCCAGGCGCAGCCAGCCGTGCAGGAAACCGTTGAAGCCCATCTCGTTCCCGAATCGCAACAGGGACGCGAAGACTGGGCCGACACCGTCGGAAGCGACGAAGGGCGCGAACGGTGCAGCCACCGCCAGCAGCGCCACCCAGGCATGACGTGCGTTCTCGCGGTTGATGAAGAAGGGCAGCGCGACCACGGCGGTGTACTTCACCTGCACGGCGAGACCGAGAACGATGAACATCGCCCGCCAGTGTCGCTGGGCAGCGAGGAGCAGCGCGAGCAGCAGTAGGAGGACTTGCGCCGCGTCAAGATGCCCCTCACCTGCGAACGCCTGCACTGAGAGCGGATTCAACGCGTAGAGAATCGCCCACCGCGGAGATGCGCGCCGTCGGCGCAGTAGGACGAGGAGCACCGCGATGGCGGCGAGATCGAAAAGGCCCATGACCACCTTGATCGCCAGTGGGTCGTAGGCGATCGAGGCGACGCCGGCGAACAGCCCGAGCGCGAGCGGCGGGTAGATCGCTGTCATCTCGGGGTGATTGATCTCGCTCCATACAGGATCCCCGGCGTCGCGATGTCGATCGGCCCCTGGACCGTCGCGTGCCACGGGTGCGTGCGTATAAGGGCTCAACCCGGCGGCGAGAATACGCCCCTCCCAGAGATATCGATTGACGTCGTCCGAGGCGGCCTGCGGCAACGCTGCCAGACGTACCGCTGTCGCCGCCAGGAGAATCGCAACGGCGGCGACGCGAAACCTTCGCACCTCTGGGAAGGCGAGGAACGCCACCAGACTGGCCAGCGCGGTAGCGAGGTAGACGGCGATGAACCAACCCGCCGGAAGGATCGGGCCAAGGGGTAGCGACAGCGGCGGCCAACCGGCTGACCGGCCGAGGTTCGCCGAGTAGAGGGTCAGTACGAACCCGGCGCCAGCGGCAAGGGCGAAGCCGTTCCAGCGGCCGAGGGTTGCGCCGGCGCTCATCCGGTCGCCTGGGGGCGCGCACCGGACTGTCTGGAGTGAAACACGCTCAACGCACCCACCGAACTGAAACCGATCGAGTAGAGAGCCAGGAACGGTCCAATCAGGTAGTCTGCCGTCGCGAGATGGTACCCGAGGGCGGCGACACAGTACGCCCCCAACGCGATCTCGGCGGCTGCCATCGCTGTCGGGCCGACCCGATACTCGGTTGCGGCCAGTTCGCCGCGCTTGGGTGTTCGCACGAACTCGCTCGGACGGCCGGCGATGGCCTCGATCACGGCGCGGGTGTTGGACACCGCGGTCCCGACACCAATCACCGACAGCACCGGTAGATATGCTACGCGTCGCGGCCAGTCCGCGTAGGCGCTGCGCTGGCTCACGACGTACATCGTGTTCGGCGCCAGCATCGCGGCGATCAGCAGAGTGCCGAGAGTTGCATACGCGGCTGGGGACAGCGCTTCTCGCATGACCAGCACGACAGGCAGGGACAATAGAGCCAGAGTCAGCATCAGTGGATGCACCGCGTAGTGGGTGAGATGGAGCATCGCCTGGAGTTTGGCGAAACGGGAGAGGTTCGAGCGCAAGATTCGCGGCGATAGCTTGATCGCCGTCTGTATCGAGCCCTTCGCCCACCGAAACTGCTGGCTCTTGAACGCGTTGACGTCCTCTGGAATCTCGGCCGGAACCACCACGTCGGGCAGGTACGTCGCGTCCCAGCCCGCTAGTCGAGCGCGATAGGAGAGGTCGAGGTCCTCCGTAAGCGTGTCCCCCTGCCAGCCGCCCGCGCTCTCGATGGCCTCACGTCGCCAGATGCCGGCGGTGCCGTTGAAGTTCAGCACCAATCCGTTCCACGCGCGCGCCGACTGCTCGACCATGAAGTGACCGTCGATTCCCATCGCCTGGGCACGCGTCAGCAGCGATCGGTCTCGGTTCAGATGCCCCCAACGACACTGCACCAATCCAACCCGGGGGCGATTCACGAAAAACGGAATCGTGCGCAGCAGAAAGTCCGGGGGTGGGACGAAGTCGGCATCGAAGATGGCGAAGAGATCGCCGTAGGCGACCGACATCCCGTGTGCCAACGCGCCCGCCTTGAATCCTTCTCGGCCGCTACGCCGCACGACCGTTACGTCGTGTCCTTGCGATCGCATCCGCGCCACCGTGTCGTCGAGAAGCACGCGCGTGTCGTCCGTCGAATCGTCGAGTACCTGTACTGTGTGCCGACCGGGGGCGTAGCGCATCCGACAAGCCGCCTCGACCGCTCGCGCCACGACGTTCATCTCATTGTAAATCGGAATCTGGGTAACGACGAGCGGCGCATCCGCGGCGCCGGAGAGATCCGTGGATAGGGCGCGGATGCTCGCGCGCTGCGCCGCGGCAAGTGCGCGACGACGCAAATAGAACACGACCAGTACGTAACAATTGATTCCGTACAACATGAGTGCGGCGGCCGCTGTGAAATAGACGGTGGCGACGGCGAGCGCGGCGGCGGTCGCCATGGGGTCAGGACCGATCGCCGAGCAGGTAACGGACCACGTCGGCGTAATCGACGATCAGGGACAAGGCGTTGGTGACGAAGAGCAGGCGCAGCCAAAAACCGTAGGGGGCCGACGAGGGGTGGTGGAGTAGCCGCGGCCACAAATAGATCAGGAGCGGTGTCCAGAAGAGCACGTGCGCCAGTCCGAGGAGCCGGACGTAGCCGGCGGCCGCATGGAGGAGGTTCATGGTGACGAATGCCGCCGCAAATGCTGCCAGCGTCCACCGCGCCTCGCTGCGGCCGACGAACGCGATCGCCGCCATGTTGACCGCGCCCATCCATCCGATCCAGGCGATCAGCCACCCCGGCTGGCTCAGTAAATCGCTTGCAAACTCCATAAAATCTCCATGGTTGTGGCGCTATTGGTCGATCTCGCGCGCGACAGTTGAGCGGATCGACGATCCGTGAGGAGCCGATCGACGGTCGCACCCCTCATCCCGCATCAACCGACGCGAATGCGAATTAGTTCCCGCGCGCTACGAGTTCCTGCCAGGTGCCGACGCGCAAGACCGGTCCGACCGGGGACCATATCCCTGAATCCGCACAATCATGGGAACCAATCGCGCACCCCACGGGTTCCCTGACCATGGGCATCCAATCTCCGTTCGGTGCGTTCATCGTATTGCTATTTGTGGGCATGGCTCTGTCGATCAGAAGTGCTGGCGCGCAGGTGATAGTGCGCTTCAACAACAGCGGAGCCGAGGCCGACGCCAGGATCACCGTCGCCGAGTTGGTGCGCGGAGTGAACCTCGCCCTCGGGAGAATTCCCGTCGAGAACGGCGGCACCTTTGATGCCGACGGCGGCGACACCGTCACTGTCAACGAGTTGATCGGCGCCGGATGCGCCGCCTTCAACGGCTGCGACCCCGATCAGTAGAGGTGAAAATGACTGCACTCAACGCGAAGCAGGAGGCGATGTGCGAGGAGAGCCCTTGGGACTTCGAGGGGCTTCGCGCGATCTTCTTGAACTGCACCCTCAAGCGCTCTCCCGAGCTGTCGCACACCGGGGGCTTGATCGACATCTCGAGAGCAATCTTCGAGCGAAATGGCGTCGCCGTCGAGGTGCTGCGTCCGATTGATTTCGACATCGCGTCGGGCGTCTATCCCGACATGCGTGAGCACGGATGGGAACACGACGATTGGCCAATCATCTACCGCAAGGTGATGGCGGCGAACATCCTCGTCCTCACGACACCGATCTGGCTTGGCGAGAAGTCCTCGGTATGCACCCGCGTCGTCGAACGCCTTTACGCTTGCTCGCACCTCCTCAACGAGCACGGCCAGTATGCATACTACGGCAAGGTGGGCGGTTGCCTGGTCACTGGCAACGAGGACGGCGCAAAGCACTGCGCCATGAACGTGCTGTACTCGCTGCAGCACCTCGGCTACGTGATCCCGCCGCAGGCTGACGCCGCATGGCTCGGTGAGGCGGGGCCCGGCCCATCGTATCTCGACCCCGAATCGGGCGGCCCTGAGAACGACTTCACGAACCGCAACACGACCTTCATGACTTGGAATCTCATGCACCTCGCCCGCATCCTCGAGAGTGCCGGTGGTATCCCAGCGCACGGAAACCAGCGCTCAGAATGGGACGCGGGATGCCGCTTCGACTTTCCCAATCCCGACTATCGATAGCGTTGACTGAGCGTGTCGAGAAAACGAGGCTCGATCCATGAACCGCTCTGGTGAGGCTCGCATCTCTGCGATCATTGCGACTGTCGCTTCGCTGGCGACAGGGGCGACGCTGGCAGCCGGGGCGAGCGTCGGCGATCCGTCGTTCGATCGACTCTTGGCGTCCCTCCTTTCCCATTCGGTCGTGGAGATCGGCGCGCAACAGGCGAGAGAGACGACTTCTTGCATCTGGCTCGATGCACGAGAACACGCGGAGTTTGCGGTCAGTCACGTCGCTGGTGCGCGCCACGTCGGCTACGAGCATTTCGGCGCCGACGCCGTGGCCGATATCGACCGCACCACATGCGTGATCGTCTATTGCAGCATCGGGTACCGCAGCGAGAAGATCGCTGAGAAGTTGCGCGCGCAGGGCTTCGTGGACGCACGCAACCTCTACGGCGGGATCTTCGAATGGGTCAACCGCGGTTACCCCATCGTCGCCATCGACGGCACCTCCACCGCGCGAGTCCACGCGTACGGCCGCGCTTGGGGCATATGGTTGGAGCGTGGCGAAAAGGTGTACTGAGCGCGGCCATCGCGTCCGTGGGTTCCCCATCAAAGCGAAGCTTCCCGTGTGCCGGACCTGGGGCGGTTCTCGCGGCCGCCTCCGTCACCGCCTCGCGACACTTCGGGGCAGTACGGAAGCCGCCCGTCCGGTGAGGTGACTGATCGTGCACGACCTGAATCCCGAGATCATCAAGGCGCTGGGGGTAGCGGCGGCTCTGGCTCTGGCGATCGTTGCACAGAGCTTGTCGCCGCACGCGCGGCTGCAGGGGAGTTGGCGCGTCAACGGGGCGCTGTGGTTGGTCGGCGTGGTGGTGGTGGGCTTGCTCTGCGGCGGATGTGGGATGGCGGCCGCACGCTGGGCCGATGCGGGCGGCGTCGGTATCATTCGAGCCCTGCACGCACCGGCGTGGACGGCGATCCCGGTGACGATTCTCACACTCGACCTTGTTTCGTACGCCTGGCATCGCGCCAACCACGCCGTCCCCTTCCTCTGGCGGTTCCACAGGGTTCACCATTCCGATCGCGCCTTCACCGTCTCCACTGCGCTGCGCTTTCACCCCGGCGAGCTGCTCCTCTCGCTGCCGCTGCGACTGACGGCTGTAGTGGCGCTCGGCGCGCCGGTTGCGGCGGTCCTCGCTTTCGAGGTGGTCTTCGCAGCCGCCAACCTGATCGAGCACGGCGACATCGATCTGCCGCGCCGCGCCGAGACGGCGATCGGTCGGTGGTTCATTACTCCGGGGCTGCACCGCCTCCATCACTCGCGGACTTGGGCCGACTTGAACACGAACTTCGGCACCATCTTCGCCGTGTGGGATCGACTCTTTCGCAGCTACCGACCGAGCTCCTCGGACCTTGCAATCGAGATCGGGTTGCCCGATTCGAGCGAGGTCTCCACCCTGGGCGACGCTCTCCTGCTTCCCTTGCACACCCATGTTGTCGTCGCCGACGGCTGACCGACACGGCGCGCTCGGATCGGATCGGCCGGTGGAGATTGTGCCTGCGCCGGTCACGTGCAGCGACAACGCTCTCGTCAGGTCAGGCGTGCGACGAGATGGCGAACAGTGATCCAGAGCAGGATCGCCAAGGCGACGAGAGCGACGCCCACGAACTGCATCGCGCGACCACGTATCCGCGCGGCCTCGCCAGTGACGATCACCGTCGGCCGAATCACTCGCATTCCAGGCGGGGGAAACCGTTGCGCGGCGATCACTTTTCCGCCGAGTCGCCAGCCGTATGCACCGAAGGCAGCTGCGACGACGACCATCTGAGCCGTCAGCCAGAACATCGCCCGGGATAGGGCCTTCCTGGCCTCGGCTGACTCCAGTTGCCGCAGTGACTCCAACCATCGGTCCAACGCAATGAGTCCCGCCGCACCCGCGATGGCACCGACACCCAATATCAGAAGTGCGGCGCGGCGTGCGTTCCGATCGGCTGGTTGTACATCGGTCATGTCAGACGCGGTCTCGCACAACACGCGGATTGAGCATAACCGCCCACGAAGAGGGTTGCCTGCGCGGCTGCACGAGCAGGGTCCCCAGCGAAATCGAATGCGAATTGGGGATTATGGGCGCGTGCTTCACGGGTTGAACGGAGACGGCTTGCTCGCGTGTGAACGCAGTGGCAGCGCGCCGCGCGTCTCGCGGACGGCGTCGATCTCGAACTCGACGACGCGCTCGGCGCCGGCGAAGTGCGCGGCG
>JBGTMF010000582.1:0-3544 GCA_041743795.1 Thermodesulfobacteriota bacterium | reverse complement strand
GGCGACGACCGGAAGCGCTTCGAGTAACCCGTGAATCGGCTCGCCAAACGGATCGACCACCCGCATTTCACGCAGGCGCAGAGGCAAGAAGACCAGCGACGCATCATCGGAGCGCGCCAGGACTTCGTCGAAGTCACGGGTGACGAGGGGCAACACCTCCGCATCGATGCGAACGTCCTGCAGCACCTTCCGTGTGTGCTCGACCGCCTCCGCTTCGGCACCTGCGCTGGTGCGCACGAGCAAGCGAATCCTGGCATCGCTCCAGTCATCCGTGCGCATGATCATGTACGCGAGCAGCAGCATCAGGTGGCCAGTGCGGTCGGCGGTCCACCACACGTCGATGCGGCGATCACCCGCTGTCGCCTGTCGCATCTGGTCCCAGGGGCGCTCCTTGGCGTCGAGCACGACGACATTGAGCCCCAGACGCGCGGCCGCGCGCAGGGTTCGCGCGAAACGTTGCTCGCTGTGTTGTTCGGCACCCTGCCCGCCGGGCTTTTGCCCATCCAGCCAGTTGAGCAGAATCGTGTTGGCGCGAATCGGGCCGATGCCGTACGACTGCACCAAGGTCGCGGCGGCGGCCTCGATGCTGGGCCCGGCGACGACGAGTGCGAACGCCTTGAGATCGCTGGCGTCGATCTCCGCCTGCATCTCTTTTTCCGCCTTGCGGCAAGCCGCGATCATCTGGTCACCGCGTCCCTCGAGCAGACGCACGACGGTCGTCAAGCCGGCTCCGCCCTCGATGGTGGTGGCGAACTCGATCAACGCCGCGCGCCGCCGCGGCTGGTCGGAGAAGACCAACAGGTGTGGCCGCCAGTTGCGCGGATGCAGCGGCTCCTTGGTCATCGCCAGCAGATTCTTGCGCACGGTGTGAAAGTACTGGTCGCGCCGGCTGTCCGCCCACCGGTGGGACGGCGCCAGGCGCTGAACGTATTGGTATAGGACCAGCAGGAGCGCCAACGCCACCGCGCTCGCCCACGGGCTGATCATGAGCATGAGGGCGAAACACGCGCCGGCGCCCAGCAGACTTGTGCGGTAGTGAAACCAGTGAAATCTCGGCCTGAACGAAGGACTCTTGGCGCGCGCTTCGAGAGCAGTGGCGTAGTTCAACAAACCGTAGGAGATGAGAAAGAACATCGACACGATCGGCGCGATGAAGTCGATTCCCCCAAGGGAGACGACGAAGAGGGCGATGACCAACGTAAGCAACACAGCGCGACGCGGGTTGTTGGTCGGGCCATGGCCATGTTCGAGCGGCACCAACAATGGGAAGACCCGATCCGCGGCCAGCGCCTGCAGAATGCGCGGCGCGCCGAGAAAAGAAGCCAACGCCGACGAAAGCGTCGCCGCGATGATTCCAACCGTGATCAACGCCGGGACCACCGCGATCCGCTCCATACTGTCGTATCCGACGACCAGCTCGGCGTTCGGCAAACTGCCGGCGAACAGCAACGTCGACACGAGGTAGACGACCAGAGAGACGCCGACGGCGGCAAACGTACCCACCGGCAGACTCCGCCCCGGGTCGGCGAGGTCGCCGCTCATGCTCACCCCCTGGGTAAAGCCGGTTACCGCCGGGAAGAACAGGGCGAACAGCAACCAGAACTTCCCTTCACTGTCGCCACCGTAGGCCCAGTTGGACTGCAAAGTCTCGGTCGAGAACTGCAGCGCGCCGCCGATGAAGAACGAGCCCAGGCCGGCGACCAGCATCGCCATGACGACGTACTGCAAACGCGTCGCCCAGTCGGCGCCCATCCATGCGAAGATGAAGAGAAACAGCACGGCCATCGCGGCGAACGCGGTGCTCAAGGCCGGCGGCGCCGTGGGAAAGAACACAGCGATCCCTTCGGCAAAACCGATGCAATAGAACGCCACCGACGTCGCTTGCGCCAAGAACAGAACGATCCCCAGCGCTCCGCCGAACTCGGCTCCCAGGCTACGTGAGATGAGATAGTAATCACCGCCGGACTTCACCCGCAGGTTGGTCGCGATCGCGGAGAGGGAGGAGGCCGTGATGATCGCGATCGCGTAGGCGAGAAAGATGATGAAAAGGATGTTGAAGGTTCCCGCCGCGCCCACGACGTAACCCAATCGACGAAACAGGATCAGGCCCAAGATCGTCAGGATGCTCGGGGTGAACACCCCGGCGAAAGTCCCCAACCCACCGGCGGGTCGACGGCGGGAGGAGGTCACGCTAGTGGGGTGATCCAGCGATCGGACTGGCATCGGTAATTCACCTTTCGCGGAGGAATCTCGACCTGGTCGGTGATACGTAGCGATTCCATGATACTCCCCCGCCGACATCGAAGGGTCGCGCGGGCGAGGTCCCAGCGCGTCCTACGTTCGTGGAGACAGCCACCGTTGTGGATTGCGTGCGGCGGCGCGAGGATGACGCCCTTTATGTCGCCGCCATGACCCGCTCCGAACGCACATACTATCTGGTCTTCGCCGGATACAACCTCTCGTGGGCGTTTCTCGGCGCCGTGTACCCGTTGTTTCTGCTTTCGCGCGGACTCGACCTGTTCGAGATCAACGCCATCCTGGCGGTGTTCCTGTTCGCCAACTTCGCCTTCGAGGTGCCGACTGGAGCGGTCGCCGACCTGTATGGACGCAAGGTGTCGTTTCTGCTGGCCTGCCTGGTGCGCGCCGTCGCCTTCGGCATGTATTTCCAAGCCGATTCGTTCGCCGACTTTGTCGTCGCCGAAGTGATAGACGCCATCGGCAACACGCTGGCCAGCGGCGCGCTCGACGCGTGGGCGGTCGACGGGATGCGCGACGACGGCGACGACGGTCCCGCGGATCGGTTGTTCTCGCGCGGCAAGATGATCTCGCACGCCGCGATGATCGCCAGCGGCCTCGCCGGCGGCTACGCGGCGGAAGTCGACATCGCCTACCCGTGGCTCATGGGAGTGGTCGGTTTCCTCGCAACTGGGCTCGTGGCGAGCGCGACCATGCGCGAAAGCCGCCCGCCGGCATTAGCCGTGCCGCGCGGTTTGGCGGCGCTCGCCCTGTTGAATCCGCTGCCGGCGATCGGCGGTCAGATCCGCGGCGGCCTCGCCGCCGTCCTCGGCAATCGCACGCTGCGGTTTCTCTGTTTGCTGACCGGGTTGATCGCGTTCGCGCAGATGCCGGCGATGCAATTGTGGCCGACGCACATGACGGCGATTTCATCGGCGGGCACGTCGCGCATGGGCTGGGTTTGGGCGGCGATCAACGTCGCCGCGCTCGCCGGCAGCGGCCTGTTGCCAACGATGCGCCGGCACATGTCGCGGCGTACGACGGCGGTGGTACTGACGCTGGTTCGCGCCGGCGGAATCGCGATGGCCGCCGCGTCCGCCGGATTCGGCAAGGCGACGGTCGGACTGGTCGCGCACTTCGCCGGCATGGGTGCGAGCGATCCACTGCTCGGCGCGTGGATGAACGAACACGCCATCCGCGAGCAGCGGGCGACCGTTCTATCGATCCAGGCCATGGCGTTCATGTTGGGTGGATCGGCCGGCCTGCTCGTCGTCGGCGTCGTCGCCCGAGCGTGGGGGGCGCCGATCGC
>JBGTMF010000581.1:0-8208 GCA_041743795.1 Thermodesulfobacteriota bacterium | reverse complement strand
GCGTCGCGCGGCTCGCACGGCACGAAACCGGCGCGCCGTTCCGGCGCCATCGCCTGTTCGGCAAGACTGCGCGCTACCGTCTCGTATTGCTCGAAGCCCGCCGGCGTGACGCTGACGAATGACGAGCCGACCGCGAGCTGTCCGGCGCGGCGGTTGTCGGGCTCGATGCGTCCCGCGATCGACAGGCCTTCGCCGAGAACGTCCGCCACGCTCGCTCGATACTGCGCCTCGGTAAGGCGCCGCATGGCCATCGGCCCGGGCTCGAGCGGCGAGGAGATGGGCGGTCCGCCAGAGGACGGTCCTTCGCCGGCGCAGCCCAGCAACAGGGCGGCCGCAAGCGCCGCGAACGCGCACTTGAATGAAATCATCATTGCACCACGAAGGCTGGAATCGCCTCGAATCGATACGCCACCGAGACCGAAGAGCAGGATCCCGTCTGCGGATCGTAGTCGCCGTCCGCCTGGCTGCGCAGAGCCGACCACAACCCGGTACAGGTATACGACAGCGCCTCGGCGCCGGCGCGACCCGCCTGGCGGCCGAAGATCTCGTAAACTTCGTCGATCTCCTGAAAGCCGAGAATGACCCCGGTGACCGAACCGTCTTCGTGCTCCTCCATGCGAATGGTGGCGTTGCGAAACGTCAGGTCCCCTTCGACGATCTGAATGTTGAGGCGCAAGCGCAGATCCATCGGTCCGGCGACAATCACGCCGTCGACCATTTCCCCCTCGCCGATCGTGCTGTGGTAGCGGTCGTCCTCGTGGACACTGAGGGTGGCAAACGGCAACACGCTGCCGTTCGCACCGGTCGGCGGTTTCTCCTCACTCGCAAAGGCGCGCACGGCGATGCCCGCGCCGGCCTCTTCGGAGACTTCGAACAGAATCGTCATCGACCCCTCGCGCACCGCGCCGCCAACGACGATGTCGGCAATCTCGCCCTCCTGGAAACCGCGGATACAGCCGATCGCTCGCCACAGTTGATAGTCGAGCCCTGCTTCACCGGTCTCACCGCTGAAGTCGTCGTGCGCACATTCGCCGGCCAGCGGCGATTGCGCTTGCGAGGTGATGCCGTCGATGTCGATCCCGGCAAAGCTGGCGGAGGCCTGCATCGTCTTGAAGGCGGGATCGCTGTGCGCCTCGGGATCGTCGCAGTCGTCGGGTATCGGAGTCTCCCCGTCGAGACGCATCTCGATCGCGCCGCGGTTGAATCCCCCTGGGCAGGCCATCTCGCTGGCCTCCGGGTAGACGTAACCGAAGGACGAGACGACGTATCCGCGAACCGGTGCGACGGCCGAGGCCGTCTCGCCGCCACCACCCGAGCCGCAGCCGAACACGAACAACAGCACAACGGCTGCCACACCCGCGGCCAATCGATCGACGGCCCGCGACAACGCGCGGCGCCTCACCTCCCCCATCGCCCGACGAGACCATCATCAATACCCACCTGTCAATCGTCGCGCCGCGTCGGCCGTGGCAAATTAACGGACGTCACCCTCCCCACGGCGCAGTCGGTTGCGACCTCGCATCACCGCAGTTTTTTATTGACACGCTGCTGTGTCTCTTCGCATATAGCGAGCGGGGCAACACGGAACGTACGCGAACCGACTCACGGCGGATGCTGGCCGTGATCGGCGGGCAGCGAGGGGGACACAATCGATGAGTGAGGATCGCGCAACCGCGCGTGTCGGCGAATCGGCTTGGCTGCGGATGCTGCAGCTATCTTCCATTCCATCCATCGAGGTCGGACGCTTGGTGTCCGAAGTGTGGGGCGTCGCACGCAAAAGCGCCGGCATGGCGCCGGTGCGCCCCGACCCCACGGGATACTCGAACATCGGCGAGGCGATGCTCGATCACACGTTCACGCTGGCGATGAACGCCATGACCGGCATCCCCGACCGCGAGCAGATGGACAGACAACGGGCGGAGATGCGCGAGGCCTGGGGACTGTTCGATCGCCGCGGATGGCTCGATGAACCGCGCGCCTTTCACCGCGATCCGCCGCCCGTGCGCGATGCGGCGCTGCGCGCGGAAAGCGCCCTACTCCCGTCGCGCATCCGCTTCAAGCGGCTCTCATTCGCCAGTGAGTACCAACCCTGGAGGGGTGTCCCCGGCAGCGACCGCTGGCTGGCGCGCAGCCGCAATCAGACCAGCCACGCTTACGTCTTGGAGCACGCCGAGCGGGACCGGCCGTGGCTCATGTGCATTCACGGCTTCGGCATGGGCACGCCGTCGGTCAACTTCACGGGTTTTGCCGCACGCTGGATGCACGAGGAACTCGGCCTCAACCTGATCTTCCCGACGCTACCGCTGCACGGACTGCGCAGCAGCGGCCGCGTCAGCGGCGGCGAACTGCTGGCTCCGGACTATATCGCTCTGATCCACAGCTTCGCGCAGGCGGTATGGGACATCCGCCGCACGCTCAGCTGGGTGCGCGCACGCGGCGGAAAACAGATCGGTCTCTACGGCCTATCGCTCGGCGGCTGCAACGCGGCACTGGTGGCGTCGATCGACGAGAGTCTCGCCTGCGCCATCGCGGGAATTCCCGTCGTCGACTTCCCGCGCGTCGCGCGCGAGAACGCGCCTTGGGTTCTCGACTGGTACCACGACCGCAGCACCGACTGGAATCTGTTGAGTTCGACGATGCGCGTCGTCTCCCCTCTCGGCATGCGACCGACGCTGCCGCGCGAGCGCCGCTTCATTTTCGCCGGGCACGCCGATCGCGTCGTCCCGCCGCACCAGGCGCGCGCCCTGTGGATGCACTGGAACCAACCCGACATTCACTGGTACCCGGGCGGCCACGTCTTCGGCTTCATGGGACGCGACGTACGCGACTTCGTGCGCAACTCCCTGGCGCAGGCGGGAATGCTCAGCTGAATCTCGCTCGTGGAGAGGGGCGTGGGGCGTGGGCTGGTGGTCGCTGGCGCGACGGTTGATTTGATTGCGTTACCCACAAATCGGCCGGCTGGGCACGACTGGCGAAGGGCAACCGTAATCCGGGCTTCCGTGAACCCGGAGGGTTCAAAGACATTAGCCGGTGGTTGAGCGGAGCGATACCACCGGGAATTGGGAGAAAAGTTTGCGCACCCCGGAGGGGTGCCAGATACTCTGTCCCGCAGCCTCTGGCACCCCTTCAGGGTGCGTGTCGGTGTGGTGTGGGGGCTTTCGCAACCGGTGGTGTCGCTTCGCTCAACCACCGGCTAACCTCTGACATCCCTTCGGGATGCGCTGTCCGCCCACCCGTTCGTTTCGAGTGCCGCCGCCAGGCGGTGTATCGAGGGACCGGCCGACAGCTGAAAGCTGTCACCGCCATTTGACCCCACCACCGCAACCGGCGTAGCATCTCCTGAAACGACAGGAGGTGCAGATGATCCGTGCTTGGCTGATCTTACTTCTCCTCGTCCCGACTGCATTGCTGGCGCAGCGCGGCCCCGAACCAAAAGGCGAACCCACCGGTGTCGAGGCGGCCATCCACCGGACGTACAACGAGTTCGCGACCGCCTGGAATCGCCACGATGCCGCCGCCATGGCGGCGCTGTGGGCGGAAAAGGGCGATCACATGGAGCCCGACGGCCGCACGGTCTTCGGTCGCGACGAAGTGCAGAAACTCTTCGAGATCGAGCACCGCAGCGTTTTCAAGGACAGCGAACTGCACCTGGCCGTCGAGCACGTGCGAATGACGACCGACGCCGTTGCCGTCGTCGATGGCACCTATGAACTGTTCGGCGCCACCGATACGCGCGGCAACAAGATCGGTATCCGCGCCGGCTATTTCACCAGCGTCGTCAGCAAGCAGGGCGATGCCTGGAAGGTCACCGCCAATCGCCTGTTCCTGCCGCAAGTCCTCATTTGGCGCGAACGCGAATAATCAGTCCGTCCATCGGTGAGAAAATCTCCTCGCGCCGAGGCGCCGAGGCGCTCAGGCACGCCGATTCTCGGTGCACGATTCCATCAACGTTGAATCACCCACCGCCCCCCGACAACCGCTTCCCCTGACGCTCAACCCCAACAACCGGAAAGCGCAAGAGAGAAGCGCCCTGTCCGTGGCCAAAAGTACGGTGGCGGCGGACAGCTGACGGCCGGCAGCCGGGGAACGGTAGACGCAGGCTGCCCTTCATTTCTCCACAAATCCCACCTATGAGGGAGGAATGAGTGAGTACAGCGCTTGGTTCGAATGCATCAACGGCTGCCCCGCCCGTTTCAGCCTGACCGAGGTCATCTACCGCTGTCCGACATGCGGCGATTTGCTCGACGTCAAGCACGACCTCGCTGCCCTGCGACGCCGCTCCGGCGCCGCCTGGATCAAGCTGTTCGAGGACCGCTACCGTCGCAATGATTTCCCGTATGGTTCGGGCGTTTGGGGCAAGAAGGAATGGGTCATCCCGTTCCTCGACAACAAAAACGTCGTCTCGACCTACGAGGGCGGCACCAACCTGATGTGGGCGGATCGCTACGGCAAGTTGCTCGGTGTCGAAGACCTGTGGGTCAAGCAGTGCGGCAATTCACATACCGGTTCGTTCAAGGACCTCGGCATGACGGTGCTGGTCTCCGTCGTCAAGCAGATGATCGCCAACGGGCGGCCGATCACGGCGATCGCCTGCGCATCGACTGGTGACACCTCGGCCGCCTTGGCGAACTACGGCGCGGCGGCCGGCATACCCACCGTCGTCCTGCTACCGAAAGACAAGGTCTCGCCGGCGCAGCTGGTGCAACCGCTGGCCAACGGCGCCCTCGTCCTCAGCCTCGATACCGACTTCGACGGCTGCATGTCGCTCGTCCAGGAAATCACCAACGAAGCCGACATCTATCTCGCCAACTCGATGAACAGCCTGCGCATCGAGGGACAGAAGACAGTCAGCATCGAGCTGGTGCAGCAGTTCGACTGGGAAGTCCCGGACTGGGTCATCATTCCCGGCGGCAACCTCGGCAACGTCAGCGCGCTCGGCAAGGGCTTCCTCATCATGCGCGATCTCGGCCTGATCCAGAAGCTGCCGCGCATTGCAGTGGCGCAAGCGGCCAACGCGAACCCGTTGTACGAATCGTTCAAGAACGAGTTCAAGACATTCGAAGCGGTGCGCGCCAAGACGACGCTCGCCAGCGCCATCCAGATCGGCAATCCGGTCAGCTACAAGCGCGCCATCAACACGCTCAAGCAGTTCGACGGCGTCGTCGAACAAGCGACTGAGAACGAACTCGCGGACGAAGCGGCGCGCGCCGACCGCACCGGGATGTTCAACTGTCCGCACACCGGCGTCGCTCTCGCCGCGCTGCGCAAGTTGGTCGAGAGCAAGGTGATTCGTTCGGACCAGCGCGTCGTCGTCATCTCGACCGCGCACGGTCTGAAATTCGCCAATCAGAAGATCGCCTACCATTTGAACGAACTGAAAGACGTCGACTCGACCTACCCCAATGCCCCGATCGACATCGCGGCCGATCTGAAGGCCGTCAAGGACGCGATCCGCCGCTTTTCGGAGAAGTCGACGCTGATGGAGAGAACCGGTGGCCGCTAAAGAAGACGATCTACCCTACGGCTCGAGCACGCGAGCCGTGCACGGAGGCGAGCCGCGCCGCAAGGCGCTCGACGCCATTACGACGCCCATTTCGCAAACGTCGACCTACACGTTCGCCGACACGGCCCAACTGCGCGACCACTTCGAAGGACGCATCGAACGCCAGGAGTACGGCCGTTACGGCAACCCGACACAGCGCGTCGCCGAGAAGAAGCTGGCGGCGCTCGACGGTGCCGAGGACGGCCTTTTGTTCTCCAGTGGCATGGCGGCGATCACGACGACGCTGTTTGCCATGCTCTCCAGCGGCGCCCACGTCGTCGTCACCGATGACGCCTACCGCCGCACCCGCCAGTTCCTCAACCAGACTCTGCGGCGCTACGGCGTCGACGTCTCGACCGTGCCGGCCGGCGACTACGATCGCATCGAGGAGGCGGTTCGCCCGAACACGCGGTTGATCTTCAGCGAGTCGCCGACCAATCCCTACAACCGCATCGTCGACCTCGAGAAGCTCGCCGAAGTCGCGCATCGGCGCCGGGTCAAGACGCTCATCGACTCGACCTTCGCGACGCCGATCAACCAGCGGCCGATCGAGTTCGGCATCGACCTGGTGATCCACTCGGCGACCAAATATCTCGGCGGCCACAACGACCTACTCGCCGGCGCCGTGCTCGGCAGGAGCGCGTTGATCTCCGGCATCCGCGACATGCAGGCCATCACCGGCGCCGTGCCCGACCCGTTCGCCGCCTACCTGCTCATCCGCGGTCTCAAGACGCTGGCTCTGCGCGTCGCCCGGCAAAACGAAAACGCGACGCGCCTGGCCGCCTTCCTCGACGCCCACCCGAAGGTCGAAGTCGTCCACTATCCGAGTCTGCGCAGCCACCCCGAGCACGACATCGCAGTGCGCCAGATGAGCGGCTTCGGCGGCGTCGTCTCCTTCGAAGTCGCCGGCGACATCGACGCCACCAGCCGCCTCATCGACGCCTGTCGCATCCCGCTCATCGCGCCTTCGCTCGGCGGCGTCGAGAGCCTGATTGAACAGCCGGCGCTCATGAGCTTCTACGAACTCACCACCGAGGAGCGCCTCCAGGTCGGCATCAAGAACAACCTGGTTCGCTACTCAGTCGGCGTCGAAGACGGCGACGACCTGATCGCCGACCTCGAACAGGCGCTACGGCAAGTTTGAGCGCCCGAACCGACCGAACAGCGCGCCGAGCCTTGGCGCGTCCGGCCGGCCGCTGGTATAGGGGCGCGATGATGAGAACTTCGAGCCGAGCCCTCCTCCTGATCGCCGCCCTTCTGATCGCCGCCTGTGGCGACGACGACGGCGACGGGTCTATCGCTGGCACCTCAACGCCGGAGTACGACTTCAGCGCCTTCGATTCCGAGATCGAGTCGTTCATGGGCGAACGGGGTCTCGCAGGCGTCGGCGCCATCCTCGTCCACCGCGAGCACGGCGTCATCCACCAGCGCAGCTACGGCGCCTTCACCGACGATCGCATCTACCTGATCGCATCGGCGTCGAAGATGGTGACGGCGGGGGTGTTGCTGCGCTTGGAGGACCAGGGGCTGCTCGACATGGACGAACCGATCGCCGACCTCGTCGGCTGGGGCGAGGGCAACCCGACCATCACTCCGGCGCAATTGGTGTCGAACAGTTCGGGCCTGGTAGGCCTCCTCCCCAACCCAGCCTATGTGCCGTACATCTGCCAGTACCTGCATACGGGCACGTTGCAGGACTGTGCGCGGCAGATCTTCACGACGCCCCTCGACGACGCCGATGTCATCCCACCCGACACGATGTTTCGCTATGGCGGCGCTCAGTGGCAGGTCGTCGGCGGAGTCGCGGAAGCGGTCTCCGGCCTGAGCTGGGCGGAACTCATACGCGAAACCTACAGCGACCCGTGCGGACTCGAAGCGTTCGGCTACAACAACCACTTCACCCAACCGGCGACGGCGTCGTCAAACCCGTTCGGCTACCCGAACGGGTTCGACAGCAATCCGGATAACCTGTTGCCCTCCGACAATCCCAACCTCGAAGGCGGCGCCTACACGACGATCGGCGACTACGGCAAGCTCTTGTTGATGCACGTCCGCGGCGGCGTGTGCGGCGATAACCGCGTACTCTCGGACGATGCCGTGCGACGCATGCACACCGACCGCGTCGGCGAGACCTACGATGGGGGAAGTTACGGACTCGGATGGTGGGTGGACGCCGCCAACGAGTCGCTCATCACCGACCCCGGCGCATACGGCGCCTTTCCCTGGATTGACGCCGACCGCCAGTACGGCGGCTTCATCGTCGTCGAAGCCAACACCGGTGTCGGCGGCCAGATCTTCAACCGCGTCTACCCAATCGTCAACGAAGTGCTGGATCGGGCCGAGCCAGCATCCTGAGGAGGGACATCCTCGTGCAGGCCTCCTTGAACCCGGAGGGTTCGAAGCAGTTAGCCGGTGGTTGAGCGGAGCGATACCACCGGGTCCTGCGACAGAGATTTGACTGCACCCCGAAAGGGGTGCCAGATATCGGTCCAAAGGCTGCAGCCGAGAGAACTCGACTGAGCCGCTGCTCGCAGGATCGGAACCGACCCGCCCTCCCTCGAGGTGGGTTAATTCGATTCAGCGCGAGAACAACCAAGCGCCGACGGCGACCACCGCGGCCGCGCCGGCCATCCATCGCATCAGCGTCCGCCGCGCGGCGCGTTCGC
>JBGTMF010000580.1:0-2152 GCA_041743795.1 Thermodesulfobacteriota bacterium | reverse complement strand
GGCGCCGACTGCGCCTGCGCGTTTTCGATGCAGGCAGTGTCGAAGCGTACTGGGGATCGCTGCGCTACCTGCCGTCGCGCGACAGCGGCGAGCGCCCGGCCAACGTCGTGCTGATCTCGCTCGACACCCTCGGTGCGCGCTACCTCGGCTCGCACGGCGGCCGCGCCGAAGCGAGTCGCAACATCGATGCCTTTCTCTCCCGCGCCTTCAGCTTTCGCCGTGCCTACACCACCTACCCGAACACGCTGGTCTCGCACGCGTCGCTGTTCAGCGGCCTCTACCCAACGTCGAGTGGCATCTACGGCAGTATGCGCGACGCCTCGGTGACCGCGGCATCGCTGGCGACCGTGTTGCGCGAGCACGGCTACTTGAACGTCGCCTTCACGGAGAACGCCTTCGTCAGCTCCGATTTCGGCTTTGATCGCGGCTTCGATTGGTACGACGACGGACCGCAGAGCGAGGAGGCATTTCTCGGCGACGCCGCCGTGACTTTCGGGCGGGCGCGCCAGTGGCTCGAGCGCTTCGGCGAGGACGCGCCCTTCCTCCTCTTCGTCCACACCTACGAAGTGCACAGCCCGTATATCCTCCGCAACGACGAGAGCCGGCGCATCGCCGACGCGGTGTTTCCCGACGTCGACGGTACCGGCGACGCGGCCGCCCGTGCGACGGCCGAGGTCGAACACCTGCACAACGCGGGCTTCCAGCGCCTCTCCGCTGACGCGGTGCGG
This sequence comes from Thermodesulfobacteriota bacterium, assembly GCA_041743795.1. Lineage (GTDB taxonomy): Bacteria > Desulfobacterota > Binatia > HRBIN30 > CADEER01 > CADEER01. The sequence goes on along the minus strand of JBGTMF010000580.1, from coordinate 1,424 downwards.
CGGATGGCGGCGGTGCACGTCGGTGAGATCCATTACCTCGATCAGGTGTTCGCCGATCTGGTCGGCGCCATCGAGAAGATGCCGCTGGCCGAGCGAACGCTCGTCGTGGTGTTCTCCGACCACGGCGACGAGTTCGTCCCCGACGGCATGATCGGCCACGGCGAAACGCTCGATGACGTCGTCATGCACGTGCCGTTGGCGTTCCGCCTGCCCGGCCGCTTCGAGGGCGGCGAGTACGCGCAGCCGGTGTCACTGGTCGACGTCGCGCCGACGATTCTCGATTTTCTCGGCTGGCCCGGCGCACTGGCGGCGGACGGTCGCAGCCTGCTGCCGCTACTCGACGGCGCGGTGGCGGAGATCGAGCCGCGGCCGGTGTTCGCCGAACTGCAAAAGGCCAAGGCGACCTGTATCGAGGAGCGACTCCCCGAGAGCTGTTACGTCGGCCGCTTCGTCGTCTACTCCGGAGAGCGTCGCTTCGAGTCCTCGATGATTCCACACTACGAGGCACTACAGGTGGGGACGAGTGGCGCACCGGTAGAGGACGCGGCGGCCGTAGACCAGTTCCGCGCCCTGCTCTCCGCTTATGTGACCGGTTCGCCGTGGGATACAGTGGTGCCGTGGCGGCCACAAACCGCCGACAGCGAGCGCGGCAGCCGCCCCGTCCTCGACGACGTCACGCGACAGCGGCTCGAAGCCCTGGGCTACGATTTCTGATGAGGGCGACGCGACTCGCCGGCGGCAGGTCCCCACTCTTCGAGTTTCTCGTCGCCGCCGGCGCCTATGGCGTCGCCGCCGTCACCCTGCTCTATCCCGTCTTCCTGCGTGGCGACGAGGTGTTTGCGCGAACGATGACGGCGCCGCTCGCCGCTTGGGTGATGTGGATCCTCACCTGGGATATGCACGCGCTGAGCAGTGCCGGCGTGCGGCTGTTCGACGCCAACGTCTTCCACCCCGCCGCCAATGCGCTTGCCTTCGCCGACCCTTTGTTCGGCGCACTGCCGTTCTTCGCGCCGGTCTATGCCATCACCGGCAACCCGATCGCCGCCTATCAGTTCACCATGCTGGCGACCCTGGCGCTTTGCGGAGCCGGCATGTACGCGCTGGCGCGGCACTGGCGACTCGGCGTCGCGCCGGCGGCGCTGGCCGGACTGGTCTACGCCTTCTGTCCTGCGCGACTGGGCGTGCTGGCGGAGTTTCCCTACCTGTCGGGCCAATACCTTCCGCTGGCGCTGATCTTCGCCGATCGCTTGGCGCATCGGCCGCGCTGGCGCGATGCGGCGTTGCTGTTTTTCTTCGCCACGTGGCAGGTCCTCTGCGGAATCGAGCTGGCCTGGATGGCGCTGATCGTCCTGGCGATCTACGCGGTGGCGGCCTTCGTCTGGCGCGATCGACCGGACCGTTGGCGCGGCGCGGCGCTGGCGCTG
>JBGTMF010000579.1:0-12688 GCA_041743795.1 Thermodesulfobacteriota bacterium | reverse complement strand
GGCGCTGGCGCAGCCGATCATCGCCGTGGTCGGCGGCGATGCGGAGGACGAGGGCGCCGAACTGGCCCTGCTGGCGGATCTGCGTCTCTGCTCGCGTCAGGCCCGCTTCCGCTTTGGCCACCTGGCAAGCGCACGACTGCCGGCACACGGCGCCACGCAGCGACTGCCGCGAGCGGTCGGACGCATGCGAGCGCTCGAGATCCTCTCGAGTGGTCGCTGGATCAGCGCAGCAGAGGCGCGGCGAATCGGTCTGGCGACAGAGGTAGTCGCCGCCGCCGATCTCGGCCGGCAGGCGAATCTCCTCGCCGGCGACCTGGCGCGGAAGGGGCCGCTGGCCTTGCGATTCGTCAAGGAGGCGATCGGCGCCGGCAGCGACATGACCCTGGCCCAGGGCATTCGCCTCGAGCAGGATCTCTATGTGCTGCTGCAAACCACCGCGGATCGGGCGGAGGGGGTACGTTCCTTTCTGGAGAGGCGCCGTCCCCTGTTTCGCGGTCGCTAGCGCGCGGCGCGCCGCACAGTGGCGGGGTATCGCCGCCGGATGTGGAATCGGCAGGATTGGCAATCCGAAGTGCCTCGGCTACAGCTTCATAGGATATGAGTGGACATTCGAAACGCGACACCCTCCAGGCTGCGATTCGCGAGAGGATTCTCGTACTGGACGGGGCGATGGGAACGGCGATCCAGGAACTCGACCTCGGGCCGGACGACTTTGGTGGAGCGGATCTCGAGGGGTGCAACGAATACCTGGTCTTGACGCGGCCGGAAGCGATTCGTCAAATCCACCTCGGCTACCTCCGTGCCGGAGCGGACATCATCGAGACGGACACGTTTGGCGGAACGCGAGTGGTGCTCGCCGAGTACGGACTCGAAGCCAAAGTTCGCGATATCAATGTCGCGGCGGCGCGCCTGGCGCGCGAGGCGATCGAGGAGTTGGCCGACGGCAGTAGGCCGCGCTTCGTCGCCGGGTCGATGGGTCCGGGAACCAAGAGCATTTCCGTCACCGAAAACATCACCTTCGCCGACGTACGCGCCGCATTTGCCGAGCAGACCTCAGCCCTCGTCGAGGGCGGTGTCGATTTGCTGTTTCTCGAAACGCAGCAGGACACGCTCAACGTCAAAGCATCACTGCTCGGCATCGACGACGCTTTCGCGGCGATTGGCCAACAGGTGCCCGTCGTCCTCACGGTATCGATCGAGAATTGGGGAACTATGCTCGGCGGCCAGCCGATCGATGCGGTTTACGCTTCGGTGGCGCATCGCGATCTCTTCGCCATTGGCATGAACTGCGCCACCGGGCCGGATTTCATGACCGACCATTTGCGCACACTGGCGGAGATATCGCGCTTTCCGATCGCATGCTTTCCCAATGCGGGACTGCCTGACGAGGAGGGCAACTACAACGAATTGCCCGACAGCCTGGCAGCCAAGGTCGATCGCTTCTGCGCCGAGGGTTGGATCAACATTCTCGGAGGCTGCTGCGGAACGACGGCCGCGCACATCAGCCGGATCGCCGAGATCGCCAGCCGTCACCGACCGCGGGCGGAGTTTCATCCGGCGGCGCAGGCGGTCGTCTCGGGCCTGGAGACGCTCATCATCGACGAGGACACTCGGCCCGTCATCGTCGGGGAGCGCACCAACGTGCTCGGCAGTCGCAAGTTCAAGCGCCTCATCCAGGAAGGGCGCATCGACGAGGCGGCCGAGGTGGGGCGCCAGCAGGTCCGTCGCGGCGCGCACGTCGTCGACGTATGCCTTCAGGATCCCGACCGCGACGAGGGCGCCGATGTGCGGGCCTTTCTCGAAGCGCAGGTGAAGAAGATCAAGGCGCCGATCATGATCGACACCACCGACGCGCGGGTCATCGAGGAGGCGCTGCAGCGCACGCAGGGCAAGTCGATCATCAATTCGATCAACCTGGAAGACGGCGAGGAGCGCTTCGAGCTGGTAGTACCGCTGGCCCGGTGCTACGGCGCCGCTCTCGTGGTCGGTTGTATCGACGAGGACAAACTGCAGGCGCAGGCGATCACCCGCCAGCGCAAGCTGGAGATCGCGCAGCGATCCTTCGACATTCTGACGTCGAAGTACGGCGTGCCGCCCGGTGACATCATCTTCGATGCGCTGGTCTTCCCGGTCGGGACCGGCGACGAGAACTACATCGGCTCCGGCGTCGAGACGATCGAGGGGATTCGGCTGATCAAGCAAGCTTTGCCGGAAACCCGCACCATCCTCGGCGTTTCGAATGTGTCGTTCGGCCTGCCGACGGCGGGCCGCGAGGTGCTCAACAGTGTCTTCCTCTATCACTGTGTGCAGGCAGGCCTCGATATGGCCATCGTCAACTCCGAAAAGTTGGAGCGCTACCCGTCGATTCCGGAAGACGAACGCCGGCTTGCCGAGGATCTCATCTGGTGGCGCGGTGCGGATCCGATTGCCGCCTTCAGCGACCATTTCCGCGACAAGGCGCCGAAGAAGACGGTGGAGGAACGCCGCAACCTACCGCTCGACGAGCGTCTGGCGCTCTACATTCTCGAGGGGACGAAGGAGGGACTGCATTCGGACCTCGACGAGGCGCTGCAGACACGCGGCGCCCTCGAGATCATCAACGGTCCGCTGATGGCCGGTATGGACGAGGTCGGGCGGTTGTTCGGCGCCAACGAAATGATCGTCGCCGAGGTGCTGCAGTCGGCCGAGGCGATGAAGGCCGCGGTCAACTATCTCGAACCCCACATGGAGAAGAACGAATCGTCGTCGAAGGGGAAGGTGCTCCTGGCGACGGTCAAGGGCGACGTGCACGACATCGGCAAGAATCTGGTCGACATCATCATCAGCAACAACGGCTATCAAGTCATCAACCTGGGCATCAAAGTGCCGCCCGAGGAACTCGTTCGCGCCTACAAGGAGCACCGGCCCGACATCATCGGGCTCTCCGGATTGCTGGTGAAGTCGGCGCAGATGATGGTGGCGACGGCGCAAGACCTGTCGCGGTCGTCGATCGACTGCCCCATTCTCGTCGGCGGCGCAGCCTTGTCGAACCGCTTCACCCGCATGAAGATCGCGCCGGAATACAGCGGATTGGTCGCCTACGCGAGCGACGCGATGACTGGGCTGGATCTCGCCAATCGCCTGGTCGACGGCGCAAAACGAACGGCACTTGCAGACGATCTGGCGCGCCAGAGCGATGTGTTGCAGCGCGAGAAGGACGCGGCTGAAGCACAACCGGCGGCAGCGGTAGCCGCCGCGGCGGTGGTGCGCACCGACCACGACATCCCACAGCCTCCCGATCTGAAGTCGCATCACCTGGATGATTACGACCTCGTCGAAATTTTCGGTTACATCAACCCGGTCATGCTCTATACGCGCCATCTCGGCTTCAAGGGTCGCTTCGAGAGCGCACTCTCCGCCGGCGACAGCAAAGCGATCGAATTGCAGAAGAGCGTCAGCGCGGTCGAAGAGGAGATGCTGCGGCGCGACGACATCACGGCGCAAGCGGTATACAAGTTCTTCCGCGCCGCGCGCGTCGGTCAGACTCTGCAGCTGCTCAGTCCGGATGGGTCACGGGTTATCGAAGAGTTTCACTTCGCCCGCCAGACCGTCGGCGAAGGGTTGTGCCTGGCCGACTACACGCTGCCGCGAGGCGATGAGCGACCGGACTACGTATGCCTCTTCGCCACGACGGTGGGCCCGGGTGTGCGCGCTCTGGCCGAGAAGTGGAAGGACGACGGCGAATACCTTCGTTCGCACATTCTCCAGGCCATCGCCCTGGAATCGGCCGAGGGCTTCGCCGAATTGCTGCACGCCAAGATCCGCCGCATGTGGGGGTTTGCCGATCCGGCCGAAATGACGATGGCGGATCTCTTCAAGGCCAGGTACCGCGGCATCCGCGTGTCGTTTGGCTATCCCGCCTGCCCGCGCCTCGAGGACCAGGAACAACTGTTCCGCGCACTCGACGTGACGTCGACCATCGGCGTCGAACTCACCGACGGGTTCATGATGGATCCCGAAGGGTCGGTCACGGCGCTGGTGCTTCACCATCCCGATGCGCGCTATTTCTCGCTGGCGCCGCGCGATACGGCACAACTGGAGGAAGAGGGAATCGCCGCGCAGCGGATGTGAAATCGAGCCGCCGCGGCTGAGCTGTACCGGTTTGCCGGCGCAGCCCAACCGCGACGAGGCTCAGTTGATCTTCGCCTTGAAGATTCGATCGTCGTTGCGGCGAATTGCCGCTGGCGGAAAGTTCATCCCCCAGCACTCGGCGGCGTCGTTGGAAATGAACTGAACGATGACCGGGCCGGAGGTGTCGACCGGAAGCGTGCTCGGAGCGATGTTCATATTCGAGCCTTTGGCCTTGAAGAGGATCTTCGACTTGCCGGCCGTGCCGGCGAGTAGCTTCATCAAGAACGTTCCGCCGTCGTTGGCGGCCGTCTTGTCCTTGAAGCGATAGCCCTTGCTGGCGACCGCCTTCCAACAAGGGTTCCCCGCACAGGTGCCGCCGGCCGGCGCTGCCGCCGTCGTCAAGAGTGCGGCGCTGCTGCCGGCGTAAAGGCACAGCGAGTAGCCGGTGGAGTCGAGCGGGTCGCCGAGATTGGCCTGGGTCGTCGCCGGGCCCTTGAGCCACTTGGCGATGAGGTTGTCCTTCTCGCTGGCGCCGTCGCCATCCTTGTCGGTGATCTTGAGAATGCCGCGACTGGTTGCCAGACAACCCGCCGTCGGAGTCGCCGGGCAATCGAGCGCCGGTGCAACCTGGACCAGCCGAAAAATGTTGCCTCCGAGCGTCGCGAGAAAGATCTCGCCGTCGTCCCGCTCGCCGAAGGCGGTAGCGGCGCCGGATACCGTCGCGGTGAACGTATTGAGGTCGAAACCGCCGATGCCATCCGGGGTCAGACTCCACATCGTGCCGCTCAATAGATCGGTGAAGAAGTAATGTCCGTCGAGCAGCGGTTGCTGACTGCCGCGGTACACATAACCGCCGACGACGGCGATGCCCTGAGCATGGCTGTACTCGTGAACCGGCGGAGTGTGGACGGCCGGCGGGCAGGCGGGCGAGACGGAACAATTGCTCGGTGGGTCGCTGGCGGGATGGGTACCCTCGAAACAGTCCCACCCGTAGTTCTCGCCGCCGCTACTACTGGCCTGCTGGAAGTTGATCTCCTCCCATTGGTTCTGGCCGACATCGGCGATGAACATGTCGCCGGTGGTGCGATCGAAACTGAAGCGCCACGGATTGCGCAGGCCGTAGGCCCATACTTCATCGGGAACCATCGGGTCGCCGACAAATGGGTTGCTCGGCGGAATCGCATAGGGCGAGGCGCTGTCGACATCGATTCGCAGCATGTTGCCGAGGAAGTTCGCCGGGTTCTGACCGGTATTGAGCGGGTCGCAACCGCTGCCGCCGTCGCCCAACGGAATATAGAGGTAGCCGTCGTTCGGCCCGAAGGCCAGGTCACCGGCGTTGTGGTTGCCGAAGGGTTGCGCCACCGTCAGGAGAATCAACTCGCTGAGCGGGTCGGCGGAGTTCGCGCTATCGCGGGTGAATCGAGAGATGACAGTGTCGCCGCTGTTGTTGGTGTAGTTGACGTAGAGGAAGTCGTTGTTGACGTGATCCGGGTGAAAGGTGAGGCCGAGGAGACCGCGCTCGCCGCCGCTCAGCACGGAGGGGTCGATATCGAGGAACGGTGTCGCGACCACCGAGCCGTCGGATTCGACGATGCGGATTCGCCCCGCCTGCTCGGCGACGTACAATCTGTCCTCGCCCGGAGCGCGAGCGATGGCGACAGGCGATGCCAGTCCGGAGGCAAACGGAATCAAGTCGATCTCAACCGCGACTGCAGGCGAGGCGGTCGCAAGGAGCCACGCGGTAGCGAAAGAGATGGCGGAGCGTCGAGTGAGACAATCGTGGTTGAAGCGCATGAAACCTCCCCAGCAGAATGGAACTGCGCTACTCTAAGGTAACCGATCCGGAGAGGTCCAGCGAAACTCCCCTGTTTCGTGAAGAGACCAGCAGACCAGCCCATGTTCCTGCGAGCCCCCTTGGATGATTACACGGCAGCCTTACTGCACGCGCTGCCTGAGGCGACGTGGCGACGCGGCCTTCTCGCCTTCGCCTGCGCCATCGTCAGTTGGTGGATCTACGTGCCCTTTCACGAATTGGCTCACGCCTTCGGTTGTATTGCCGCCGGCGGCGAGGTCACCCGACTGGAGATCGATGGCATCTACGGGGCCGCCCTGTTGAGATCGATATTTCCCTTCGTCGCCGTCGGATCAGACTACGCAGGGCAGTTGACCGGATTCGACACGCGGGGAAATGATCTCATCTACCTGGCGACCGACTTCGCACCGTTCGTGCTCACCATCGCGGTGGGGGTGCCGTTGCTGCGGGGCGTTCCGCGCATCGAGAACCGGAACCGCGCGGCGGCTGTACTCGGCGCCTCGCTGCCGATTGCGTTCGCGCCCTTCCTCTCCATACCGGGCGACTACTATGAGATGGGATCGATCATCGTGTCGAACGGGGCGTCGTTGTTCAGCGGAACTCCCGCCGACCGCTGGCGCAGCGACGACGTGTTCCTGCTCGTAAAAACGCTGGCCGGCGACGGCGCCGTAGCCGGCGATTGGATCGTCGTCGGGCTGGCACTGCTACTCGGCACCGGGTTGGCGCTGGCGACGTACAGTGCGGGCGCACTGTGGGCGTCCGCACTGTACCGCTGGAGAGACGGAGTGATCAGCGCAGAAGGTACTTCGGAGTGAAAAGAGCGTCCGTGACCTCGGCGTCGAAGTCGACCTTGCCGACGTCCAGGCGCGAGCTGGCACCGGTGCGCAGGTCGACCATCCTCTGCCCGGTCGGACTCAGCGTTTCCTTGATTTTTTCAATCTTGTCGACGGTCCAAACCTTGATCTTCTCGCCGTCCTTGTCGAAGTATTCGCGGCGAAGAACCAAAAAGTCGACCGGATCGAGGGCGGCGACAGTTTTGCTGTATATGTCGGCCTCGACATCTTTCGGCGTCATTTCAACCAGCGTGACGGTACGATCGCCGACGACGTCCTTGCCGACGTACTTGTAGCTGTAGTCGTCGAGGTTGGGCATCACCAGATCCGACACGTAGAAGGTGGAACCGAGGAACGGCTGCCGGCGAACTTCCTCCGACACCTGAATCGCGGTGCGACTCGCTTTGACCTTGATGAATTGCTCATTTGGTTTGCCGGGGTGCTCGAGGAAAAGAAAACGAATCCCCTCTAGATCGTCCGGACTCGAGACTTCCAGATAGGTGCCGTGTGCGCCTTCGACAAAGTGGCGAACCATCCGCATCTCGCGTGGCTCGAAGTCGCCCGACGAGACCGTCATCCGGGCCTCGAAGGAGTCTTTCGGTAGCGCATCCAACACCTTGCGGACCAGTTCGCGGGCATCTTCGTCGGTGTCGGCCCAAATCGGACTCGTCACGACGCTCATGGTCAGGCTGAGCAGCCCGATCGCCTTCAGAAGTTTTCGCATCTCTCGCTTCTCCTTCAACGTACTTGATGGTTGAGAACGCCGAGTCGGCGGCGTGCGAAGGCACGCTTGCGCCCGGGAATTCCAGAGGCGGCAACATATAGTAGGGCCCGGTTTCCCGCAAATTCCTCGTATGCGAACGGAGGTTCGCGGTCGACACATGGGCGAATGGATAAATGCTGCGCCTGTGGGGCTAGAGCGCATGGAAACTGCGGGCTGGTTCGACAATTTCGAGACGCACCGACAAATGCGTGACGGCTTGCGTTTCTTCCAAGGGTAGCAAGTGGTTGGGCCGGCGCAGAACGCACAACCCGAGAATGCGGCATGGCATTATTCGGAGATTCGCCTACCAACGCCCAGCGTAACAGGCGTGCGCGGATTGGCACGGAAGACGCAACTCCAGCCGGTCAGGGAAGGCGACGGAGGTTGCGGCAATCGATGGAATCGATTGGGAAAAGGGAGTTTGGCTCTATGCCGCCGGATCAGATGGACGAATCGGGTCGATACCTCGTGCTACTGCGCTGGGTATTGATCATTGCCATCGCCTATCTGGTGTTGTTCAGTCGCCCCCTGACCGAGGTACCGCCGGTGGCGGCGGTCTTCATCGCGTTCTACCTCGCGTCGAACCTCGCCTTGGTTCAGCTGCTGCGGTTGCGACTGCAGCGCGCCTGGGTGGAATGGGGAGTCGTGGTTCTCGATATCGGCGCGGTGACGGTGGCGCTGGCGCTAACGGGAGAGGGCCACAACGATCTCTTCGTCCTTTACTTCGTCGTCCTCTTTTTGAGTGCGTTGACGGACGGCGTTTTGCTCTCCGTCGCTGCCGCGCTCTTCATTGGCGCCGCTCACTTGTACACCGCGGCCGGATTCGTCGATGCCGGCGTCCTCATCGAGCAGGGCTACATGGTCCGGATCCCGTTCCTGTTCGCGGTGGCGCTGTTCTTCGGCAATCTCGTGCAGCGCACGCGCTCGCGCCAGCGCGACGCGCAAGACGGGCTGCTGCGAGCACAGCGCATGGAACTGCTATCGACAGTCAGTCACGATCTGCGCAATCCCCTGGGCGTCATCGACTCACTGACGGGGTTGCTGCTCGACGGTGACGCCGGGCGTTTGAACACGGAACAGACCGGCCTTCTCGAGCGAATCCGTGTCAGCATCCGTCAAGTGCTGCACCTGTCGAACAATCTGATCGACGCCGAGCGTATCGAGTTGAACAACTTCCCTGTGCGCTTCGCGGTGTGTGACCTGCGGGTGGCGCTCGAGGAAACCCTGATGATTGCCGAGACAGCAGCTGGGCTCAAGGGTGTTTCCCTACTGGCAGATCTACCTCAGGCACCGCTGCCGGTAGTCGTCGATTCCATCCAGATCGAACGTGCTGTTGCCAACCTCGTCGGCAACGCGATCAAGTTCACCTCGGCCGGCGGTAGCGTTCGGATCTCGATGCGGCGAGAGGGCGAGTCGGTGCGCATCGAGGTGGCCGATACGGGTTCGGGATTTCCCGAGAACCTGCTGCAGGACCTCGGTCGCAAACACCACCTGGGCAGCCAGGCCAAGGGTACCGGAAGCGGCCTCGGTTTGTACATCGCCGGAGCCGTTACGCGGGCGCATGGTGGCCGTATCGTGGCGACCAACCGCAGCGGCGGCGGAGCTGTGATCGCCCTGGAAATTCCCGTTGGGCCAGTGCCGGGGCTCGCCGGCAGCGTCGATAGCGCCGAACTGAGCCTCGCCAAGGCCTAGCTCACTCGGGAGCGAAGTTGGCGGCCATCAAGCCGCCGAGTGTCGCCGCGGCGCCCATCACCGATAGCGACGTTGCGATCATCGTACCCGCCCAATCCGACCCCGCGATCCAGACGGAAATCATCAGGCCGGACACCAGTCCAGCGACGACCCCGATGGTGACCAAACGCGCTAGGCGCCGCGCCTTCTCCTTCATTGCCGGAGTCGCGGAATCCACGCCACGGTTGGTGACTTGCACGTTCATGGTCATCCTCCTCACCTGTGTCTCTGGTGCCCCTCGGTCGGCGCCTCGGCGGCGCAAAGACCGGATCAGGCCATAGCTAGGCACCGATTTCAACTCGGGCACCGGTGTCGTCGCCTGCATCTTCAGCCGGCACTTGCTTTGCCGCTCCCTGTTGCGAACCTCCAGTTTCGCTCGGCGTCCCTCAATTGATGTGTACCCCAAAGTCTAGATGGACAGCCCAGGTAATGGTCGCTAGGCTCGGCCGACCGCTCGAGATCTCGAGGCGCTTGCCCCGAGGCGGCTGACTGGTACGGAACTTCACGGCCTGGGATTGGTGAAACTTCATTGTGATTGTTTGGTTGATCGCACGGCGCCCGGCCATTGGTCGGGTGTGATCGCTGGCATTGACGGGTGGCGAGAAGGCGAGGACAGGGATCTGGCATCTGTCAGCCCCTTCGTCGTCGACGCGTCGCCGCGGGAGTTGTGATCTGATCCGCACCAACGGGTTGGCAGAGCGAGTACATGGAAGGCGACCAATCAGAACAAGCACGCGACGGTGAGAGCGCCGCCGAAGCGTCTCGCGAAACGCGCCGCCGAGAGGTCGCAGAGCGGATGCGCGAGATCGAGGCTGAGCGCGATCAGGCGCAGGCTGAAGGCGATCAGGCGGCCGAGGCCAGCGCACTGCGCAAACTAGGTGACCTGCAGCGCGCTGCTGGAATGGAGGACGGCGCGCGCGAGGTATATGCAAAGGCGCGCTATCTGTATCAGCTGACCGGCAACGCCGAGGGCGCGGCGGGGTTGTTGGTCACTGTGGGTAACATGGAAGCGCGGCTGCGCCGTTTCGAACAGGCCGCCCGCTGCTTTCACGAAGCGCGCGATCTCTATCAGAGGCTTGTCGTACCGGACAAGGAAGCCGATGCCCTGCTGAGCGAGGCGGATTCCCTGCAGATGCTCGGCAAACAGGCGGCGGCGTTGCAACGGATCGAGGATGCCAGCGCCATTTACGGCAAGCTGGACGACACTCTAGGCCAGGCGCACGCCGCGTTTCGCTTGGGCATCATGGCACTCGGGGAAAACCCGGGGATGGCGGACGAACATCTCGAACTGGCGACCAGACTCTTTGGCGATCACGTCGGCCGCGACGCGTCGGACACCGATGTAGCGCTGCCATCGAGCGTGCCCGATTCGCGCCGCTATCCGGCCTACGTGATGCAACGGGTCTGCCTGCGCGAGCGCCAGCAATTGGCCGGCGGCGTCGGTGCCCGTTTGCCGGTGCGTCACGCCTCGGGTTCGTCGGTGCGCAAGGCGCGCCGCGCCGCGGTGCAGCCGGAATCGACTCAACGCATCTCGATGTCGACGTGGATCGGTGTTGGCGTGCTGGTCGTCGCCGCACTCGCCTTTCTCCTGCCGCAACTGGTGGCGGATACGACATTGGTGGCGATCATCGCCGATGGCCTCGGCGATAGTGTCACGCTTGGCACCCTCATTCATCTCGCCGTCGCCCTTTTCGGTGCCGTCGCGGCGATCGTCGGCGCTCAACAGTTGGGGATATCCGCACCAGTCGTTTTGCTGGCAATGGCTATTGGCTTCGGCGTCATCTTTCATGAGGTCAGTCGGTCCGTTTTCCCCGGCCTCGACCCACCGACGCCGAGCATCAACTCGGCCCATTCGGAAAGCGTCGTCGCCGATGCCGAGAAGATCCAGGTCGGGCGCTCGAACTCAGCCAAGGCGTTACTCGATGCGCGCGCTGCGTTGGCAGCCGGCAATCTCGTCGCGGCGCGGCAGAGTTACGAAGAGTCGCACACGCACTCGCTGGCGAGCAACGACAAGGCCGGTCGAACACGTGCTCTCGAGGGACTGCTCGAATTGGAGGTCGAACACGGATCAAGACCCGATCAGCTCACCGTCGCCGCGCGCCTCCACGACGAACTGCGCGGTGATGACGATGTGCGCGGCCGCGAGGTTCTCGAGCAGATCGTCGCCCTGGCGACGCAACTCGAAGACCAGGCTAAACTGCGCGATGCCCACTCAAAACTCCTCGGCCTATACGAGCAGTCCGGGGACACGGCAGGCGCGGTGACGGCCCTGTTGGCCTTGGCGGCGATCGAGCGCGATGCGCACCAGTTCGAGCGAGCGTACGAATGGTACAGTCGGGCGCACTCCGCTTACCAGTCGCTACGCGATGCGCAGGGGCAGATCGGCACGTTGCTGGCGATGGGCGAAATCGATTCGCGCCTCGGCAGACGGCGGCGCGCATACGGACGCTATTATCACGCGTTCGCCATGTACCGAGAAATAAACGACGCGGCTGGACAGGCGGCGACGTTGTTGCACATGGGAAGTATCGACGAGGCCAGTGAGCGTTACGAAGAAGCGATAGCGGCTTTCAAACAAGCACAGCGCCTCTACAAAGGCATTGCTGACCCGGCGGGAGAAGCGCTGGCGGCGTTGCGTTTCGCCACTACGCAAGTGGCCCACGGCAACCAACGCCAGGCCCACGCCGGCTTTCGTCGCAGTCTGGAGCTGTATGAGATGCTCGGCGATACTGCCGGCCAGGCCCGAGCCCATCTCGGAATGGGTCACTACTGGTTGAAGGGCGGCGAAACGACGCAGGCTGCGCGGCACTATCGGGATGCGCAGAGTCTCTACAAGCGGGCGGATGATTCGCGCGGCGAACTGGCTGCGCTGCGCGAACTGGCACTGCTCGCGCACGAGGGTGGCAGCGATAGCGAGGTGGAGGGAAAACTGTCTGAGATCCGGCGCGTTACGCGAAGCGTCGCCGATCCCGGTGTGCGCGCAGGGCTGTTGTTGAGCGCCGGCGATCTGGCGCTGTCGATGAAACGCCCGGCCGATGCGGAATCGACCTATCGCGAGGCACTGGCACTGTACGAGGTCCTCGGTGACGATCCCGGTCAACGCGTAGCCAGCGAACGCCTATCGCGCGTCGCCGCCGCGGGCTGAATATGCGGCGCCGCCGCTGCCTGCCTACTTGCGTCGGCCTGCGCTCGGAGATCGTCGGGTCGTCGGCATCTCCTGGCCGATGTTGAGCTAGTCGAAGAGCATCCGCAGGGTGGCGAGGTGCTGCTCGACGGTCGGATTCGATCGGAAGCGACTGCGATTTCGGACATTCACGGACACCGCATCGTAGCCCCGTTCCCTGTCGTCCGGCACTCTGTGAACGCCGAGGCGCCGCATTGTCCCGGCGCCGCTGTCGGCGCTCCGAACGCGATCCTCACCACCGGCGGGGTGCCGGC
>JBGTMF010000578.1:0-6924 GCA_041743795.1 Thermodesulfobacteriota bacterium | reverse complement strand
AGATGGCGCCGCCGGCAGCTCCGGCGGCGGCTCCGACACCGGCGGAGACGACCGTTCGCCCAGCCGTATCCTTCGCCAGCTGCCCGCCGTGCCCGCCACCGGCGGCAAACTCCTTCGCCCGTCGGGTGCACTCATCGATGTCGGCCGCTACGACAGCCGGACCCACTTCGCTGGTTCGTTCGTTCGGATACACCACGGGTCGACTCGTCGTACAGCCGGCGACGAGTAACATTGCCAGCGCCGAGCCGATCCGATACCGCCCGTGGACGATGTGTTCAGTAAAATGGTTCCGCACGACACCCTCCTATTCGTTGCGCCTCTCGCCGCCGAAGAGCCTGTCCAATCCCTTTCGCAGCAGGTTCTCGATGGTATCCTCAGGCGTTGGCGGATGCTCCCCAGGTGGCACTTCGGAGCCCCCTTCGTCGGAAGAATCGTCCTTTCGGCCGAAAATCGCATCCAGCCCCTGGCCGATGCCGCTCGCCACCAACGCTTCGGACAACAGCTTCGAAACGGTACGACTGTCGGGCTGCACCCGAATGCGGGGCAACGAGCCGGTCAGCCGCAATGGAATCCGGAAACGTCCGTCGGTGTCGACCAGATACTTCGCCTCCCTGACGCTATCCAACAGGTCCCGCGTTAGGTCCGCTGATGCCACGAAGCTCGCCGCCATGTCAACCGAGTTGTCAAAGTCCACCGTGCCGTCGCCGCGCAGGCTGTAGTGACGCGCGCGCAGGATAGCCTGTCGCAGATTGGCGCGACCGCCGGCAACGGTCACCTCGGCGCCGAGAAACTCGAAGGCGGTATCCGGGTCGGAAAAGAGTTGGCGGTGTTTCACGCGCACTTGCGGTGCGAGCAGTCCGCTCAACCCCGGTACGCCGGTAATCGCGCTCAACGCACGCTCAGCGAGATTGACGTCGCGAAGGACACCGTTCCTGACTGCGAGCGAACCGCCACCGCTGAGTTGGCGGGCGATTTCGTCGCGCTCCGAGCCCGCGCCAGCAATCTGCAGGTCGCCGGAGAGCTGGCCCGTCATCGGCAGCGCAGCCGCAACACCCAATTGATCGACCAGCGAAGCCACATCGAGACCGCGGACTCGCCCGCGAAACGAGAACTCCGGCTTCCGCGCATCGCCGACATCGTAGGTGCCGGCTCCTGTGACAGATCCTGCAAACGCATCGACGGAAGCGTTGCGCAAGCTCGTCCGCCGCTGAGCGACGGAAATCTCGGCGGTGAAGTTGGCGTACTCGACGTCGCGCACGGTGCCGGTCGTCGAGCGAACCTTAGCGCCCATGCGCGGAGCGTCATCGCGCCAAACGACGGTTCCGTCAACGTCGACTCCGTGCAACACTTCCGCTCGCTTCAGCCCCGGCTCAGCCGCACCGAATGCGGACAAACGCAGCTCGGGTGAGGAGACAGCGAACTCCGCCATTCGCTTTTTCAAGCTGGTGACGGTGGCGGACATCCGCACCGGCTGGCCGGCGACGGCAAACCGCGTCGGCGGTATCTCGATGCGATCCCCCTGCAGCGCAATCGCCGTCGTCACCCCGGAAATCTCGATGCCGGTTCGTGGATGTATTGCACGCCCGTCGCGCAGGCGGACGACTCCCTGCAGCGACGGAAATCCGGACGCCGCGGCGCCCGCGACACGCACCTCGACATCCATCGTGCCAGCCAACTCGATCGCCTCGGCCGCCACAGTGATGCCGCCCCAGCCGCTCAGCGGCAGATCGGTTCCACGGACCGACAGATCGATTCGCCGCGAGGCAGCGGTGGCGACAGTTCCAGAAGCATGGAGGGAGCTCTCCCCGAGTTGTAACATCAGGTCGCTGATTTCGATCCGCTCTCTCGTCGTCGCGATATCGGCGCGCAGCGCAAGGCGCATTCCGACGGCTTTCTCGAAGGCGTCGCCATAGCGGAAAGCGGCCTCGGTTGCGTCGAAAGCGAAGCTCACCTCAGGCGCGCCGAGCCGGCCCCGCACCTCGGCCGTCGCACTCACGGGATCCGGCGAAGAGAGCTGGCGCGGCAGTGCCGGACCCACCACCGGTAGAAGCTTGAGACTATCGATGCTCACCGGTCCCAAATCGACAGCGAGGTGCAACGGCGCATCCATCCATCGATCCGCCGCGGCGATCGGCCCCACCGTTCCGACGACCCGGAGGTTCGGATGCGAGGATTCCACGACCGTCGCGCTGAATTCTATCCGCATGATCGAATCAAAACCGACCTCGGACGCGGAGAAGTCGAGATCCTTGATCACCATCTCCGCTACCGGCGAAAGAGTACGGTCGACGTACCGGAGCCGGCCATCGCGGACGCGCGTCAATGCGACGAAAAGTGAAAGTGCCCGCGAGGAGTCTGTCCGGCTGGGCTCAGGCGCGGCAGCGGTCGGCGGGGGCCTTTGCCGCCGGCGTTCGCCAATCGAGTCGAAGTTGAACCGATTGCGCTCGCGGATGACGGTCAACACCGGCGCCACGAGCATGATGCGGTCGATCTCGTATCGTCCTCGCAGGGCGGGAAGTATCTTTACCCGCACATCGGCGCGAGAGACGGTGAGGAACGCGTCGTCGGAAAACGCCGAATCGTCGCCAATCACCACCTCGCTGAGGCGCGCCGCCAAGCCGCCCCGCAAGGACCAGTCCAGTCCGCTGAAATTCACCGATCGCCCCAACGCGACCGACGCACGCTCGGCGAATCGCTCGCGATTGTCGTCGAGAAAGGAGTCGAAGCGAGCGATCGAATAGGCCGCGACGCCGATCAGGGCGAGGAGGATGACGAGTACGATCGCGAGCTTACGCATGCACACTCCGGGAAAACATCACCGTGTAGACGATCGAGCATACGCGACCCACCCGCAACCGCGCCAATCGATCGCGACGCCACAGAGGTTGAGGACTTCGCAACCCAGGCATGACGCCGAAGTTCATTTGCAGCGCGTGTCCTGTTTACCGATGGGCTGTTAGCCCGTGTTGCAAACGCAGTGCGTTCGTGAATTGTCGGGATCTCAGATCGACTCTCCGATTGGACATTGCGCCCTATGCCTGCGGCTTCGATGCGTGGAGTACTCCGTTGAAGAAAGATTTGCCGTCGCCGATGAATTGCGCCTGAACCGATGGCAGCGGACTTCCTTGCCATCGCGGCCGGCGGAGCTGTCGGTTCGCTCGCCCGTTACCTCATCGCCCTCTGGCTCAGCTCGCCGCCGCCGGCGTTCCCCTGGTCGACGCTAGCAATCAATCTGCTCGGCTCCTTCCTGCTCGGATTCGTCGCTCGCAGCGGAGCACTCGGCCGCAGGCAGATGCTGTTCGTCGTCGTCGGCACGCTCGGTTCGTTCACGACGTTCTCCGCGCTCGCCTTCGAGATCGTCGAGCGCATCGAGCGAGGCATGCCCGGTGCTTCCGCCGGCTACGCCGCTGCGACGATGGTGTTGGGAATCGGCGCCGCATGGTTCGGCGCCGAAGTCTCGTCCCGAATCGTCGGCGACGATGGGGATAACCGGTGCTGACCTTTATTGCCATCGGTCTCGGCGGCGCCGTTGGCGCCTGCCTGCGAGCCGCCATCACAGGGGGAATCAACGCCGCATTCGGTCGCTATTTTGAGCACGCGGTGGCGGTAGCCAACATCGCCGGCTGCTTCGCCCTGGGGCTCTTCGTGTCCTCAGTCGACCCAGCCCTATACCCACTCCTGGTCACCGGACTGTGCGGCGCCCTGACCACCTTCTCGACATTTGCGTATTCGTCCGCCGAACTGTTGCGCGCAGGTCGCAACGGCCGCTGGCTCATCGACTCCATACTCAACCTCGGCGGTAGCCTCGCCGGCGTCACGCTCGGCCTCACCTTCGGCTGAATCGCGCCTCGCTCGTAGGCATCCCGCTTCGCTCTTCGAGCTTCGCAGGACAGGGAGGCAGGGGCATCTCCTTCGCCCTTCGGGCTTCGTAGGACGTGTAGGCACAGGCATAGGGATGTGCTCGCTGCGCGCGGTACACGGTGCTGATTGTTTCTCATCTGGATGAAACAGCTGGTCTCTTCGCGAATCGGCAGCGACTACCAGTAGCCGTCGTCGACGAAGCTCACGTAACGCCCGCGGCCGATGACCAGGTGATCGAGCACCCGCACGCCGACCAACTCCCCCACCTCGCGCAGACGCCGAGTGATCTCCAGATCCTCACGGCTCGGAGTCGGGTCGCCGCTCGGGTGATTGTGCACGAAAATCACCGCCGCCGCCGATTCGCGAATGACCGGTAGGAAGACTTCGCGCGGATGGACGATGCTCGATGTGAGCGAGCCCTGCGATACACGAACGTCGCGAATCTTGCGGTGCTTGTTGTCGAGCAGCACGGCATAGAAGTGCTCACAACGCTCGTCCGCCAGCCTCTCGCGGAAATGGGCATAGACGTCGTAACTGCTGCGGAAGGCAACGCCGGGGGCGAACTCCTCCTCGCCAAATCGCTTCGCCAACTCGACGCAGGCGAGGATCTGCGCCGCCTTGGCCGGCCCCACCCCCCGCAGCTGAGAGAGGTCGGCGACGCCAAGGCCCGCCAGCCGCCGCAAGCTGCCGCCGCCAGCGGCTAGAACCGCGCGCGCCTGCGCCAAAACGTTCTCGCCCGCCGCGCCCGAGCGCAAGACCACGGCAAGAAGCTCGGCCAGCGAGAGCGTCTCGGCGCCACTCGTCAGCAACTTCTCCCGCGGTCGATCTTCGACCGCCCATTCCCTGATCGCCACCGATAGATAGTTATCAAATAGCGCCGCTCACTGCAATCGCAAGATAATACTAGCCTAGCAGGCGGTAGGCTGCCAGCTTACCGTCTGCGGCGCCCACGACCTTCCGGTCTTCAGGTTGCCGGCTTCAGCACCCGAACGAGGAGACCGCGCAAATACTCGCCCTCGACGTGGGCGGCCGCCATGGGGTGATCGATGCCGGCGCCGAGGGTGTCGAGAATCTGTGCCGAACAGCGCGCCGCGATGGCGGCTTCGGTCACCGCACGCCGCAACGACTCGGCGTCGACGTGCTGTGAGCAAGTGAACGTGTACAGCGTCCCGCCGTGCAGCAGTCGCCGCATCGCCCAGAGGTTGACGTCGCGATAGGCGCGCAGTCCCTGGCGCAGATCCGCCTTGCGCCGCACCAACGGCGGCGGATCGAGGACAATGGTGTCGAAGGTCTCGTCCGTGCCGCGCAGGTAGTCCGCGACCTTTGCCCGCGTCACCTCGACGACGCCGTCGGCGATGCGGTTCGCCTGCAGATTCTCTCGCACCAGATCCAGCGCGTCGCGCGAGCTATCGACGGCGACGACTCGGTGCGCGCCGCCGAGGGCGGCGTTGACCGCGAAGCCGCCCGAATAACAGAACGCGTCGAGCACCCGCTGGCCGGAAGCCATTTGGCGCAGGCGCAGACGATTGTCGCGTTGATCGCAGAAGTATCCCGTCTTTTGCCCGCGTCCAGGCGTCGCGATGACTGCAACCCCGTGTTCCGACACCTGCAGGCGCTCGGGAGTCGTCCCGAGCAAGACTTCTTCGCGGTCGATCAAGCCCTCCGCCTGGCGCACCGAACCGCGACTGAGTTCGATGATTGCCCGCGGTTCACAGCAGTTGCACAAGGCCGCGACAAAGATGTCGCGCAGATGATCGGCACCCGCGGTGAGGCACTGGAGGACGAGGACGTCGGCAAATCGATCGACGACGAAGCCGGGCAAGAAGTCGCCTTCACCGTTGACCAGACGGCAGACATCCGTTCCCGACGACAGCAATCCGGCTCGCAGCGCCAGCGCGTCGCGCAGCCGGGCCGTGAAGAACGACTCATCGAGCGCGACGTCGCCGACGGCGCAGATGCGCAGGGCGATGGTGCAACGCGGGTTGACGTAGCCAACTCCCAAGACGTCCCCCGCGGCCGAGCGTACGCGGACGACGCTACCGGCCGGCGTCTTCGCATCGAGATCGCGTATCGCCCCGGCAAACACCCAAGGGTGACCCCGCAACACCTGCTTCTCGCGCCCGGGGTGCAGGCGCACTTCGATCATCGCGACCAACCGACGACGTCAGCGTACAAAGTGACCACTGCGGCCGCCGTCCTTTTCGAGCAGGCACATATCGGTGATCATCATCTCGCGATCGATCGCCTTACACATGTCGTAGATGGTCAGGGACGCCGTGCTGACCGCGGTCAACGCCTCCATTTCCACACCGGTCTTGCCGCTCACCCGGACGGTCGCACGGACCTCCAGCCGACCGCTCTTCCGGGCGCGGAAATCGATCGATGCCATATGGATCGGCAGCGGGTGGCAGAGCGGGATCAGCTCGTGTGTCCGCTTTGCCGCCATGATGCCGGCGATTCGCGCAACCGAAAGAACCTCCCCCTTGGCGACGTTACCAGTCTTGATCCGACGCAGCGTCATCGGCTTCATCACCAACGTCGCCGTCGCCACCGCCATGCGTTCGGTCACATCCTTCTCGCCTACGTCGACCATGCGGGCGCGGCCCGCCGCATCGATGTGGCTGAGTACGCCACTGTCGCGCTTCTTGCGGGGGTTTGCAGCAGCCATTGTCGTCCTCCTTCTGTGCCGGAGCAAATCGTGATCATCGTCGGTTCCGGGTCTTGGCCGGTCTCACCGCGGCTCCGTACGAGGCGCGTGCGATTCTGCAACACCTCGTCATCGAGGGCGAGCAACCCGGCCGGCAGCTTACCACACCGACCGAGGTGGAGAACTATGCCGGCTTCGCCGAGGCAACTCCCGATGCCATCGAACTGAACGGCTTTCGGGAGTGTCGGAGAAGCGGCCACGGTCCATTGCTTGATCTCGAGAAGCAATGATCCCCTCTCCCGGATGGGAGAGGGTCAGGGTGAGGGGGATGAGATGGGTCAACCACTGCCACCCCATCTCTTACAATGGTTTGCGGCGTCTATTGGGTTTGAACCCTCACCTTGAATCCTCTCCCG